>JAHEJI010000095.1 GCA_024638965.1 Planctomycetaceae bacterium
AATGTAGTAGAAGTATCGTAGTGTTGCTTCAAAAGGACGACGAGATTCAGCAAAGATTTTGGTTCAGATTATCAGGAAATAACGCTTCAAGTCAGAATTCGTCGTCTACGAGTACGAGTACGAGTAAGAGTACGAGTACGAGTAAGAGTAAGAGTAAGAGTAAGAGTACGAGTAAGAGTAAGAGTAAGAGTAAGAGTAAGAGTAAGAGTAAGAGTACGAGTACGAGTAAGAGTACGAGTACGGGTACGGGTAGGAGTACGAGTAAGAGTAAGAGTACGAGTAAGAGTAAGAGTAAGAGTACGGATTGACCCTGAAGGTAACCGGCTTGATTTAATTTGCCATCACCCTTCGACGGGTTCTACTATTTGATCGCAATTGCTTGTTGCAATGGAATCAAGACGTTCTCAACAACATACTGGTCGAGTAACTCTTCGGCCTTGATGCGAAGTTTCTGGAATTGAGCCACGAACGTTTCGTCGTTTGCCAAACTTCCGTAACGACGCATCGTCAGGTAAACGCTGAGAGTTTCTTCCGGATACTCACCGGTCCGCACATGATAGGCTGTGGTCCGTGGCTCGATACTCAATCGGCACTGCGTACGGCAATCTTCATCGAGCGCCAGCTGGATCGACAACTCATTGCTCACCAGGCGCGCGCCGGGGACTTCCCTCAATCTCTCGATCGCTGGAGAAAGTCCCAGGGCCTCGGCCAACAGTTCATGGTGATTTCCGCGATACATGAAATCGAATCCCATCATGAAATTGAGCGATTCGCAATCGAGCGGGCTGACGGACAACGTATAAGGTATCGATTCGAGTACGACGACGTGTTGCTCAACGGCTTCCCCGATTGACGGTGGATTTACATAGCCGGAACAAATTCGCTTTTGTTCGATCGTGGCCCAACGGTAGTTCCCTTCGTCTTTGTCTTCTTCCAAGACGTAATCCCCACGTTCGCGACTGTAAAAGTTCCTCATCGTCGGATAGCGTTTTTTCAGCTGTTCGAAAAAATGCAACAAAGTGTCTCGATTGCTGGGCAATTCGAGTTCCGTATTGAGGTTCATATTCACGTAATATTCATTTGCATAACCACTAAAGCGATTCATGGTTTTCCTTATATCTAGGGATCAAATTCGCTTGAGAATTCGATCGTATGCCTGTTTTGTAATACTTCTTTAGTCTTATCGCCGGCTCGCTTCTATTCGAAGTGTAAAAGTCTAATAATAGACCGGCGACACGGATAGGCAGCCTCTTTCCTTTGCCTCAAACAAATCTGTAATTCGTTCGCTGGATAGACCGTTTCCCTGGCACTCCAGCCGGACAGCGCGAACTGGACACTTGACCAAGAAAAGGATTCCAAATGAGCACGTTGACCTCGCTTCGACCAAAATCGAAAAGCCCAATTCCACGCGTGGAAACAAGTTGCCAAGTTTTTGCATTCGAGACTGAATTAGGATGGATTGGGATTGCTCTCGTCGGCCCTATTATCAGTCGAGTCAAATTCGGTTACCAGAATGAACGGGAACTGCTGGCGGAGTTTGACCTTCCATTTGAGCGCGCAGAAAGGCTCAATCTGTATGAGCGAGAAGTGGCGAAAAAGTTCACTCGATTCGCGTTGGGGAAGGACGAAAACTTCGACGAACTGGAAATCGACCAATCGTGGATGACGCCGTTCCAACGAAACGTCACCATGGCTTGTCGCTCAATCGCTTACGGGGAAACCATGAGTTACGGCGAATTGGCCAAATTGGCTGGCTCCCCAAAAGCAGCTCGAGCTGTCGGAAGTGTGATGAGCAATAATCGGTATCCTCTGATTGTCCCCTGCCATCGAGTTGTCAGTTGCGGTGGGGGACTGGGAGGCTTTTCAGCACCCCGCGGGACAAGCCTGAAAATCCAACTTCTTCAATTGGAGCGTGCTGAGGGATTTTGCAATTCCGGCAGTTCCGTCTAAACTTGCTAAAGCGTTTAACTCCTTCTAGATCGGTAAAAAAAATGAAAGCTCTCGTTCCCGTCATGCTCTGTGCAGTCGTCGTCTTTTGTTTCGGGTGTCGAGACCCCTACGAATCAGAAACGGCACAAGCTGACAAAAAGCCCGAAGCAACGGAAACCGGTATCTTTGGACAAAAGACTGACGACATCGGTGAATTCGATCCAAACGCGAACGTGAAAGTAAGCGATGGAAAGATAAAGAAATGGAATCCACTCAATCCAATCGGCGCGTTAAATGCTTACGGACCCGCCGTGGAAAAAGTCTCGCAGCTTGCAATTACTCAAGCCGTCAATTTGTTCTATGCTGAAAAGGGACGTTACCCGAAGGACCATGAGGAGTTTATGGAAAAAATCATCAAGCAAAACAAGATTGAGCTTCCTGAATTACCAGGCGATCGGCAGTATCAGTACGACGTTGAAAACCACGAACTTGTTATCGTCGAGCCGATAGAATCCCCGGAAAAAGGCAAATGAACGATTGAACGACAGTTATCGTCGGACGTCGAGAATAAAAAAAGCGTTGGTTGAATTGCAACCAACGCTTTTTCAGTATATCCCTGGGCACTGGGGTGGTGACCACCCCAGTGCACCAGTCGAAGCTCAGCCGTGAGCACCTACCGGAACGGTCGACCCAGTAACCATTGTCCCGGCAAGAAAAATTAGCTCTTACCCAGGAGGGAGGGTTGGTATTAGATTCCCGCGACACTAATACCGTCGACTGAACTTAAAGTGGTTTGTTTGCCAAAAGGCCGGTGACCAAAGCACTTAACCTCAAGTTCGGCGATACATTTAGGGAATGCTCAAAAACCCCACAAGGGGAATTGCTTCAAAATAAGTTGACCACTTCAGTCGCTAGCTAATCGTTTATTGATTAAACACTGAATGCTCAAAAACCCTAGGAAAAACTGCATTCTGAAGTTGGCGATGCCGGACTGCTTGCATTCTGGCCGATTTTTTTTTTGCTTCCGACATCAAAGTTCTCCAAGCACTCAAGCAAAATAAAAAACTTCAGTGTTGTCTAACCTAGGTTGGCACAGAGGGAAGCACCTACGCGACTTTGTTCTGCCCTGCGTGAGAAATTCTATTCAAACCAGTTTTCGGAACTGCGCGGAGCTTGTTGTTGCCTACAAAAACCAGTTAGTACGCCCGAACGAGCCTTGCGCTGTTCTGGCCCAAAAAATCGAGCTACAACTTAAAATCCAACTACCGGTAATCATCGATATTGAAAATTGTCGGTTTCGATTCGTGATCAGTCCAACTGGCTTGATCATAGAGCCAAGCTTGGCAGACGTCTCGATCGCAAACTTCCCATTGTTGTTCTCCGACCCGGGCGATTGGGCGCTCGCCGCAACCTGTGATGACAACCGCGTCATCAGGGCCAGCTTGAGAAAGAGTCCATTCAATCGCCTTAAACCGATCTGGAATAAGCTGAACGGTCGCCGGATTATCAAAACCATCCAGAACTTGATGAGCCGGCTCGTAATCGGTCTGTTTCTTCATCAGTGTCTGCGTGAGGACATGAAAGTCCGAGGATCTCTCAACGATCTCGCCGATTTGTCTTCGCAACGTGCGGTTTTGTTGATCGTCGACGGAGCAGATGCACCAGATTTTACCTTTGGTCACTCGTTTGACTGATTGAAGTGCCGTTGCCAGTTGCCTGGCGCTCCGAGCTGAATCAATCCAAACATTGAATGGCTGGCCGCATTCCACGCGTTCCAGTCGGCCAGGAATTACCAGAACCGATTCAAGCCCTTTGGCAATCACGGCGAGTTCAATTCCTGAAGTTAAACCAACGGCGGCGGCCGCCAGGCAATTATAAACATGTTGGTCACCGATGATCGATGTACGCACCACCGCGGATTCACCGCCAGCGGTCAACAAAAAAGTCTGTTCACTATTCGTCCGTTCGATTACTTTCGCCGTGACCTCTGCTTGATGTATCATCCCGATGGTCAACACGGGCGTCTCGATCCGATCCAACAAATAATGCGTCGTTGGATCATCCGCGTTGAGCACAGCAAATCCGGTTGGTTTGAGATATTGCAACAGTCGGGTTGCTGCGCGTTGATAATTCTCTTTCGAACCGTGAAAACCCATGTTGTCATGGCGAATGTTCGTCACCACGGCAGCATCGAGAGTCACGCCCGAGAGTGAATGCTGAGCTAATGCCTCGGAAGCCATTTCAACCACGGCGTGCGTACACCCCGACAACACCATTGTCGAAAGCTGATCGGCAAGCAAAGGCGAATTCAAATTTCGATTTGGAGCCAACACATTAGTTGCACCAAGTCGATTCTCGATCGAGGAAAGCAAGCCAACATTCCCGCCTGATTGGTCAAACACACTCTGAATCAGGTGACTGGTTACCGTTTTTCCGTCGCTTCCCGACACACCAATCGTGGAGATTCGTTGGCTGGGATTTCCGGCGAGTGCATGGCAGATCGTCGCAAAAGCCAATCTTGAGTCTTCGACGATGCATTGCGGGCGATCGACCGCCAATAGTCGTTCGGTGACAATCGCCGTTGCACCGCGCTCGATGGCTTCGCAAGCAAATTCGTGACCATCGGTCTCCGAATCAACGATCGCAACATAGACGTCGTCGCCCTGACACTCCTGCCAACGACTGCAGCAGGACCGAACCTGAACGTCCTGGCCGCCGATAAACTGTGATCTCGGAAGTATTTCATTCAAACGGATCGCTCCGTTTGAAGACGCTAGCTGTTTGGTACTCACAAGGCCTCCTTGCCTGGCGAATGATGTGCGTCGATTCAATTGTCTGTCGGCCTCCTGCCAACAATTCCGATTCTTGAAATATCTACCGGTACGTCAAGGCTGATTCTCAATTCTATTTTTATGGCCAGTTGATATGGCATCAACGATGTCAAATGGTCATCATAAGCCAGCACAGATGCATGAGGTGCCAGCATGGCTAAAGAAGATTTTGACATTAACTCACTCGCCGCGTACCTGCACATTACGCCTGAGCAGGTCAAACGCATGGCGGAGCGCGGAAGACTTCCTGGTCGCAGGATTGGGGGAAATTGGAAATTTTCTTCCGCTGAAATCCATCACTGGTTCGAGGATCGAATAGGGCTATCGACCGAACAAGAGCTTGTTGAAGTTGAAGAGGTCCTAGACAAGCATCGTACACCGGCCGGACTCGGCGAAATCACGATTTCGGATCTATTAACGCCCGAGAATATTGCTGTCCCGCTTAAGGCAAGAACAAAAAACTCGGTCATCCAAAAAATATGTGAGCTGGCCGCAAACTCGGGTGCTTTGTGGCTTCCTGAGAAAATGGTGGAAGCCATACGCTCTCGTGAAGAACTTCATCCAACCGCACTGGAAAACGGTGTGGCCCTGCTCCACCCAAGACGACCGCCCGTCGACGCATTTGCGGAACCATTTTTGGCACTTGGTATCACTTCGAGCGGCATTCCATTTGGTGGTCCAAGAGGATGTTTGACCGATATTTTTTTCCTCGTCGCGTCATTGGACGAGGCATGTCATTTACGAGTGCTGGCACGCCTCAGCCGCCTAATTCAACTCGATTGGGTTCTTGATGCGTTACGAAATGCGAGTACCGTGGCAGAAGCCTGGGAAGTGATCAACACCGCCGACGCTGAATTGTCATGACAAAAACAACCGGCGAAATACAGAATGGTGCCGTTAGCCCAATGTTGGAACTAAAGTAAGTGCCTCTTTGGCTGTTAGCCGTCTGTTACTTCGTAACGCAGCTACTGTTGAAACGCGAACGTTTGGATAGAATTAAGTAATCACTTGACGATGGAGCGACAAGATGCGCCAACGACAAATTCTCATCAGCGGTGATTATTGGCACGCGGAATTCAAAGCAATTCTGTCCAGTTTTGATGCGCTCGTCACGATGATTCCGACCGACAAGTTAGATCGGTTAGTTTCACCTGACGACCAATTCGAGTTGATCGTGTTGGCCGAGTCCAGACGGGATCAGATTCCAAGGGAAACTGTCGATTTGTTACGTGAGAGATTCGCTGGTGTTCCGCTGGTCAACCTCCTCGGAAGTTGGTGTGAAGGCGAGACACGCTCGGGCGATCCAGTTCCAGGCTTGATTCGTGTCTATTGGCATCAATGGAGAGGCCAATACGACAAATTCGTTAAACAGCTCGATTCAAACCAAATCAGTGATTGGCATTTGCCATCAACCGCGTCGGTTGCTGATCGAATTCAAGCGTCGTCGACCATCAGCAATCTGGAACCCGAGATCATCGGTGTCAGCGCATGGTCTCAACCCCAATTTGAAATGCTGGCTGACAGTTTGAAATCGCTTGGCTACCGCTCAAGATGGCTGGAGCGTTGTACCTGGGACGCCGAAGCCATCAAGCTACTTTCCGCGATTTGTATCGACGCGAATTCGGTCACTGACGACCTGGTCAATCGCATTGAATGGTTGAAGTCGACGTTTCCAGATCCTGTGTTGATTTTGATTCTTAACTTCCCGCGAATGAACGAAGTACATTCGGCGGTGGAACTTGGAGTGAGCGAGGTTTTGTCAAAACCTTTTGAGCTTGCCGACCTGTTGACCGCCGTCATGCGAGCCTGCAAGAACGCTGCGAAAGAGAATAACAGCGTTATTCAGTAGACATGCGTGAGTACTAACCGCACAGGCCAACGTGTTCATCAGTAGGCCGGAACAAGCGCACCGCAGTTCCGGCATCGCTGTAACGGTCCCTATGTGTTGCCGGAACTGCACGGAGCTTGTTCCGGCTTCCACAAACTACATAAACTAACCTACGCGGTTAGTCCCCAGTCACCTTAAACTTGTTATGATTTCGAGTATAATGCAGTTGGCAATTGTATGTGACTTTAAATCCGCAATGACCAGATGCACTCAGACGAGAATCAGAAAAAAATCGAATCGGCATTGCGCTGTTGGTACCTAACCGGCGCCACGGCAAGTGGCAAGACGAGCGTGGGTATCGAACTGGCCCAGATGCTGAACGCCGAAATCATTTCGCTCGATTCGATGGCGATCTACCGTGAGATGGACGTTGGCACGGCAAAGCCAACGACCGATCAATGCCAGCTTGTTCCACATCACATGCTGGATATCCGGGATCCGGTCGAATCGTTCAGCGTTTCGCAATATCGCAATTTGGCATTGAAGACCGCGGACGACATTCGCTCGCGAGGCAAAGAAGTACTCGTAGTCGGTGGAACGGCGCTTTATTTAAAAGCACTCTTGCGAGGTCTGTTTGACGGACCGCCGGCAGACTGGGAATTTCGCCAACAAGTCGAAGCGGAATTGGCCGACGTGGATAGCAAGCTTCTTCACGAGCGACTGGCCAATGTTGATCCAGTCGCCGCACACAAACTTCACCCCAATGATCGTCGCCGAATTATTCGTGCGTTGGAGGTCTTCAAGTTGACCGGCCAGCCGATCAGCCACTGGCAAATGGAGTTTGATGAAGCACATTCTGCGGATGAGTGCCGAGTTTTTACTCTGCGACATTCGCGACCTGAGCTGCATCGACGAATTGAACAGCGAGTTCTGGACATGTTCGACGGGGGCTTGGTCGCCGAAGTGGAAAGGCTGCTGGAAAAATGGACGAAACTGGGCCACACGGCGTCCCAAGCTGTTGGCTACCGGGAGGTCATCGACCATCTCGCTGGCAAGATGGAACTTGAGGAGACGATCGAAAAGGTACGCGTTCGCACGCGAAAATTCGCTCGTCACCAGGAAACATGGTTTCGCGGGTTGAGTGAATGTCAGATCGTGGACCTGGAGATCGATTTTGAACCAGCGCAGACAGCCCAACATCTGTTCGAATTGGGCTCAAGTATCGGATTCAAGCTCTGACACAAGGGTGGAGGACTATCGCCCTTTGCGTTTTTTTTAGGAATACCAAATTGCCTTTGTAGACGTCCCTTTGCGAAAACTCGGTTTACTGCAATATTGTCTGTTTCGATAACGAACCTCACGAGTTAAACACGGCTCAGTAGGCTAGTTGGCTCGATTTCCTGCTGTCTTGAAGTCTAACAACCGAAAAACGGAAACTCCCGTGCTAAGAACACATACCTGCGGTGAACTCAATAAGTCGTTTGTGAATCAATCGGTCACACTTTGCGGGTGGATTGACACGATTCGAGACCTCGGCCAAGGCAAGTTTATTGTATTACGTGACCGGTATGGCACGACTCAGATCGTCACGAATCCCAAATCAAGCCAAGAGGTGCTTGAAACTGCGGATTTGCTCAAGAGTGAATACGTCGTGCAAGCGACCGGTACTGTTTCCGAACGTCCATCCGGTCAAGAAAACTCTGAAATGTCGACGGGTGAAATTGAACTGGTCGTAACCGACTTACAAATCCTGAATAAATCGAAACTGCCTCCGTTTTTGCCGAACCAGCGCGAGTTACCGAACGAAGACCTGCGACTGAAACATCGGTATCTTGACCTTCGCCGACCCCAAATGCAGAAGACGATGTTCTCGCGAAGCCTGATTACGAAATCGATTCGCGACTACTTTGAGCGAAATGATTTTATCGATATCGAAACTCCGATCCTTGGCCGCAGTACGCCCGAGGGTGCCCGCGACTATCTTGTTCCCAGTCGCATTCAAAATGGATCTTTTTACGCCCTTCCGCAATCACCGCAGATCTACAAACAAATCATGATGATTGCGGGATACGATCGGTATGTCCAAATCGCCCGCTGTTTTCGCGATGAGGATCTGCGAGCTGACCGCCAACCTGAGTTTACGCAACTGGACATGGAAATGTCCTTTGTCGATGCCGATGATGTGATTGGCATGATCGATGGATTGATGAAGCATTTGGCTAAAAATATTCTGGGGATGGATTTGAAACTGCCGCTCCCAAGAATGACTTACGACGAAGCGATGACTCGTTTTGGTCATGACGCTCCCGACCTTCGTTTTGGAATGGAGATTGTTGACTGTACGGATCTGGCGGCAAAGTCCGATTTTCGAGTCTTCAAAAGCGTTGCCGATGCGGGTAACTTTGTTCGAGCAATTAACGCAAAAGGTGGGGCAGCGAAGTACTCGCGAAAGGGAATTGATCAACTCACAAAGTTTGTTCAAGAAGATTTTGGTGCGAAAGGCCTGGCGTGGTTTCGAGTCGAAGAAGACGGCACGCTGTTTTCGCCCATCGCCAAAAACTTTGGGCCCGAATTGCTCGAAGAATTCAAACAACGAATGGCAGGCGAACCCGGTGACTTGTTCCTGTTCGTCGCGGACACTTGGGAAGTCAGTTGCAAGTCGCTTTATGGTTTGCGAAAACAACTGGGCGTGGAACTCGAATTATACGATCCAAACGATATGAACTTTTCCTGGATTGTCGAGTTTCCCATGTTTGCCTACGACGAAGAAGAAGATCGTTGGGACGCAATGCATCACCCATTTACGGCACCGCGCGACGAGGACCTTGAGTTTCTGGGAAGCGATCCAGGTAGGGCACGAGCGAAAGCCTACGACCTGGTCATTAACGGCTACGAGGCTGGCGGGGGCACGATACGAATTCACGACAGTAAAACCCAGTCACACGTTTTCGGTTTGCTGGGCTTGAACGAAGCAACCGCAAGGGAACGGTTTGGATTCCTGCTCGACGCCTTGCAATACGGGGCTCCCCCTCACGGCGGCATCGCACTCGGAATCGATCGAATCGTGATGTTGTTCAATAATCTCGACAATATTCGTGACTGCATTACTTTTCCGAAAACGCAAAGGGCGACCGATCTGATGACCGATGCGCCCAACGCTGTCGACGATGTTCAACTTGGTGAACTGGGAATCGAGATTGCCAAGCAAGAAGTGGCCCGAAGCTGAGTGTGGCGAACGATCGACAACTTCCCTCGCCCGACGAATTGCTAACCAGCCGCCAAATCAATCTTCGCCAACACGTCGGCGATTTGAATTGCAGATGTGCCATCTCCAAACGGATTGCTGATCGACGCCATTTTCTCACGCTCACCGGGGCATGTCAGCAACAACGTCAACTGTTCGGTAATCCGTTGACGATTGACGCCAACCAATCGAGCGTTTCCGGCGTCGATACCTTCCGGCCGTTCGGTTGTATCACGCATAACCAAAACCGGTTTGCCCAGCGACGGCGCTTCTTCCTGGACGCCCCCCGAGTCAGTCAAGATAACGGTCGCACGGTTCATCAGCCAAACAAAGGGCTCGTAAGTCAGCGGCTCAATTAATTTGATTCTCGGATGGCCGCCAAGGATGCGATTGACGGGCTCACGGACTTCAGGATTCAAATGGACCGGATAAACAAACTGTACGTTGGACTGCGAATCGGCAACGTCACGAATTGCCTGGCACATGTCTTCGAATCCAAGCCCAAAACTTTCCCGCCGATGGCCTGTAATTAACACCATGTCCTGATCACGGATCGTATCAGCCAGGCCGGCTGGCAATTCCGGCGTCGTTTTCATCACTCGATCGCGAACCCACAGCAACGCGTCGATCACCGTATTGCCAACCAGGTGAACTGCTTCCGGATTAATCTGTTCGCGCAGGAGAACGTCGCGAGCGTGCGTGGTCGGTGCAAAGTGATGATCAGCCAGCCGCCCAATCAAACGGCGATTCATTTCCTCGGGGAACGGAGCGTACTTGTTTCCCGTTCTCAAACCGGCTTCCACGTGGCCGATCAAGATGTGTCGATAATGGCTGGCCATGGCTCCACAAAAAGCAGATGTGGTATCGCCCTGTACCAGCGTTACGTCGGGCTTCACTTTTGAGATGACGAGGTCCAAGCCGGTGATCGCCCGAGCCGTCACTTCCGCGAGCGTTTGACCCGGCTTCATGATGTTCAAGTCGTGTTCGGGAACCAGGCCGAAAATCTGCAATGCCTGATCCAACAACTCCCGATGCTGTGCCGTCGCACAGATAATTGTGTCAAATTCGTCGCGCCTTTGAAGCTCAATGGCAATTGGAGCAAGTTTGATTGCCTCCGGTCGAGTCCCGATAACGATAAGGATCTTTCGCTTCATCAAATATTGTCGTAACTAATTTCCAGGACCTTGAAGTTGAGCGTGCCTTTGGGAACTGGAATCTCGACACTTTCTCCAACCTTTTTGCCGAGCAAGCCTTTGCCGATCGGACTGGTGATCAGGTACTTGCCATTGTCGTAGTCTTCATCACCATCACCGACGAGGGTTATTATCTCTTCGTCGTCGTAATCAACGTCGAGTACTTTAACGGTGCAACCAAATGCAATTTCGTCTTGTGGGATCTTGGAAGGATCGACGATCGTTGCGCGAGAGAGCTTGCTCTTACATTGGTTGACTTTTGCCTGGGTCATGCCCTGTTTTTCGCGCTGCGCATGATATTCTGCGTTTTCTTTTAGATCACCTTCGGAGCGGGCCGTAGCAATATCTTCAGCAATTTGCGGCATCACAACGTTTTCCAAGTGTTCAATTTCGGCTCGCAGGCGGTTATATCCTTCCTGGGTCATTGGAACGCGATCCACAGTAACACCTCCTCTTTTCTACTCAGCTAAAAAAAAATGGCGATTTGAAATCGACGCATCGAAAATCAAATCGCAGCTTTATTGTGTAACAGAATGAAAGCGAAATCAACTGGAATTTGGAGCACAAACAGCCGAAAATCATAGCAAAAACTGATGACTAAAGGGTTGTTATTCACGAACCCGCGGTTGATTTGGCCGCCGTATATATCAGACTACCACAAGCATTGCAGAAAACCGGTTTTTGCATCGTCAAGTCCGATTTCATCTGAGGATTCAGGCGCTGATTACAGTTTCCACATGTCTCTTGATTCGAGACCGCCAGGGCGTCATCAGCTTTAGCCCGCACTTGGCGCTGATAATCGGATTTGATTTCGGCCGGAATCTGCGCTTCCAATTTGGTGATCGCCTCAACCAACTCTGCCAATTTAGCTCTTTGAATAACCAGCTCTTTCTCAACTTTTTCGATAATGTTTTTGGCTTCGATTCTCGACTTTGCAGAGTTTTCTGCGGCCGTCGCCTCGTTGAGCTCAAATCGATCCAACTTTTCAAGCAATTCAAGAATCTCATCCGACAAGACAGCGTTCGCTTGTTCGTCGGCGGCAATCTGATCGTTGAGAAGTTGATACTCTTTGTTGGATTCGCAAGCATTTCGCTTGCCCTTGAGATCTTCGATTTTGGCTTCGCGTTCGCTCAATTGCAGCTGGCGATCGTGCGCCATCAGTCGAGCCTTCTTCAAGACTTCCTTGGCAGACGCCAATTCCTCTTCGAATCGAGTTACGTTCGCCTTAGCCAGGTTTATCTTTTTTGGGCCGCGCTCAATCTGAGACTGGTATTCAGTTTGTAGCTTCAATTTGTGATGAAGCACGCGAAGCAATTCGTAGTCTAGACTCACCTGCGAACCTTTCTATCAGACCCGACGGAACCCGTCGTGAACCTACATCGTAACATTTATCCTTCGGTTGGCTATGACCAATCGCGTTGAAGCTGATTTGTTGCAATTTCACGATACTCGGATGAGAGAATCGTCGTTCGGGGGCCAGCCAAACGCGGTTCCTTGAGCACGAAACCATCCAAAAAAGTCCCCCGAGAGAGCTTTCGTTCGCTGCAGCGAATTCAGGCTCCCTCAGGATCCTTTGGCCAGGATTGTCAATTTAGGTTCGCAGTTCCTTCAGTTCAGCCCTGGGAAGTCCCAAACCTCTTCGATCGGTGCTCCAACTGGAATATCATCTTCCACTTCCGCTGGTTGTGAATCACTTTTGGAATCGGCGATTGGAACGGTCCCCAGCAAGAAGCCTTCGAGGTGCTGACTGCGCACAGGGTTCTGCAATTTGCGAACGGCTTTGGCCTCGATTTGACGCACGCGTTCACGTGTCACCTTGAAGATTCGTCCGACCTCTTCCAATGTGTAAGTGTAGCCGTCGCCCAGTCCATAACGGAGGCGAATGATCTCTCGCTCGCGATAGGTCAACGTTTTTAACAATCGTTCGATCTTGTCTCGCAAAATACAGTTGTTCGCCAAACGAACCGGGTTATCACTTTGCGAGTCCTCGATAAACTCACCAAAACTGCAGTCATCGCCTTCGCCAACGGGTCGATCAAGGCTGACTGGGTGGCGGCCGATATCCATTACACGTCGTACTTCATCGATACTCATGTCTGCACGCATGGCAATTTCTTCTGTTGACGGCGGACACCGACGTTCCTGCAGCAGATTCTTCTGGATGTTGCGAAGCTTGCTCAACACGTCGATCATGTGAACCGGAATTCGAATGGTACGTCCCTGATCTGCGATTGCGCGCGTGATCGCCTGGCGAATCCACCAAGTCGCGTAGGTCGAAAACTTGAAACCGCGACGGTACTCGTACTTGTCTACAGCCCGCATCAAGCCCGTGTTGCCTTCTTGAATCAAATCCAAAAAACTCATCCCACGGTTGCGGTATTTTTTGGCAATCGAAACGACCAATCGCAAATTACAGCTGGAAAGCTGACGTTTGGCGTTCTCAAATTCTTGAAAGAAGCGTTGGCAGTTTTCAACTTTCTTGGCGAGTCCTCGGGGACTCTCCTGGCAAAGTTGAACCAACTTGCAAAGCTCCGACCTCATCCGTCGACGTTCGTTTTCAGTAATTGCGTTTTCATCGATGTCCGCGAGCTTTTTCTGCATTAACTGCATTCGATCGGAGTAGTTCTTCAACTGGCCGATCATTGGCGAGATGCGTCGCGAGCGAAGACTCAACTCTTCAATCAAGATGACCAGCTTGGCCCGTCGACGCAGAAAACGATTCCTGGCGGCAATCCTGGCTTCTTCCGAAACGCCTTTGCTAATCAATCCCTGGAATTCTTTGGCGTTCTGCGATTGCAGATAATCGATCGTTTTGAAGTGATGGGGCATCCGCGCGAGAATCTGCTCTTTGGTCAAACGCTCGGTCAAAGAGACTTTGATCGTGCGATCAAATGGCAGCTCGCCGCGGTAAACGCGTTTAAGCGTGTCAAGGGTCGCAGTCAAAGCGTAGTTGCAGCTTAGCACGGCGCGACGATAACGCTTGCGAGTGATCTCGATTCGTTTCGCAAGTGAAATCTCTTCTTCGCGTGTCAGCAGTGGGATCTCGGCCATTTGCGAAAGATACATGCGTATCGGATCGTCGCTGGGGCGAGGCAGCCTGCCGACGGGTTGCAGCGCTCGTAGTTCGACCTCCGTTTTTTCGTCTTCGGCCTTTAACAATTCATCCGCAGTCGGTCCGGTTCCTGGTCCAACCGGCGGTTCATCGCAAAGTTCGATCCCGCAACTTTCGAGTGCGACGATCAGGCTGTCAAGTTTTTCAGAACCATTCGCCTCGTCAGGCAACACGCTGGTGACTTCGTCATAAGTCAAATAGCCCTGTTTTTTTCCTTTTTCGACAAGTTGTTGCAACGTTTGTTCGTTATCGTTCATCTGAGTCAACCTCCTGCGAATTCCATTTCGCGTTTTGACACTCTCATTTGAACTGCCAATCGTTCTATCGGACCCAGGGGGGATCATGCCGTTACCGTCAATCCAATCCGCGATTTTGACTTCGCTCTCCTGCGATTCGTCAGCGGGTTTTCGGATGGATGGTCGGTCAAGCGTCAACGAAAATCGTTCGCGCCTGTGCGGCTACCAAGTTCTTAAGACAATTCAGCGGCAAGACTGCTACCCTTCCATGGGCGGCCTAAAGGCCTTGCCGTTGTTTCATTTGCTGGAATAGTTCTTCCAGCTTTGATGCTTCCTCCTTTTCATCAAGTTCTTTCTGCTGCAGTTGAGAAATCGTCGCACGATTTCCCGATTCAACCACAACGTTGTGAAACGCCTGAATGATCGAGGCAATTTGAGTTGCCGGATCAACACTATCGATCGCTTGTGATTCCATCGAAATTCTCTTCTGCTCTGCCTCTTCACTCATAAACACGACCAGATTCTTCAGGTGAGGATCCTCAATCTGAAGCATCAAATGTTCGAATGAGATTTCTTCACCCTCATGAAACAGCTCCACCATCTGTTCGTAAAGATCACGAAGTGGTCCAAGGGAGAATTGACCAGGGGCAATATTCTCGATCGCGATATCAACCATCGTCGAATCTTCGATAATGATTTCCAGCAATTCCCATTCCTTGCGATCCAGCTTCGAATAGTCGATGGTTGGCGTCTGGCCACCGTCCTGTTTCTGCGGTGTGAATCGTTGGCGACTCGAGGCCCGAATCTCGAGCAACCGATTGCGGATTTGGGGCAAGTCCAATTGGAATTGGCGTGCCAAACGGTTGAGGATCTGATCCTGCCGCAACCTGTTAGCCGCGGAACCAGCAACCGAGACTGGTGTTTTCGCTAACGTCGTCAAAATCCGTTCGAGCGCCTGATTCGCTCGATGTGTGTCGTTGACCAGGTCGATTCCACGCGTTTCCGATTGTATTTTGTGCAGCATTGCATCCGGCGCGTCGTCAACAAGTGTCTGAAAGGCCTCTCCACCCTGTTGCATCAGAACATCAAATGGATCGGCGCCTTCCGGCAACGTCAGGATTCTCAAATCGATATCTTGAGCAACGAACAGATCGAGAATCTCGTTCGAGCGTTTTTGACCGGCCGCATCGCCATCAAGAACCAAGGTGATTTGATCGGCGAAACGCTTGACAACTCGAATATGGCGTTCGTTCAAGGCAACCCCGAGACAGGCCACGACGTTTCGCAAACCAACTTGCCAGGCTGCAATCGCATCCGTGTAGCCTTCAACGACGGTCAGGCTAAGCGATTTCGTCACCGCATCACGAACCATGTTTAAGCCGTAAAGAGTTTCGCTTTTTGAAAACAGTTTCGTTTCCGAAGTGTTCACGTATTTCCCACCAAGCTCCTGGCCTTCTGGAAACACCCCAGAGACAATTCGACCGCCAAACGCAATCGGTCTGTGACTGGTATCGCGAATCGGAAACAGGACTCGACCACGAAAACGGTCCGACCAACCGTAACTATTTCGAGTCACCAAATTGCACGCCTCCAGCACCTCGGGCGAAAACTCTGTCTGGCGTGCCCGATCGATCAACCAGGTGAAACTAGCAGGCGAAAAACCGAGCTTGAATTCCTCGATGCTTTCGTCCGTGATCCCACGCTCGGCCAGATAATTTCGAACGATTTCGGCCGATTCGGATTCGAGCAGGAATTGATGAAATTCCTGTTCGGCCCATGCGCAGGCCTTGTACAGCGTTGTCTTGTGTTGTGGGCTACCCGGTTTCGCCCGGCTCTGAGATATCGTGACCGGGATGTTGGCGTATTCCGCCAGAAATATCAGGACTTCGCGGAATTCCATCCCTTCGCGTTTCATCACGTAGCTGAAAATATCGCCGCCAATTTCACACGGCCAGCAACGCCAAGTCTGCTTGACCGGATTTACCTGCAAGCTTGGTCGTTGGTCGTCATGCCAGGGACAATGGCAGATATAGTTCGCCCCTTGCCGGCGAAGCTGATGCCCCTCGCGTTCAAAATATTCGACAATGTCAATCGAATCTTTGACTTGTCTTTTCAAATCCCAATTGGGTCCGGTCGACACCAAATAACTCCATAATCGGACGATCGCGGTAAAAGTCCATTGGAAGCCGAAGAAAAGCTCCCGACAATCGGGCTGCCGATATTTCACCGCAGCTTACGAAATTTACACAGCTTTTCGGAGATTCGAACGAATTCTTTTTCCAGTTGACTCGAAATCCAGTCGTGAATTTCCTGCCAACAAATTCGATCTACAGGTCGATGGCACCTGGCAGCGGGAATGACGCTACACCCTTCCATGGGTTAGCAATATTTTTTCTGCGGTACCCGTAACTTGATTGTGCCCCTCCATGGCACGGTTCAGCAATGTAATTCAACGGATTCCGAATGGTCAACCTCAATCATGCGACCATTTCAAAACGCTATCAGATAAGTCGTACTCGCATCGATCGGTTTGACAAATCGGAACCAGACAGCTTGATCCGTTGCTTTCATTACTCAACAGCGTGATATCAAAAACCGGCCGACATCGTACTAGGCGGCTTTCTTTCCTGTATCGTCAAATGAATAGCCAAACGTCGCCAAGTCTTCAGTGTAGTACTGCTCCGCTATCAATCGCGTCTCTTGATCAAAGTAGCTTTGATAGGAGTTGTGAATGGTTTTGTTCCAATGCGGCAGCTGTCCCTGGAAACCAATTTTTTTCAAGACAATACCGAAATCGTTTTGCAGGTTTTCAAAACGACCAACAAAATCTGCGAACTGAATGCAGTTGAAAGCGTGCGTCTGGGGAATCGCGTGATGCCTTATCTTAGTTTCCGCGCTAGTGTTTTGGCCGGAATATGGAATGGATTCGTCCATAACGATGTCCAGGAAATCTCGGAGCGTTAACTCACGTTTGCCGTCGCGGGGGTACTCCCAGCGCGTATTCTGCATTCCGCAAGTAAACATTTTCCAGGCGGATATCAAGCGGTCAAAAGGATTGCGAACAAATGCAAATTTAAAATACATTCGCCACTCTTGGGGTACGTGCCCCATTATCGGACCCTCATATTTGGATTCAAAAAATCCCCGACGAATGGATGCACCGCCTGTTTTGGGAACGTGAATAAAAACGCAGTTCGCTTGAGGAAAAAAGAAAACCGACACGATTACCCTTTTCGCTATTCATTTGTCGATAAAAATTTTGTTTTGGCAAGTTCTTTTAGACAAATTCAAGGACATACACAACGTCTTAATCGCACGTCAAATGCACGATCGATAAAGTGCCAGCATGTTGCGTCGACAACGAGTCCCAATTGACTGCGATTTCGTTTTTCGAGTTGCAACTATTGGTCGTCCGGATCGAGTTCTTCGGTGTTAACCACTTCGCCGCCTGTTGCGGTGTACAGCTTCCACAGGACTTCTGGGTCTGTTTTTTCACTGATGAAGCGAACGGATCCGTCGGCCATTGCCACGTTAAACCCGCCTTCGTGGAATCCGCCTAATTTGGGTAGGCCACGTCTTGGATCGATTTGAATGTCCTCAGGTTTGGCCCAGTGAACGCTTCGTTTCGCCTCAACGGCGATCATCGTATTGCTTGTCCCGTCGGTAATCTCCTGAAAGCTTTTGGAATTCTCGCCATCAAAGATTCCGTCAGGACCGGTGAGCATAAACCATGAAGTGTTGGTTGTGTCATCGTCCTCTCCGCTTCGAAAAACGTCGGGCATTCGAGACGTGACTTCGCGGTTGTGAGGACTGTTCCACTCCTGGTTAAAATCATATTGTTCATAAAGGTCGTTTTCTTCAATGTATGGCAAAATGGCGATTCGCCAGCTGTATTTTTTTCCGCTTTCATGCACCATCACGGGAGCTGGAAACCTTTTATGTGCGTCATAGTAGTTGTGAAACGAAATTGTCACTTGTTTCAGATTGTTAGCAGCTTTTGTTCGTTGAGCCGCGACATAGCTCGATTCAAACATCGGTATTAACGCGTCGAAATCAATTTTGATGACCGATTCGAGCTCAACCGTTTGTCGACTTCTTTTGATTTTGGTTGCTTCGATTAGATCCATTCCCAAAACGTAAGAAGCTTCCTGGCCGGAGTTTTTGATACGGTCTTTTTGCGATTCCAATGCTTGACGAGCCATCTCCAGTCCCTGCTCGACTGATTTGACGACTTCCGCGGCGTCAGCTTCTTGAAGACAAACAGCCTTGGCTTTGACTTTGGTTTCCCGCGCGATGTCGGCGCCGCCCGCGGCCATTTGCACTTTTCGGAACGCCGCCAGCGGAGGAGGCAGCATTTCCGTCATCATCGGCTTGACCTTTAATGCCATTGAATAAGGCTTCGCGGAATACTCCTTCCAAAGCTTGTACCATTCGGCTGATTGAGGCCCCTTAGTCCCGGCGTCGATTGACAATTCGATCGCCGTCTTGGATTGGCCCCACACAATTGTCTTCTTGTCAGCGATGTAGACGTACCGGTACATGTAGTTCACTGGCTTTTTGAATTCGAAATACTCTTCGCCTCCGTAATCAAAAATTTCATTGATGTCCTGCGTCACCATATCGAAGCCAGTCGTATTATCTTTTACGGTTCTTAAGACCATCACGTTGTACATTTCGGTCGCACCTGCGTTCATCGCTTCCCGGTCGGGAATTGACGTCGCATAGATCACTTGATCAATTTCCTGAATCTCGGCGAGTGAGAATTTAAAGTAGGAATCTGTAAGCTGGTTGACAATTTTGTCAAGATGCTTCCCACCCTTGCGTTTCAAATCCCGGTAATCATCACTGCGCATGATCATTGCCGGCCGAGTCGACATGACGACGTCAGCAGAACTGTGTACGAACGGTAAAGTTGACTTGTCTTGTGAAAGAATCGTTCTCGGCAATCCGACCAAAATCAACATGAACACCAGCGGAATCCAGATCGGCTTGGTTATCGATCGTTGAGTTTTCTGAGTCGCCATTGTCTCCCTCGGTTTTATTACTTTTTTTGGATTTTGTTGTCCGAACGGTACCACCTTGGTATTCCAGTGATGCACAATGGTTCGGTCTTATCAATCGACTTGTTGTCAAACAACTATTCTCCGTTTCCAGCCCAATCTTGTCCAATGAGAATCAAAAAAAATTTAGGGAAGGACTCAGTTAGTACGCCAGAACGAGCCCAGCTTGTTCCGGCGCTACCAAGTTTGACGCGATGCGTTGCCGGAACTGCGCAGGGCTTGTTCGCGGCCTACAAAATTAGCCCGTTTTCGGCATAAACAAGAAAGACATGGGCACTTCACCTTACGAGATTGCATATCTCAAGAACATTGCAACTTAGAAACTGGAACGCTATTTTTGACTCAGTCGTAAGCTAAGCGCGCCGCGGACCCCAGAACTCATGAATACCGGTGCGAAGCATCTCGCTTCTCGTTTCTCGCTACTCGTTTCTCGCTACTCGTTTCTCGCTACTCGTTTCTCACACCGACAAAATATCGTTGACGACATTCCCAGCCACATCGGTGAGCCGAAAATCGCGGCCACGGTAACGATAGGTCAATCTTGTGTGATCAATTCCAAAAAGATGCAACATCGTCGCGTGCAAATCGTGTACGTGAAACGGATTCTCAACCGCGGAATAACCGAACTCGTCTGTGTTACCGTACGAAATTCCAGGCTTGATGCCGCCTCCCGCGAGCCAGCAGGAAAAACCCTTGATGTGATGATCGCGGCCGTTGCCCTGAGCCATCGGGGTGCGGCCAAACTCGCCGCTCCAAATCACAAGGGTGTCGTCAAGCATCCCTCGCTGTTTCAGATCTTTTACCAAAGCAGCAGATCCCTGATCGACAAAACCGGCGGTTTGCTTGATGCCGTTCTTGATGCCACCGTGATGGTCCCAACCGCGGTGATAAAGCTGGATAAACCGGACACCCCGTTCGGCGAGTCTGCGCGCCAACAGACAATTGGCCGCAAAACTTCCGTCCCCGCCCTTTGTCCCGTATAAATCCAAAATGTGATTCGGCTCATTGGAAATGTCCGCAAGCTCAGGAACGGAGGTTTGCATTCGGAAGGCCAGCTCGTATTGGGATATCTTCGTTTCGATTTCCGGATCGTAGTCTTTTTTCAAGCCCACCCGATTTAGCTTTTCGACCGCCTCAATTACGTTTCGCTGTCGCACTCGATCAACGCCCAGCGGATTCTTGACGTACAGCACCGGCTCGCCTTGAGACC
>JAHEJI010000005.1 GCA_024638965.1 Planctomycetaceae bacterium
CGAATTCCGAGGAATCCGGGATGGATCCGTTCGCCCGCTTTCAACCGCTCGATCAGTTTTTCTGCTCCGTGCAGCGGGATCGCGAATCCGATACCTGAGTCATACCATTCGACACCAGCCGCAATTGCATTCGACTGCGGATTGAGCGGAACGCAAATCCCGATCAAACGACCTTCAATGTCAATCAACGGACCTCCATAGTTGGCGGGACTGATGTTGGCGTCGGTTTGAATCGCGCGGCCGCCAACGCGATTGGTTGCGCTGATGATTCCCATCGAAATGGCGGGGTTGGTATCGCCATATCCAACTCCAACGGAAATAGACCATTGCCCGACCTTGATGTCAGCCGGATCGATAAACTCCGGGACGGGCATGTTCTCAACGTTGTCGATTTTCAACAAACAAATCTTGCGGATGTCGTCTCGGCCAAGCGGTTTTGCAAATCGTCTCTCGCCGTCACTTGTGATTACGGAGATGACCGGTGGTTGTTGAATGAAATTAAATGTGCTCGTGATCACCAGTCCGTCGGGCGAAAGCATAATCCCGGTCGAGTTGCCTTCACCTTGGCTACGAATGCCGCCGATTTCTCCCTGGACCGCACTGACCCCACCAATCGATTCGATGGTAACCAGCGAGGGTTGGATTTTTTCGGCGGCTTCTCGAAATGCGCGTGACGTGAGCATCATGGCTTCGAGGATTTCTGCTTGTGAAAGCTCGGTTATCTGTTTTTTGTTTTTTTGAGTATCTTGGCTCTTTGTTTCGGCGAATTCCTGCACTTCGGGTTGGACAGTCGCTCCGTCGCGCCCCGGTTCCAGCGGAAGACAAGCGACAGCGAATAACAGAAATACAAAACTGAGGTGAGGCATGAGTATTTCCTTGTCTATTCTTTTTCGCGCGGAATGATTGGTATGCGGAGCATTTCAACACCCCGTTTGACGATGATCAGAACTTCGTCACCTGGTGTAAGCGAACTGACAACTTCACTGTATTGATTGACGGTGCCAACCTTCTTGCCCGCAATTGTGATGATGAGGTCATCCGTCTTGAGTTTGGCTTGCGCCGCAGGACCTCCTCGAACGACCCGGTCGATATAGGCAGGTCCGCCGCGGCCGCCGTGTTTGAACAACTTGATTCCCAAATCAGCCTTACTTTCGACCGACGCTTGCACAGTTTCGGATTCCGTATCGCCTTTGACAAATTTGAACAGTTCCGCATTCGGAACCGCGTAATTCAGTCGCGTATTGGTATCGGAGCTGTTAATGATTTTGCCAATCATGCCGACCAACTGACCGTCCATTGTGACGACGGCGCCGCCTGCGGCGCCGGGGTTGCTTGTTATGGAATCGATCAATACCAAATCGCCACGATAAGCAACGGCTCGACGATTCAACTTGGCTTCGATGCTGGTGCGAAGTGAAATTACACCAATCATCGCGGAAAGTGGTTCTGTTTTTTCAGCGACCTTGAAGGCGTTAGAAAGCGCGACGATCCAATCGCCCTTTTGTCCAACATCTTTTGCGCCAAGCTGGAAATAGTCAGGAGTTTCCGCGGGCACCTTGAGAAGTGCCAGCTGTCTGGTACGGTCTCTTTTCAAAATTGTTGCCTGATGTGAAGTTCCATCAGCCAGGACAACACGTACTTGCCGACCGTCCAGAAATACACCTTGGGACGTTATGACTTGTCCGTCGTCAGAAACCAGAACGCCGGTTGCATATCCTTCAACGCGGCCTGCACCAGCCCCGTAAACTTTGACCAATTTGGGCTGACAACGCGTAATTAATTCGTGGAAGAATCCGTCGGTTTTCTTGTCTTGGCCGCAACTGGTGACGGGCTCGTTGCAGACGCAAGCCGCGAAGATCAGCATCCTGATAAGTCGTTGCGACCAATTTTTCAATCGTTTGTCCATTTTCAGAACTCAAATTTGTCCGCTAACTCGTCCAACGGGATGGATTCCGCTTTGGTCGTCTTGGAAATCAGATGCACATCTTCACTCAAATTCGTGACATAGTGCCTCTCGAACGGCACCTGCCAACCATGGGCGTCGCCCCATTCATGGAAGTTAACACCGCCTTCTCTCCCTTCACGATCCAGATCGGGGCTGGCTGTCAACAATTCCATCGAGCGTTGGCCCCGTTCGTTATACATCGAGCACCAGAAATAAAACCAGTCTTCATCTTCATCCGTTGTTTTGAAACGAAACGCAATACGACGCTGGACTTTATCGCTTCCGTCAATCAAGGCGTATCCAAAGCTCTCGAATGGAATTTCGGATCTAGCCGCGAGGATTCCCATTGCCTCGAGAATGGGCAACGTCAGCTTGGCTTCGGTTCGACTCAGTTCTTTTCGCTCATCTCGAATTTTTCGAAAGAACTTCTCTCCATCGAAAGTGAACTGAGCTGTTTTATTATTGACGGTTCGTTCGATTACGAATTTGTCCGCTGGCGAAATCCACATTTCCTGGTGACCAACGGTCTGATTTGCTGAATCCAAAATCTCGTCCGTAAGTTTCAGAGCGGCATCGCTGATGGAAAGCGTGTTTTTTCGATCGCCCCAGACCGACAATAGATATTCGGTATTTCGACGATTGACGTCACGATGTCGGACCGTGCCCGGCGGCGCAGATAACAACGCCATCATTTCTCGGACTCGTTCACGAGCCTGTTTTTCCTCTGGCGAATCGTCTTCCCCGCCGGGCTTTTTGCGCGGGGGCTTGGGCTTGGCGTAGGGCAGGCCGATTAATCGTGAGTGAAATGTACGTATTTGACCTTTCTCTGTTTTGACTTCCAGGTGGGCGGGCCAGTCCTCCGGGAGCGTGCAAATGAGATTGGTGAATTGATTGGCGTTATCAATTGGGATGCCTTCGAATTCCAAGAGTTCGTCACCCAGCCGCAATCCCATTTCGAAAATTGGTGCAAACTCGTTGATGGTCGAGCAAACGACTTTGCCGCCGCGATCCGAAAAGCTTGCGTCCAGCGTGCCATGCTCGACCAGTTTGGTCGCCAACAGTTCGGGGATAAAGTTCTTGATCTGGTTAGATGAAATGGCGTAGCCAAGGCCTACGTTGACCCGACCACGGTCTTGAAAACTGCCGCGGCCGTTGATGCCGATGACTTCTCCATGCATGTTGAAAAGAGGTCCCCCCGAGTTACCTGGATTGATCGAACTGTCGACTTGAATACAGTTGCCGTAAACCAGCTGGTTTTTGCCTGCCCCGTATTGATATCTCTTTACGCCGCTGACGATTCCCAGCGTTACAGTGGGCTTCTGATCTTCTGTTAAAACGAAAGGGTTGCCCATCGCCAGAGCCCAATCGCCGACTCGCACGTGATCCGAATTGCCTAAGGGTGTGAACGGAAAGTCCTCTTTTCCTCTCATCTTGATGATTGAAACGTCGCCGCCAGGATCCGTACCGATAAGTTCCCAATGGTACATTTGACCATCCGCCAGTCCACCCCATCCTTTGACGCCTGACCCCATGATGACGTGATGATTCGTTAACGCGATTCCGGAAGGATCGATGATGACCCCTGAACCGCCTCCCTGGCGATTTTCGTCATAAATCGCAATGACACTGCCGATGACTTTTTCAATCGCGGCAACGCGATTCTCTTCAACCGCTTTGACAAGTTTAAGTTGGTCCGGCGTTAGTGGTTGGGCCGAAACCGGTTTCGAATGCAGAAATAGACATGCTGCAAACAACGCGACAGCAAGCGGACGCGTTTTTTTTGTTACGCTGATCACCACGTCAAAACTCCCACATGATTCAATCATAAAACCCGTCCGTCAGTTAGCGTCGAACTTAGTTTGACTTCGTAAACCTCGCCATTCCCCAATCCGCATGATCACTGAGATCGAATTGTTCGCCCGCGTCGACAACTAAGGCAATCTGCTTCATTCCAGAAATGTCCACCGAGACAGAAACTGGATCGTCACTTGCTCGGATTCGCTGTGACCAAAGTCGTACTCCGTCACCAACGACGGAAAACACACAATCGCCTCTCCCTTTCGTTTCGATGTCGATTCCAACGACAGCTCGAAACCGATCGAAATCGTTTTCATTTGCGAACACCAATCGTGAATACGACTGCGTTCCAAGCCCTTTCTCAAACTTGGCCGTGTTCTTTGTTGACCCGGAAAAGCCGATCGTCAAAGGTCCTCCTTTGATACTGCGATCCCGTTGCCAGGTTCGCTGAACAGCAAAGAGTGCTTTTTGTTGAACCTCAACTGGTTCCAGATCTGAAAGGAAGACCAGCTTATTCGACTTGATACTTAAATTGGCGATGTAGGACGTTTTCAGTTGAGTGTGGCTTCTGCCAGGCAATTCGATCCTGAGAATCTGTTTGGAAAGTTGATCGATTCGGCCTCTAATTTTCGAGCCATCGGTCAGATTAATGTCGGCAATTGGGCCAGCCGGCGAAGGTAGATTAAGATCAGCGCTGATCACGGCGTTGACTATCGATAGCGAGATTCGACGCGACTTGCCCTTAAAGTTCAATGTAACGTGAGTCCCGTCAATACTCTCCAAAAGACCATCGACTACCCGCTCGCCTTTTTCAGTCTCTACAATTACCTTGTCGGAATCGGGTGACGGATTTGCCAGGACTTCGCGCACGCGATCGGTTTCATTCCAAATGGTTCCCTGAACCATCTCAAGTTTCAGGTTCTCAAGACCAATCCGGGACTGAAAAGAGACAAGATCGTCCTGGACGGCAAGAGATTTCACCCAGAGAGATCCGCCTCCCACGATTCTGAGTTGATGATACGCAGGCGAATTGGATGTTACCTGGCGGTCGCTCTGCAGCCTGACAATTTGATCAAGTTTCAAATCGGTAGGGATATTCCGCCCGGATACATCGCCCTCTTGGTCGATCGTCTCAATGGAGCATCGTATGGACGAACCATTGAGTAGCTGGACGCGAACATTGTCAAAATCTGCCGCAACCCAGCCATGGGTGGTCAGCACCGCTGCAACAAAAAATAACATGCTTTTCGTCGTGAACAGATTTGGCAATTTGGGGATCCTTGCGATTGTGAGATCGGCGATTTGAATTCATCGTAATGCGTTCAACGCACTTCAATAATGGAGCCTCGGTTAGTACCTGTTCATCTGAAGATATCGAACAAAAAAACGACGTTGTGCGAAACAACGTCGTTGTTAGTGTCTACACATCTTTTCTAGTTGCCTAATACCCAAGTCATGCTGAGACGATTGGCTCGCTGCGATCCAGTGGAGCTTCAATCCAGAATTGAGTTGTTCGCAGTACCGGCTTTAGCCGGAAAATTCCGCCTGAAGGCGGCACTCCGAACATGCCTGTTCAGCTTTGACACTCCACTGGATTCGTCGCAAACTCCTATTTCTTCGACGTGCCGTTCGCTGCTTCGTAATATCGTTCGACGATATCTCGATAACGAGCCGGTAACTTGTCTTTGATTGCATTGTTGGCCGGGTCACGACTTCGATCCCGCAAACGACTCCACGGGCTGGCCGGCGAATCGTCATATGACTTCTCAACGACTTTGCCATTTGCGTTTGCGCTTTTTCCGCCTTTTTGACTCTTACTGGGCTTAGGTTTTGGCTTTTTTTGAGCCTGTTGTTGGTCTTTTTGTTGCTGTTTTTTGCTTGAGTTTGAATTGCAGCTGCTGCACTCTTTTTTCTCTTGTTCCTTGATCAACTTGTTCAACATGAGAACAATTTTCTCTTGCTCTTCTTGAGTTGTCTCACCGGTATCAGAGATTTGCAACCGGCGTCGTGAAAAATCCATCCGTTGATGAACGTCCCGCAATTGACCTTCCTTGATCGCTTGTAACTGCTGAATCTGCCGCCAAGCGCTGACTCGCAATCGCTCCGCAGCCATCGGATTGAATTCAAGAAATTCCATAAAGGAATGGATTGCGTTCTTGTTATCCAGCATGCCTGCCTGCGCGACACCGATGAAATATTGAGCACTTGGGCCATGAATGGTAAAATCGTCCATGTCACTTTTGACCGCTTGCAGCATCGGGAGAGCCTGTTCAAAGCGTTCTTCGTTCATGAGTGTGCGGGCGAGATAGAAAGTCGCGTCTGCTGCCAGAAAATGGTCTTCAGCATTCGCTAATTGCTGGAGTAGTTCGATGCTGGATCCGGTTTCGGCGTTATCACTCGCTTCGACCGCTTTAGCGTAATCCGGATAGAGCTGCATCAGGCCTTCGGTAATCGCGTCTTCCGCAGATTCAGATTTGAGTTCTTCGATTGTTTTGATCGCTTCAGCTTTCCTGGCATCGGCAATCGCCAATCCTTTGACGTGTTTTTGGAAATCAGCCAAGACGGATTGATCGTCAGGGGCACCGAAAACAGGCATTGCAAAAGTCCACGTCACAAGAACTACGAGGCAACCAAAAGACCGGGCGATCTGCGTTAACGATTTCATTTGCGTCCTCTTAAGGTTGGCGTCGCGTAATTGTGACGGTTGATAAAATCTATCCTGAGTTAATTGTCGTCCATGATGTCTTCTGTCAGCTCAAGAAGTTTAGCTTGCTCATCAGCGGTTTTTATGATTTCATCGTCCAATTGCGGATCGGCTGGCACCTGAGCTTGATCTTGTTCGTTGCGGATCCGATCAAGTTGCTTGGTGCGTCGGTTAATTCGCCGCTGACGAAGCTTTAATATTTTATATTCGTGTGACTTCTTGAGCAACGGTTGTTTACCCCCACTTTGGCCGCCTCCGCCGCCTCCGCCCGACTTCTTTGCGTCTTTTAGGGCCTCGAGCAGTTCTTCCAGAGCTCCTTCAATGTCCTTTTGTAACAATTGTGTAAGCTGGTCAGTCCGTTCGTCTTCTAACAAACTGGCGACTCGGTTGAGGTCTTCGCGGATGGCCTGAACCACTTCCGGGAACACATCGCTCGTTCCATCTTCGAGAAGCAGGTCGTAAGCCTGTTGTCCCAATTCGCTAATCTCCAATTCCTCGGTTGACAAGCGGAGCAAGACCAGCTGATCTCGGCGGCGAAGTCGACCGAGATTTTGCGATTTGTCATCGAGCTCAATTGTCTCGATACTCACCAATTGCTGACGTTCAAGCATTTCACGGAAACGACCTTCAAGTCGCGCAAGTTTTTCGGCACGTGTTTCTTCACGTAGCTGATTGAGCCGTTCTTCAATTTCATCCAACGCCTTTTGCATTTCTTTTTGAGCTTGCTTTTGTCTGTTTTCAGCATTTTGAGCTTGCTGGTTTTCAAGGTCTTCCGATGCACCCTTCATCGAATCGGACGCTTTTTGCATTTGCTTCTGACCAGGCTGCTGCTGGTTTTGCTGGCTGGCGTTTTGATTGTCGCCATCCTGTGGCTTTCCTTTAGGCGCCTTTTCCATTTGGCGAGCAATGTCCAAAGCCTTGTCTCGCGTACGGCGCTGTTTCTCCGCCATTTGTTCAAATGCTTCCGGCGGCAAAGACGCAATTCGGCGACGCTCTTTCTTTAACTCCGTTTTCGCTTTTTCCATTTCAGCAATCGCCATTTGTTGTTGTCGCTCGGCATCTTTGGTTTTTGCACTGCCGAGTTTTTCCTCCGCACGACGTTGGTTTTTTGAAGCCTGTTCTAACGGTTTTTGGCCAGGCTGAGGCGGCTGCGATTGTGATCCGGATTTGGATTCACCTGATTTGGATTCACCTGATTTGGATTCACCTGACTTGGATTCACCTGACTTGGATTCGCCCGATTTGGATTCGCCCGATTTGGATTCGCCCGATTTGGATTCGCCGGATTTTGGATCGCCCGATTTTGGATCGCCCGATTTTGGATCGCCCGATTTGGATTCGCCGGATTTTGGATCACCCGATTTTGGGTCACCCGATTTTGGGTCATTCTTGTTTTTGGAGTCCCCTGCTTTGCCGATCTCCGCACTTGCGTCCGTTGCGATTTCTTTGGCGAGATTGTCGGTTTCTTTTCGAATCTCATATTGCTTGTCCGCAAGGCGATCCAATTCGTGGAGTCCTGCACCGGCACTTGATTCTGTTTGATTGGCGACATCCTGCTGGTCTTTGATTAAGCCTTCAAGTTTCTTGATTTGGTTGTCAAGTCGATTGAGCGTTTCATCCTTGTTGGCAACCTTGTTCGTTTCGCGAGTTTGCTTCTGCTGTTCATTTTGAAGGGTCTGAATGGCTTTCTGCCATTTTTGCAAATTCTGAATTTCCTGCTGTTTCGTTGCAACTTCTGTTTTTTCATTCATCAACAGGCGAATGAGATCAGCCAGATTCTCGATGACGGCGTTTAATCGATCCTCGGCCTCCGACAGTTTGTCTTCATCGAGCAGTTTGCTTACTTCAGCCATTTCCTGCGTGATCAGTTTCTCTTTCGCTTGTTGGTAGGCGTCGATCAAACGTTGAGCGCGTTTCGGTTCTTTTTCCTGAAGGCGTTCGGCGATCACAATGAGCTTTTCTTCAAGCTCCTGCATCTTCGTTTCAACCAAACGCTGGCGAGCACCCAATTCACTCCGCTGGGCGCGGTCGTCATTCGCAGCACGTCGTTCGCTATTGCTTTCCTGAGCCAGCGAGAATTGCCCCGAAAGAAAAATAGTTGCGCCACAAAAAACGATGGCGGCAAACAACAGCCATGACGAGCTCGTCGGTTTCATTGCATTTCTCCGAAAATGTTTCTTGGCACTGGATTAAACCCTGAATTCGGCCAGAAGTTTCCATGGACCGCCGTTTCCACAGTTTTTGTTGGGAACACGGCAATCGCGTTCATGTTGGATCGAACTCAGCATGAATGGATGGTCAATGCCAAAACGACATGTTTGTAGCCCCGCCTTCAGGCGGAATTTTCCGGCTAAAGCCCGAACTACGAACTACTCAACTTTTCCAAAATCTGGCGTTAAAAAATCTATTTATCGTCCTCGAAGATCCCTTCCGGATCGTCCGAATCAAAAATATCGTCTGGTTTGTTGCGATTCAGGATTTCGCCTTTCAGGCGTTCTTCCAATCGCTTGATTTCCAATAGTTTGTTGACGGCCTTCTGGAAGTTTTCGGAATCGACCATCGAATCCAGAATTTGTCGCATTATGTCAAGGATGTGTTGTTGTACGACCACCGTTTGATCGACGGCTTCTGCAAATGAGCTGGATTCTCGAACCGTGCGACGACAGTTATCGAGGTTGCGTGTGGCCAACGACACAACATCAAGGTCGAGCTGACGAATAGGCTGAATGATTTTCTGATCGAATCGCCGTTCAATCGTCTGCTCGATCGGGATATCTTTGTCTTCTTCGTCGAGTCGATTGTTTTTTACTTCAACGAGAAATTCTTCAAAACGAGTGGCGATCTGATCCAGACTGGTCCCAACCAGTTTTTGATCCCGGTAAAGACTAATCAATCGCGATTCCCGATCCGCATCAAATTTCTCAATTGATTTTCTTTCGGGTTTCATCGCGGCAACGGCTTGAAGCTCCGAAGTTAATTCAAGTTGCGAATTGTAGGCTTGTTCAAACGCCTTCCGTTGTTCTTCTTCTCGACGCAGCAAATCCGCCCTGAGTTCCTCGTCGGTGACGATTCGGAGGAGGAATTCCTGGGATTTCCCGACGCCAGCCGGATCAGGCCGCGTATCAACTGCCCGGACGACTAACCGGAAACTGGTTCCCGGAGCCAACTTGAGCGGTTCGAGGTCGAGAACATTAACATCGTTCGCTTCACGTACGGGTTGGCCATCGGCAGATTTGAGCTTCGGAAAATCAATCGTCCTTTTCGCGGGCGGCGAGTTTTCGTCAACATCGCCTGAAACCGCGTTTTTCCAACTACAGTCAAAGTACAATTTGCGAAGCCCGTAGTCATCGACGGTGTCATAGCCAACCGGCAATATGGCTCGCGGGACAACCAGGCCGCTAATCCCAAGCAAATCGGCGCGAACCTTGGGAGGCATGTCTTCTTTGATCGTAATCGAAAACTTCGATGGACGGTTACTGGCCAGCCCTGAATCGTCAATGAGTTCGAACTCGTATTCGCCTCCGGACAGCAGTTGATTATCTGTTTTGGGGATGACGACTTTGAAGTCTTCCTTCTCGTTATCCACCGCGTCCATTTCGATGACGTCTTCGCCACGCACGAGATTACAGCGGCCGAGCCGTTTATTGGACTTAATCGCAACGGCAAGTCTGCTGCCTGATAAAACGCTATGCGGCCCGCTTCCAACAAGTGGTAGCGATTCGATACCGGTGTACTTTGGAAGTAAGGCGTTGATTTGCAAGTCTTCAATCGAGGGAGGTTCAACCAGTTCGACTTGAACCCAGTCGGTTATCTCATCGCCACCGGAGGCCCGAAAACGGAATTTGGACGAGACGTTATGAAACACGAACACGTGTTCGCGACCATCCAGTTTTCCTGTTGGTTTCATCCGATGGGTCGATCTTCCTGTGGGACCGTCAACTTCAAGCGAAACGTCGACGTTTGGATCACGGCTTTCCTCAGTGACCTGGACAAGTTGCCGTTGATCAGAACCACGTGGGACAATCAGTTGCCCGTCGACCGCTCCGACAATCTCCAAATAGGTAGCTTGGGGCCACTGATCGTTTGTCAGCAGAATGTTTCGGTTGAACCAGGTGCTCAAAAACCTGGTTTGATTGACACCAATGGCCAAAATTGCAAAAAGAAAAAGCCCCACTCCAAGAATCAGCCAATTAGTAAGACTTTTGGAGCCATCGAGCGATTTCGAAAAGTTGATTTTTTCGGCTTGTGCGACGCCTCTTCGAATCGTGGCATTGGCCAATTCAGCGGAAACTCCCGATGCAATCAAATTTTTTTCGCGAGCCAGCTGATAACTACTGATCAGGCTTTCGTTCAACTCCGGATTCTTTTCTTCGATCTTGTAAATCAACGAATCGTCATTTGGACGGTTCGTGAGTGGGCGAATGACCCGCCACAAGAAGAAGAGGACCGCGACGACCGATATGACCACCAGCATGATCAGACGCTGAGCAAAATCCATTTTGAAGGCCCGGTCCAGCACCATGTCAAATGCCAGAATGCTCAACAGCACCATCAGCCAGCGACCGAGTCCGTGAACGATAATCCAATTCAGCAGCTGCCGGCGCAAGCGACTTAGCCGCGACAAAACTGACTTTGGAATCGGTTCGATAGATGAAGCTGTTGCCATATTGCAGTCAAAACCTAAGTTGTTCGCCATCAATTCTATAAAAGCTTAAACCATTTTCGCGTTGCCCATTCAATCGAAAGTAGCAAGACAGGCAGTAAAAACGCGAAGAAACGGAAATATTTGTTCAAATCCCAAATCGGTTCGGGAGGACTGTTAAATTCGGCTCGCGTTACCAGGGTGGGCAAAGCGCCCACCAGTTTGTCGAGCTCGTCGAGACGAAACGTCCGTCCACCCGACTGAGCCGCAATCTCGCGCATCATTTTTTCGTTCAGCCAATACGCTCCTGACTCGGCGCTGGGTGGTACCACGCGGAAGTCAATGGGTTCGACAAGCTCTTCATTTCCATCGACGCCGCCTACGTTCAGCGTGGCGGAAAAGTTGCCGGTTCGCTGCGCGACAAAGGTCCCTTCATAGCGACCCTCTTGCTGCGGCAGGATTTTCATTTGAATTTTCTGAATGCGACCCTCACCCGTTTTCACCAAAGCCTCTACCGAGGGTTGGGTCGAAGGCTGGAACTGCTGATCAAGTAACCGCGCGATCATCGTGACTCGGTCACCCAATTCGTATTCCGTTTTGTCCGTGTCGACAAATCCGCGTCGCGAACCCTGGAGCGAACGAGTTTCCACAAGGTAACGAATTACCTGAATCCAGAATCGGTCAAAGTATTGAGCCTGCAAGCCAATCGGCCGCCAGGTCCAGGTGCCATCAAAGCCAATGTACAAAACGGAGCCGGCACCGTACCGTCCCGTCACCATCAGCGGTTGGTTGCCTTCCGCATTCACCTGTTCACCGCGCTCCATGAGCACGCGTGCGGTCGGTTTTGCTGACAACGTCGGAAAGTTCCAGGGGATTCCGGGCATTAATTCCCAGATTTTTTGAGTCTCGGCCGGATCGCTGCGAAAGCTCATTACCGGATGATCGAGGTTATGATTAACCAGCAGCATTCGTCCGGGGCGATCATCGATGGCTTCAGCAAGCGCTTCGGTTGTATCGATATATTCGATATCACCGAAATTGACTGGCAGAATCTCTCGAATCTTTTTCAGTCGATTCATCGTAACGAATTCACTGGTGAATTGCCGGCCTGCCATGAACATCAGGCCACCCGCTTTGTACCGACAAAATGCTTCCAGTTGATCCATCCAGTCTTGATCAAACTCTTGCGGATTCGGGTCGATCATGAGGATCACATTGAACCTTCCCAGCTCTTCAATCGTCCGCGGCAGACGCGAAATCGGCTCGTTACCTTCCTGGGCGCTGGTTTCGTCCTTCGACTGCAACCAGCAGCTCAATGAGATATTTGGGTCGCGTCTCAACAGCCATTGAACATGTAGATAGTCCCAGTTGGGCAAACCAGAGATCAGCAGGACTTTAACTTTTTCATCGACCACTTCGAGTACCGAAGAAAGCTTGGCATTATCGTTGCTTTCGATCTCGTCTTCCAGGATATCCGTTTGCACCGTGAATACGTAGTCTCCCGGTTGGTTGAGTACATGATCGAAATCGACACGAATACGACCACCATTTTCCGGGACGTCGACATTCTTTGATTTAATTTCTTTGGCGCTACCAGGCTTTCCAGTACGCGGGTCAACCATCTGCTCGACAAGCGTGACCTTCACCTGATCGGGCAAGCCCGCTTCGCCGCGTTGAGTGGTTTGCAGCAGCGCCTCAACTTCAAACGGCTCGTCCGGATAGGCCTTGTTGCGAACATAGACTTCATTGACGGCAAGATTTTTTGGTGGATTCGGATCACCGATTCCAATGGTATAAATCGGAATCTCCAATTCCGCGGCTTTGCGTGCAAGTTCAAGAGGATCTTCGGAGCCGTTATGTTGAAAATCGCCGGCAAGGACGATTGCCGACAAGCGATTGGAGTCATCGAGGGTTTCCCGGAGGGCCTGCCAAATGTCCGTTCCCAATCCCGATGGGTTGAGGTCAGGCATCGTTTCCCGGATCAGTCCCAAATTTGCATCGTCTGGAGTGTCTTTCTTTGCTTCTTCCGGGTCCTCTGTATCCTTGCGAGTAATTGCGGGAATTACGGCGACCGGGGTAACTCCGTCCGAAAAATTGATGACCCGCACGGCGCCTTTGTCGCGGAGTTTGAGCAGCAGGTCCTGATTCTTGTTGATCGCTCCGTTGAGCAATTCAGACCGGACGATTTGGCCTGAACGAATGCCGTTTACGTCTAGTCCTGAGGCTGCTGCCAGTTGATTCGCCTGGTCTTCACTGCGATAACGATCTCCGCGACCGAACGAAAGCGATGCGTCTCGCAAGAACGCAATGGTAGGTTTGATTTCGTTGACCTGTTGATAAAACACGGACGGTTTTAAAAACAAGGCGACCAAGCTGAGCAAGACGGCCAATCTCAGCCCCGCCATAAATAGCTTAACGGGCATTGGACACGTGTTTATTTCTCGTCGATAGAGCCAGAAGACGCCGAATGCGATTGCCGCCAGAACCGCAAGTAACACGAATACTCCCCAGGATTCGGGCAGGTTGGCCCATTGCAGTTTGGGAGTCCCAGCGCGTGTTGGGTCGTCGCCCATGATCCACTGGAGAAATCCGCCTTCGCCAATCAGTTGCACTTGTGTCTCTTCGTCTGAAAAATTTTAGTTGGTTGATTCTGTTTTCGATTCAGCTGGCCATAACGCGTATACCCGATTCCCACCGTGAACCCAGATTTGTTTGCCATCGCTGTAGAGATTGCCGACCGGAGCGTCGGTTCCCAGATCGACGTCAACGACGGCGAGTTTTTTGGCGTCGACGCCATCACCATCTAGATCAAACTTGTAAATCGAATCGGCCACTGGAATGTAGATGCCATTGGGAGTCAGCATTCCGCGTCCATAGGATGTTTTTCCGTCGAATACCTGTTCGCCACCCCACACCATTCGGCCTTCTTCATTCAGATTAAAGGCCACCACGGTTTCGCGACCCGCCGCGTAAAGAACTCCATCGTAAACACCCAACAAGTAGTCTACTTTCTTGCTGCGTGGATCGTTGGGATTCTGCCAGATGATTTCACCGGTGTTTCGATCAAACGAATTTACGCGGTTGGTATCAGACGAAAAACAAATCATCTGCCGACCAAAAGGAATGACGACGTCATTTGACCAGCCGTCGAAATTAGTTTTCGGATTGCTCCAGTTGAGGCGGCGAAAGGTTTTGTCGATTGTACCGTCGCGTTGATAGCGACGAGCGAATCGAACCATCCCGGTTGATGGATCAAGAATATAGACAACGCCCATTCCACAAGAAACGAACAAGTCGCTGCCATCGAGAGACAGATTAATGGCCGGCCAGGCAGCAGCTCCAGTTTCCGGTTCGTCACCAAGAAAGGATTTCCAAACCGTTTTACCTTCCTGGGCAGGGTCGATTGCATAAATCCAAATCGCCCCGGCATGATTAACGGCTGCCAGAAGTAAATTCCCGTAACCGATCGGGGCCGACATGAACCCACCGGTGTGCAACCATGGGCTTTCATGGTCGAGATGGGTTATCTCGTCCTCCTGCTTCGGAAGTGTCCACAATGTCATTCCAGATTTTACGTCGTAGGCGGTCAGGAAATTCGAACGCGTGCGGCGAAAACTGGCATTCCACTGCGCGGTTGGCAATTTGTCAAAAGATCTGTTTTCGTTGTCGAATCGCCGACCTTCGATCGAATACAAGTTTCCGTCGTGAATCGAGGCCTGGAGGAAGATCTCGTCGCCAAATAACTGAACTTCGTACGGCTGCGTCGGGTCACTGGTTTCGAAGTTGGCTCCTCGCCGACGTCCATAGTTTCCAAAACTTCGTCGTACCGACTGGAGGTTCTTGGTCGCGTCGTCCATCATGAAACTGTTCCGCCACAACGACCGCCAGTCTGGAAGGACCTCGTGCCCATTGTCGCTGTTACGAGCCGCTTTTCGAATCTGCTCGGTATCCCACACCGACATGTCGGCGGCCGACTTGAAAAAGACTCTGCCGGAATCGAACAAGAGGTGGCCGGTCGGGCGCCAGTTTTTGTCCTTCCAGGCTTTGACGATTTTGTCTTCTTCCAAGTTCATCGTGTCGCGGGCGATTTTGCCGAAAGAACGCTCACCTGAAAGGGTACCGCCGGTGATATCTATTGAGTTGCTATATTTGCGTTTGGGTTCGTAATAGAACTGCCAAATTGCCACCAAATCTGACTTCATCATTTGTTCAGGAACGTTGGGCATAACGCCAAACCGTTTGGAATTACCAAGCCGGCAGGTCCAGGACGTGTTGACGACGGAATTGTTCTTTTCTGTGATCTGGCCAAGGGACTGCCGCACCATTTTGACTTGATCGTATACCGAATCGTCGCCAGCATCGGTCGCCATCGCCAGTGAAGCCTCTGCCAGTTCGGGTTCGCCCAAAAACGACTGGCAGAGTGCAATCCGCGCGTAGACTTGTGCGATCGAAATCGAGGGGTCCGGGTATTGAGTTACGATTTTCTCGAACATTCGTCGAGCACCGATAAAATCGTATTCATCCAGGTAGATGCACCCGAGTTTGAAGGCCGCGTCATCGCCCAGCGAACTGAGGAAATACTGGCGTACGACCTGGTTCAGACTGGTGGTCGGATTGTATGGATCGGCCTGAGCCATGATTTCTTTGGCGCTGGCATCAGCCGTAATCCGATAATTTTTCAACCCCTCCGGAGGCAGCGCGGCAATGATTTTCTCGACTTGTTGGACGAGCGAGAAATAGGTGGTATCGTCTTGGGAGAATAATGCATCTCCACTTTGCAGCAGAACCGCTTGCCAGAGCTGCGACGCAAATCGATAGTTTCCGTCTTTGCGGAAGCGGTCGGCTTTCTCAAGAATTGATTCAAGTCGAGGGTCGGTTTTCAGCGTCGCTCCTGTTTCGGGAAAGGGTTCTTGAGCGGATTGCGGTCGGCCCCCGAAAACAATCAGCGGAATATTGTTTCTGATTGGTTGATCGATTCGTATTTGAATAGGATTCGGTGGATCGATAACTCGTTGAGCCAAAATGATGTTGACCTGAGCCCAAACGACGATCAGCGCAACGAATGATATGCTGGACGAGTTCGTAAAAATCTTCATCGGATTATCTCCTGCGACCGAACCACCAACCCAGAAACTGTTCGACGACCAGGACGGCAAACAGCAGAAACAGGACTTGGAGCCAGATCTCCGTGTTTCCGCCACTAACAGTCTGCTTATTCAGCTCTTCGGCCGTTACGAGTGTTACCTTGTCTCCGAAAAAGTCACCTTCCAGATTGGACTTTGGGATCCTTTTTAGCTGACTTTCCCGTGGATCCAGGTTTGACGCAAACAGCACACTTTCAGTTTCGCCCGAATGCCGTTTTAGTCCAAGTTCATAAAATCCGCGGCGCTGAACGCTATCAAATTGGACGCGATAAAGCTCGCTTTCGCGGCTTGCTTCGGTGTCATCGAGCGGTCGGGCCACGGCCTCGACTTTCTCGTTGTTCGGGTCACGTAAGGAAACACGGTTGTCGTAAACGGACAGATCTACGGGATAGCTGACTGGGCTGCCGATCTCCACCGACGACATTTCGCCCGTTGAGCCAATCAAGTAATCCATCAAATCCAGCATCACTGGCGCGAATGTTGGACTGCTTGGCCACATCGTCCAGTCACCGTCACCCGGAATTGAGAACACAATCACTCGTCCATTTCCCCAGCTCCGATCGACCATCGCTGGAGAATTGTCGCGATCGTTCAGTCGCAACGGAATTTGGAATGTGCGGCCAACTTGTTGCGAATCGAACCTGGATGTCCACCAACTGAAAATATCGACGCGCGCGAGACTTGTTGCATCGCTGTCAACGATCAACTGCAGGGCCGGGTGAATCTGCGGGTCGACTTCAAAATTCACCCACTTCGACATCGTTGGATCGCCTGCCATGTCGACGAGCCCGATGGGGGACAAACCTTTTCCGTCTTTGTAAAAGGACTCGTTGAAAGTCGAAGCGCGAACCTGATTACCCGGCATAATCACCAATGCCCCGCCATCGCTGATCCATTGGCCAAGCGAGTTGATTCGATCGCTTGAAGCTTCGTCGACGTTGCACAGAAAGATAACTCGATATTTCGAAAGCGAAACGGTCTCCAGTTGGCTTACGGTGACGATATCCATCGCCAGTCCGGTTCCAAGCACGTCCAAACTGCGCAGGTAATGCGTTTCGCTTCGCTCGGAAACAGAAAATGGGTCGCCATCGACCAGCAAGACGGGCACACCATTTAGCACTCGCGACGCGTAAACGGCCGAGCTATCGTCGATCAGTTGATCATTGGCAAGCCCGTCTGGTCCCAGCGCCTGCCGATCAATTTCGGCTTTCACCCGATAATTTGCGAATTGAGGCCGATTCGATTCTTCGCTGAAATCAAGCGGACGTTGTTCCGGTTGATTGAACATGTAACGAAACGCAACTTGTTCGGTCTGACCGGGTGCGATCGAGGGGATGACCTCATATTGCGGAGTTTCGTCGTTGATCTGAAACGACACCCGAATTTCGCTGGCTGTTTGCGCGCCGTAATTCGCCACGGAGACGTTAAAGCGAATGACCTTATCGGCGACTTGTAAATCTTCGGGGCGGATTTCCGTGATTGCCAGGTTTTGATCGGCATCGCCTGCGACATCAATCACAAAACAACCAACCGTGTCTTGCGAAATTTCGTTGACGATTTTGTTGGGTGCCGACGACGCGTCTGTTTCACCCGAGCCAATCCAATCTCGCTGCCGCATATCGGAATATAGATAAGCGACTCGTCCGACATTTTCCCGCACGCCACTGATGTACTTCTTCAATTCATCGAGAGAAATCGGATAATCAGCCGGCTGATCAGAACACTCAACCTCATCAATGATCTCGGAGAGCACGGAAATGGTGTTTTTCGTTAATGGCTCATTGGCAAGTAACGGCTGAGTTGGCTGACTGGTGAGCATTACGGTTAACCAGTCCTCCGTGTCAGCGGACTCTGCCAGATTCGTCATCATTTCCTTGAGCGAGTCTTTACTGACCTGGAGCGATGGCACGGTTCCATTGATGACTCGCTGACTGAGCGAGTCGTCCAGGAGGATAACGCGTTCGAATTGTTGAGTTTGCTGCATGACATTCGCCACCGACGATGGCAAGAACGGGCGAGCCAGTAACAGGCCGATCAGGAGCATCGCCAAACAGCGAAGCAAAAGCAGAATAAAATTTTCCAGTTGAACGCGGCGTCGGTTTTTTTTGTCCGCTTCAAGAAGGAAATCCATCGCCGCCCAGTCGACGATTTTGAAACGGCGCTTGTTGAGCAAATGAATCAGGATGGGAGACGCAATCGCAATCGCCCCTAATCCTAACATCGCCGGATTCATCAAAAAGCCCAACCAAGGCATCGTTCAAAACACTCCTGTAACTAAACCAGCTTGCGACGGGATTTTGCCCGGAAATGCAAATAGCTGGACAGAGCCGCGGACAGCGGCTTGGAGGTATCCAGCAAGACGTAATCAATACCGGCCGTGGAACAGACTTTCTTCACGCGGTTGAGATGATTCTCAACCGCTTCGAGGTAGGATTTTCGAAGGGCACGAGGTTCGGTGTGCAGTTGAGCATCCGTTTCGATACCCTTGAAAAGCGTGTTGTCGTCGAAAGGAAACGTTAGCTCGTCACTGTGCATCACATTAAACACCACGACTTCATGACGTCGCAACCGAAATTGGCTGAGCGATTCTGCCAGTTCTTCAGGATCAAGGAACAGGTCCGAAAACAAAACGACCAGTCCGCGGAGTCTGATTTTTGCCGCGAGCGCCAGAAAAGGATCACTCACATCGGTTGTGTTATCGGGTTCGGTCGTTTCGAGTTCGTGAAACAGCTTTTTGATATGTGAAGGATGAGAGCTGGGCTTGAGCGTCTTGTCGATCTTGTTGCTGAACAGCACCAGCCCTACTGCGTCCTGTTGCTGTTGCATCATAAAACCAAGACTTGCGGCACATGTTGCCGCGTAATCGAACTTACTCCAGCCGGTGGTCTCCCCGTAACGCATCGACTTGCTGCAATCGACCAGCAGATGGCATTTCAAGTTCGTCTCTTCTTCGTATTCTTTAATGTACAAGCGATCCGTCTTTGACCAGACTTTCCAGTCGATGTGTCGCAAGTCGTCACCCGGAGCGTATTCGCGATGCGTTGCAAACTCGACCGCGAAACCATTGTAAGGGCTGCGATGCTGCCCCGAGATGAAGCCTTCCACGACCAGTCGGGCACGCAAATCGATCCGCTTGATTTGTTCGAGCGTTTTTGCGTCGAGGTAGTTTTTAGGTTCAGCTTTTTGCAGGCTTGCCATTAACAAATCACGATTGAAGAAGTATTACGCGCACTGAGTTAGTCGATTTGATGTCTTACCCGAATGCCCGGGCCAGTTCCGGAGCCAGTTTGTCTCCTTCGCTGCGTTCGGGGAGTTCAGCCAGCAGCCGGTCAATCACGTCATCGGAAGTGACACCAGACGATTCAGCCGAGAAATTCGTGAGGACCCGGTGGCGCAAAACGGGTCGGGCAACGGCTCGAACATCTTCCGTGGTTGCGTACGTGCGGCCTTCAAGCACAGCACGGGCCTTGGCACCCAACAGTAAATATTGAACGCCACGAGGTCCGGCACCCCAGCTGACTTGTTCTGTTACGAACTCGGGACAATCCTCTTCCATAACTCGTGTTGATCGAACCAACCGCAGCGCGAAATGAATCACGTGCGGAGCAATCGGGACCCGGCGAACCAAGTGTTGCAACCGCAAAATATCTTCGCCCGTCAAGACTTCATCGACCGAAGCGGTTATGTCCGCGGTCGTCGTCTCGGCAATCCGGTATTCTTCGTCGTAGCTGGGATAATTCACAAAGACTTTGAACATGAATCGGTCTTGTTGTGCTTCCGGAAGCGTGTAGGTTCCTTCCTGCTCGATCGGATTCTGAGTCGCCAGCACAAAAAAAGGACTTGGGAGCGCATGTCGCTCGCCACCGATCGTGACTTGTTTTTCCTGCATGGATTCCAACAAAGCGGCCTGTGTTTTGGGCGGGGTTCGGTTAATCTCATCCGCGAGAATAATATTTGCAAAAACAGGGCCTTTGAGGAATTTGAATTCGCGCGCACCGGAAGTCTTGTCTTCCTGGATCACCTCGGTGCCGACGATGTCGCTCGGCATCAAGTCCGGGGTGAACTGAATTCGACTAAAGTCAAGACTTAGCGTTTCTGCCAGGGTGCTTACCATCAGCGTTTTGGCAAGTCCCGGTACACCTTCCAACAGGCAATGGCCTTGAGCAAAAATTGCGATCATGAGTTGTTCGATGACTTCGGTTTGGCCAACGATCACCTTACCCAATTCGCCTCGGACGGCTGCGTAAGCGGCACTCAGCTTTTCAAGCGACTTTACATCATCGCCACTCAGATCGGCTTGATTGCCTGAGACGCGTTCATTCATATTTTGGCTCTCACTATTTTGTTCTATTTGAGTGTTGTCCGCTGCATTAAACACCATCGTCGCCCGGATAGACCGCTTCAATCATCGTGATGGCTCTTTCCCCACCTCTCAATTTTAACCGACGATCCCATTTATGTGCAGTTTAGGTAAACTTCCATACCCTCTGCGCCCAACATTGTTCACAGGAAATAACGGGAAAACGTCGAATTCGGGGGAAACTTTGTTTGTTTCAGGTCTTCGCTGAGAAAGTCAATCTGGAATAATAGACGTATGAGCCAAGCCACCAATCAACCAGTTCATCGCGAAAACTGGCGTCCGCTGCTGCTGTCTCTGCTGACCCACACGTTGTTGTTGACCCTGTTGCTCTTTGTTTTGCGCCCCGTCGGAGCCGGTGGAAAAGGCCAACCGGATCGCCGCATCGAAGTTGTCCTGTCTGTCGCGGACTCGAAAACCAAAGAATATTTAACCGAGACAGATGTCACCGAATCGATCGAACAAACGAACAAATCGGCCGCATCTCAGTCGTCTGCTGCCGATCTTGAGCCTCCTCCCATCGCGTTTCCAGAGCTTGAAGATTTGGCTGGCCCGATTGTACCTACGGAAACTGGACAGTTGGATGCAAATCAAATGGCGGAAGCACCCACTTCCGACGGCCTGAACATTGAATTCGAATTGTCAAACGAAGATCTCAAGCTGATTGCGGATGATCAACGACGATTGAAGGCTCAACAACCCGTCGGCAATCCGGCCTCCATCAGCCTCTTCGGCAGTGGAAAACTGGAGGGGCGGCGGTTCGTGTTTGTGATTGATCGTTCGCAAAGTATGGGGACTGCCGGGCTAGGCGTTCTTGATCGCGCGAGAACGGAACTGACCAATGCCATTAATCGGTTGGAATCCAATCACTCCTTCCAGATAGTTGCGTACCACGATCGTACTGTTACGATTGAACGCAGACAATTGCTCCCAGCCACGGCCGGGAACAAAGCGTTGGTGCCCGAGTTTATCGGTAATCTTGCCGCATACGGGTCAACCCGCCACGAAAATGGACTGACGGCAGCGCTTGCATTTCGACCCGATGTCATCGTCTTCATGACGGACGGTGGCTTGCCAACACTCAACGGTGGTCAACTCGAAACCGTCAAGTTGATGGCCGGCAGAAAAACACAGATTCACTGCTTTCAATTTGGATCAGGACCGTTGCAAAAGAAAGTAAATTTCATGACACGCATGGCCAGCCAGAACAAGGGAACGTTCCAGTACATCGACGTTAACAAATGGTAGACGGCATCAGGAGAATGAGAATGAAAACGATGTCTGCATCTTGGCCAATGCACTTAGCTTGGCGTTTGATCTGCGTCAGCTTGCTCGTTGGCGTGACTGGAATCGTCAATGATGAAAATGCCCTGGCTTTTGACGAACTGGATATTCAGTTGCGGAATGGTTCTTCGTTGACGGTTGAGGTTGAGTCTCAGATTGTGAGTTGGACAAACGTTCATGACGATGGCCAGATGACGACCGAGAGAATTGACCTTGGAAACATCGAACGGCTTTGGATTACGAATGAACCCGCCAGTCAACAGGTCGCCACGGTCCGCAAATTGCTTTCTCAGCTGAACAGTCCAATCTATCGTGAGCGGGAAGCAGCCGAGCAACAGCTCTCAGATGTCGACATTGGAGGACCGTATCGAAATCTCATCGAACTCCAACAGAATCATAAAGTGTTCGAAGTTCGGTATCGCGTGACTCGTATTCTGGATGCGCTCGAACAAATCAGGTCCAAAGCCGCCAAACCAACGAAGTTCGATCGAATGTTGCTAAAGAGCGGCAAAGTTCTAGATGGCGACATCGGTGATTTCACACTCAAGTTCAAATACGCCAATCGAACGGCCGAACTAGGCCGCGAACATCTACAAGCTCTCGGAGCGGTCAAAAGGGCCATTCTGCCGAAGAAAGAACCCGAACACGTTGCCGTACAACTTATCCACGAATACGAGGGTGAGTTTTACCTGCCACAGCAAACAACGATTAATTTCGAAGTTGACACGGACGGGGAAGAAATGAAAAAGAATTTCGACGTCTCGGATGCTTTTACGAAACTGGGTGTCAGGTTTGCCACGGAGGCACAAGGATTTGTGGGGATCTCAGGATATGAATTCCGGTTTGCTCCTGAAAAACCAGCGGAAGGTAATTCGGTTTGTGTTTTCGAAACGTCCAACAGCTTTCCAAAGAGGTTTAAGGGTGTATTAGAACTCAGGTTTTGCGTGCCAGGTCAACCTCACGTTCCCGCGGGTGTCAACGAATGCGGGTTGATTCTGGCCAGAGTAAATCACAATCGCGATTTCTTGATGGAGGCCTATAGCGCAGATGGCCATTTGCTGGCTTCGGTTGAAGCGGTAGACGATCAATGCGTTTTCCTGGGAGTGAAATCCAACGAATTGATCGCCTTTATTCGAGTCTTGTCGAACCCATATTTGCATCGTGTCTCTCGCAAGGTGGATGAAGATTACGCTGTGGACGACGTTTGCTTTTCCACACCGCAACCACTTGCGATTGGAAATTCGAATGACGCGAATCAAATTCGGCTCCGGAACGGAGATCGACTTGTCGCGGCAAATCTCAAGTTTACCAACAACGAAAGAGTGCAATTGGAAGGTGCCTCAATCGATACACCATTCGAATTCGCTCTTTCGGATGTGAAAGAAATCAGATTGGCAAACGACTTGACGAATACTTCAAACGACTGGCTGGCAATGCTCGCGGACCGTAGTGTGATCAGAATTGAAACCGGCAAAAACAATGCGTCGGTTTCGTTTTCGGGAGAAGTTGTCGACCAGGACCAGATCGTCGGGATGACGATGACTCAGAATGGCTTTCGTTTTCCAACTGCGGGCGATTTCGATTCTGGCCAAAACGTTCTCGTGTTTCCGACGTGTCGAATTGCAGGAACCTCCGTCGAATTCCAGGACGAAAGTCTTGTGTGGGACGAGAACGCAACCAAGATCATTCAGCCGATTTATACTAGCTCCGCGGCGGACGAGGACGATGATCCGACACCGCAAACGAATCAAATTGACCTGGGCGAAGGAATTCCCTCTGACATTCCGACGATCTGGTTTTCAATACCCAAAAGCCGAAGTCCTGCAACGGGCTTGATTCAACTCGTCGATGGACAACAGTTTGTGCTAGGTTCTCAGCAACAATTTGAAATTAGCAACATAGCAACAAAAGGTTTGACCATCAGTTGGCGTGGAAAAACGTTTGACGTTCCCTGGATCAAGGTCAGAACCATTCAATTTCCTGCCGGTGATTAGCCCGGCGTAGCACAAGACATGACTTGTTGCGTAGAATTTGGTTGTGTGACTGTCGTGCCTCATCGAATCTCAAACGGCTTGAATCATGGACGAACAAGAAAGAATGGATGTGATTGCGGTCGGGGCTCATCCTGACGATGTTGAGATTGGGTGTGGTGGCACGCTGGCCGCGCTGGTTAAGCAAGGACTCCGAGTCGGAATCATCGATCTGACGAACGGCGAACCGACTCCGCTGAGCCCTGACGTTGAAACACGACTGGCCGAAGCACAAAAAGCCTCCGCAATCCTTGGCGTCCACCAGCGGATCATTCTGGATCTTCCTAACCGCCGACTGTTTGACGATTTTGAATCGCGGATCGAACTCGCAAAACAGTTTCGTATCTTTCGCCCCAGAGTCGTGTTGTCGATCGGTGCAAAAACGCCAATGGCCTCTCCCGATCATTGGCAAGCCTGCCAGATTACCGACGCCGCCGTTTTTTACAGTCGCTTGACCAAGTGGGATCAGTACTTCGACGACCTGCCCGTACATAAAATCGAAAGCCAGATTTATTATTCGTTTTTCTTTGAAACGGAATGGGTGGGATCGGGAGCGAATCAGTTTGTTTATGATATTTCGGAAACGCTGGAATCTAAACTTGACTCGATTCGATGTTACGCAACACAATTTCCGCCAGAGAAAGACTATATCTTTCGACGTGTGGAAGCAGTGGCGATCGCGCGTGGTGCCTCAGCCGGTTTTGACGCAGGAGAGGTTTTCACGACCACCCGCGCGATCGGCTCAAAAGACTTGATGGGCACGTTGTTCCCGTGAGATGAAATCCGTTTAACCGTTTTCCAAGACCCAGCGAGTTGCTTCTCGCGTGAGTTCGGACATATATTTGACGCCGATTTTTTCTTTGATTCTGGCCCGGTAAGTTTCCACCGTTTTGGGACTTAAATGCATTTTGGTGGCAATGTCACTCGTATTGAGACCGTGTCCAATCAGCCGAAAAGTTTCCAGTTCACGATCGGACAGCGTGTCGACCGGTGCCTGGTCGATCCGGTGTTTTCCGGAGACCATTCGTTGCAGGACTTTGGCTGACATGTCAGGGCTGAGGAATACATCGCCGCCGAGGACCGTTCTAATGGCGTCGATGATTGTGTCGGTGACATTTACCTTGTTGATATAGCCGAGTGCTCCTGCGCGAAGTGCTCTTTCGGCGTAGAGTGATTCGTCGTACATGGACCAGACGAGCATGCGGACGTTCCGAAACTTGTCCTTGACCTGTTTGATCAGGTCAATTCCATTTCCGGTTTTCAACGAGATATCGATGATGGCCAAGTCCGGTAGTTTCTGCTTAATCAGCTCTAGACCTCCAATGATATCGTCCGCTTCGCCGCAAACCTGCAAATCGGGTTCCAAGGCAATTCTCGTAGACAGCCCTTCGCGGGTGGATGGATGGTCATCAATAATTACGATTTTTGCCATGGTCTATTCTGAATCTGGGTCTGAAACTGTAGCGAAATGCGGTTCCGACGGTACCTTTTGAGTTGGGGATGACAAATGGGGTTGCCGTTTGTGCCGACCAGGATCCATGCCCAAAGGGTCCGAGTTTGTTAGCGTAATTTTGCAAATGACTTCGGTGCCTCCGCACTCGCGTCGACCAATTTGCAGGTGGCCACCGATCGCATTGGCACGATAATTCATTGTTCGCAGCCCCATCCCCCGGCTTTCCTCGACAGCCGGGTGAATTCCAATTCCATCATCGGTCACCGATAAGATGATTTCCTGTTTCGAATCAACAAGGCTGATGGACACGTTTTTCGCATGGCCATGTTTGGCGGCATTCGTGGTAGCTTCCTGGGCGATGCGGAAAAGCTGCGTAGCGATTTGATTGTCCTGCAGTTTGACGTTCGAATCGCAGATAAAACGGCAATTGATGCAGTATAAATCCTCAACATGCTCAGCCATCTGGGTTAACGCTGACATCAGACCTTCGCTGGAAATATCGACGGGATTCAAACCGCGCGCAAGCGACCTGATCTGGTGCAATGTCCTTTTGATTCCCCGCGCCAATTTTACGGCGATGGGCTGTTCAGCTGCGCCCTTCCTAGACAATGAAAGCAAAAGCGCATCGGCAATCATTCCCAATCCCGTCAACTCTTGACCTGTTCCATCGTGCAGATCCTGTCCAATCCGACGATGTTCTTCAGCAGCGATGTTCAAGACTTCTTTTTCAAGAGCTTGACGTTTGGTGATGTCGTCGATCAGCGTATACACTCCGACCACGACGCCTTCAGCGTTTCTGTCAGGAAGCAAGCGGACCTCGTTGATCTGTGATTGGCCATTTGGAACTTCGATTCGCTGTTGGTAGGTCGTTGCAATGCCTCGAAATGCGGAATCGAAATGATGTTTGACTTTCTGAAACACGGTTTCGCCGAGGAGCTCGCTGACGTGTCGCCCGATGATGTCGCTTCGTCGTTTTTTGTAAAGCAGTTCATACATGGCGTTGTTGAATTGGTAGCGGTAGTTCGTATCGATGTAGGCAATCATCACCGGCAACGAATCCGTAATGGTCCGCATTTGTCGCTCGCTTTGACGTAGAGCTTGCTCAGTCTTCCTTAGATCAGTCACATCGAGCACGGTTCCAATCAATCCGCTATTATTTCCGAGTTCATCTTTTTCGAATTTCGTTTTCGACAAAACGGTTCTCATCGAACCGTCATGTCGAAGAATCCGGTATTCCATCGGCGAGGTAGCGCCGGTTTCAAGCGTGTGTTGGATCGATTTGCGTATCTTGGTACGATCACCAATAAAGACTGTTTTCATCAAAGTATTGAAATCGCCTTTTCGATCGTTAAGGTCGAATCCATGAAGGCGGCAGAATTCGTCTGTCCACTGAACTCGATCGGATTCGAAATCCCAGACCCAGCTTCCCAAATGGGCAACTTTTTGAGCCTGCTTCAGAATGGCCCTGCTACGAACAAGACTGTTTTCCGCGATCTTGCGATTGTGCACGTCGGTCGTAGAGCCGACCCATTCGATGACCTGGTTGTTTCTGATGATGGGAACCGCATGGACCTCAAAATAACGGTAGCAACTACTCTGGGCGTGCCACATGCGGCCATGCGACTCAAATGGTCCTGGTTTTTTTATTGCTTCTGTCCATTCAAAGACGAGCCGGGCTCGATCATCAACATGAAACATTTCGGACCAGCCGAATCCCTTGTGTTCTTCCCACGGTTGCCCCGTGTATGATTCCCAGCTTTCCTGGCGGTCAACGAAATCTCCCTGAGGGGATGACGTCCAGACGGTGGCCGCCGAGGATTGAATGAGCGAACGATTTCTCAGTTCATTCTTAAGGAGTTGTTCGTTTTTTCGTGCCCGCTCGATCGCGATCCCCGCTAGTAGTGCCAGGGTCTTCATCAACTCCTTGTCGTGATCAGTCGGAACCTGTGGATCCAGAAAGTACATCGCCATCGTTCCCAGGACTTTGTTCCGAGCTGAGAAAATTGGTTGAGACCAGCAGGCCTTCACCCCTGCAATCTCGGCCAGTTTAAGGTAGGACTCCCAGATTGGGTTCTGGGGAAATTCAGCCAGCGATACACCTGTTTGATTAAACACGACAGAACGAAATAAACCGACGTTAGGTCCCGGTTTGCTTCCGTCGATTTGTTCGCAGAAGGCTCTCGGGAGCCGTGTCGCGGCGGCATGACGAAAACAACCCGATTCGTCCACTAACAATATGGAGCCGAGCATCCGGTTCCGGGTTTTTTCGGCGAGTTGAACAATCAACGTCAAGATTTCCGAAAGCGGCATTCCTGTCGCAAGCGCTTCGAGTACTTGGTTGCGCAGCTGTCTTTCCAAATCAATTTCACGAGAAAACGTACACAAGTAGACTCGGTCATCAAACACCAATCGAGTGACCGTGAGTTCCATTGTCACATGCTTGCCGTCTTTGCGACGCGGTTGCGTCTGAAATGTTACCGAGGGATGCTGAGAAAGTTTTCGCAACAGATCTTGATGGCTATCGACCGTGATCTGCGAATCGATGTCAGCGACCACCATCTGTGTTAGTTCGTCTCGCGAATAGCCGAGTAGGTCACAAATGGAGTCATTGCAGCCCAGAATCCGGCCGTTTTCGTCCGTCCAATAAATGCCCTGTTTGGTATTACGAACAAGGAATTGGAAGATTTGATCGTTGTCCTGGTGTGCTAAACGCCCCTGAGTGGCATGGCGATTTCCAAAACCAAGATGGAACGAATTCTCAAATACCGTGCGAAGCTTTCGAAGCATCAGATCATCACGATCATTTCAGTGCGGTATTTCGTATCTGCGCGAATTTGGACAAAGAGTAGAAAACGATCATTCTGCAAACACGGTAACCAGGATTAGACGTTGGTTTCCAAGTAAAAGATTTTATCGAAGAGCTAGAAATCAAAAGGCGTATTGTTCTAACGATATCTGTTTTTTTAGTGCAAGTCCACTTATTGTATCGTTTACCTGGTCTTCGTATCAGGAAATTCCTTACTTCGCGAGCAGGGGTTTCATGACATCGAGTCCGTGAAAATGAGACTGAACCTGTATTCTCTAATTCGATATGCTTCTATTGTCTCATCCGAGTTGCATTGAATCCAAGCGAATTGACGGCTCGCAAAATAAGAGTTTGATTCAGCGCACCGCAAGACGGTCGGTATTTTTTTAGCCTTTCCGACAAGCCCAACTCTCTATCTATACTGATCCGTTGCGGCGGCAGTTCTATAGAACTATTGAGAAAGGCTTGCCATGAGCGTCGTAACAATGAGTTCATTCTCAAAACATTCGGTACCCAATCTGGATTGCTTTTCAGCACCCTTCGTTTTCTTTTCCATTTCGAAATGTGGCGAGCTAACCTATTTCAGTCCCTCATCGCAAGAAGTCCTGGGGTTGCGGCCCGACGAAGAGATTGGCAAAAAGTACACCGATTTTCTCGACTTGAATAATCCCATCAATGCAGAATTTCAACGGCGTACGGATGAGAGGTTTGCATTAAGCATGACGTCTTCGTCGACCATGCATGCCGTCTTTGATACGAACAAAGGAAAGAAGATTCTCCGTATCCAATCGTATGGAGAAGCCAACTCTACGGGTGAAGTCATCCTCAATCATGGCATTGCACAGGACATCACGGATTCGCTTGTGCTCGGTTCTGACTTGCATCGACGATGGCATGTGCTGCAGTCGGTCCGCAACGAGCTTTCCAAAAGGGAAAAACAAGTCCTGGAGCGAGTTCTGAACGGTCGCCTGAATAAGTCGATTGCCAGAGAACTCGACGTTACCCAAAGAACCGTTGAAAGCGCTCGCTCCCGCTTGATCAAAAAGTTTGGGGCCAAAACGACGGCGGAATTGGTCCGCTTGGCGACAGAATTAACCATGCTCACGAACATCATTGAATCTCTGGATGAGGAAGTCCTTCCGCAAGCGACTAACATCGATGGATTTCTTGGTTAAACGGTGTCATATCAGATCAAGCAAAGTTTCCTTATTCAGGGTGGGTGGAAAAACGAGGCTTCTCTCCTGACCGGGATGCCATATTTTGAAATGACACGATGTCGTTTCAGATGTCAGTTCGTATCCCGGGTAAGGCTTGTTGGGTCATGGAAGTGATTCCGGGCATGGACGCCCATTTATTGAGACCAAGATTATTATAAGCGCATCTTTCAACCGTGTGGGCAACGCCCCGTGCGATTGGATAGAAAAACGTGGCCCGATGGGCACGCGGTTAAACGAAACAACCTGCGGAAGCGCCTTTTGTCAATCCGGATTCAATCAACTGCGGAATCGTCGTAATGGATAAAAGAGCAGTTTCAATGGATCGAGTTTTGATTCTGAATTCTCGCGAATCAAATCACAACGCGCTACACTTGACGTATTTTCTTCCATTGTTTCTCCAACCGTTTGGCGGAAATGGTAATGCAGGTACCCAGTTGTTGGGCAAAAAGTGAAACGCGGTATTCCTCAATCATCCAGCGAAACTGGGTTAGTTCAGGATCGACGATGGCTTGCGAGGTATGTTTTTCCGCTGCCGCTTCATACTTTTGCCACCATTTAGCCAACTCTTCTCTCGCCTGTTGATCCTGTTTTGGTGGTGTGGAAGGTAGCTTGTCAATCCTGGCGGCAACGGCATTGAAGTAACGTGGATAATGTTCGAGCCAGAGCCAAGGTGTCGTCGAAAGAAAGTCGCGGGTTGTAAGTCCCTTGATCTGGGCGCGGATATCGCCCTTGGCTGAGCTAAACTGTGCCCCAATTCCTTCGAGCTTTAATAATGCGGCATGCGCTTGAGTGGCCCATTTGAGCAGCCATTTGGCTACGGCTTGGGTTGCAACCGAAATCCGCTCAACTGCATTGGCATTAAGCGCTTCAAAGCTGGCTAAATCGCGCGGTATCTTTTCCCGATCCACAAACGCGATTCGAGTAATCAAATCCGCCAGTTGAGTTTTCAATTCGGCTGAAGGAATCACGCGGGATAATTTCACGGCGTGTTCGTTAAAGTTAGGAAGCCAGTTGACTTGTGAACGCAGCGACTTGCGATGTCGGATCTGAAACAGTCGCACCAATCCTTGTCGTGAAACCTGGTCGGCAGCCTGCTTTGAATCAAAGAGCCGTAAGCCGATCGAATCCAATTGGTCGACGATTGCCGGAAACGCGGCCAATTCAGTCGCGCCTCGACGAATCATGACCTCTCTGGGAAGTTCTCGCCAGATCCACTCACGCAAACCGTCTTGATTCCAGGTTGCGTCATCAACCTGAACCACATTCGTTGCGTGCTCCGGACCAAGTTGACTTCGAATATCGGCCAACGATCGACCCTCCGCTAGAACTTCGCCTTCGTGGTCGACGACTCGAATATTTACATTCAAAAACGGATCAATTTGATCGGATTGAAAATCTTCCGGTTCGATTGGCTCTTCAGAAATGATACTGAGTTCGTTTGCCACCGCTGACAGGAATGACCCACTCCCGAACGTAATTCGCTCGGCAACCCGTTGTGCCGTCTCCGGAGCGGGAACGAGTTTTCGGCGAATCGGTTTTGGCAGGCTGCGAATCAGCGACACAATACGCGAATGCATCAAACCTGGAATCAGCCAGCCTGCCTGCGTCTCGTCAATTTGTCCGACACCTTCAATGGGCAATACGATGGTTGCTCCGTCATCTTTGGCTCCCGGTTTGAAAGCGTAATTGACGGATACGTTCATCGAGCCAATTTGCACATCGTCCGGGAACAGATTCGCGTCCTGCAATTCGTCTTCGCTGAGCAGATCGATGCGCGACATTTTGAGCGTTTCGTCCAACTCTGGATCTGACTTAATGAGTTTTCGAAGGCTGGCAAGATCAACTGCGTTTTCCGGTAATCGTTGCTGATAGAATTGAACGATTCGATATTCGTCGATCACAAGTTCGCGATTTCTGGTTTTGGCAGCTTCAGCTTTGATCGTTTCCAAAAGCGACAAATTGTGTTGGTAAAACTTCAGATTGCCGGTGAACTCGCCTTCGGTCGCCAATCCCTTCTCAATAAACAGTTCTCGTGACTGTTCCGGGTTAATCCGGGAAAAATTGACCTGGCGGTTCGCGATCACGGGTAACCCAAATAAAGAGACCCGTTCGTGAGCCAAAACTGATTGTTGTTTGCGGCTCCAAAAAGGATCTGAGTGGTGTTTCTTGATCAAGTGGCCCCCGATCGGCTCAATCCATTCGGGGGCGATTTTGCCGACGGTCCGACCATATCGACGAGTGGTTTCAACAATTTCACCAACGACGATCCATTTTGGCTTTGACTCAAAAACTCCCGAGCCAGGCCAAAGATGAAACTTCACGCCGCCGGCACCGGTATATTCGTGTTTGTCGCTGAGCATGGCGACACCCGAAAGGAGCCCGGTCAGTAGACTCCGATGAATCGCGTTGAAATCATCTTTGCGATCACCCCAGGACAGCCCCGATTGCGCAACCATCGACTTAAGTTGCCGGTGAATATCCTGCCACTGCCTGATCAGCACGTAAGACAGAAAATTCTGTTCACAAGCCTTGCGCAGTTTGCTGCGGGACAAATTTTCTTTTTGCTTCTCAAAGAAGTCCCACACATTTAAGAAGGCAAAGAAATCAGACTTTGCGTTTGCAAACTTTGCGTGTTGTGCATCCGCCGCCTGTTTTTTCTCGGCGGGGCGAATCCGGGGATCCTGGATCTCCAGAGCGGCCGCAATGATCAGGATTTCGTTGAGACATCCCTCCTCGTCAGCGGCAAAAATCATTCGCCCGATCCGCGGATCGACTGGCAACTTCGCCAGTTTTCGGCCGAGCTTCGTCAACCGCCGGCGTTCGTCGACAGCACCAATTTCGAAAAGCGTCTTGTAGCCATCTCGAATCGCCTCAGCACTTGGCGGATCGATAAAAGGAAACTCGGTAATTTCGCCCAATTTCAGCGAAAGCGTCTGGAGTATAACGGATGCCAAGTTGGTTCGACGGATTTCGGGCGTCGTGAATTCCGGGCGGCCGCGGTAATCGTCTTCGCTGAAAAGCCGAATGCAGACGCCCGGTCCAATCCGTCCGCAACGCCCCGCCCTTTGGTTAGCAGAGGCCTGCGAAATGGATTCGATGGGAAGTCTTTGGACTTTGGAACGCGGCGCATAACGACTTATTCTGGCCGTTCCCGTATCGACGACGCAGCGAATCCCGGGGACCGTAATCGACGACTCCGCAACGTTTGTCGCCAGGATGATATGGCGATTCTTGTGCGATTGAAAAATCCGGTTTTGCTGATCGGTGGATAGTCGAGCATAGAGCGGCAGGATTTCGGTGGTCCGGCCGACAAAGTTGACCGCCCGCAATTTCTTGCTGAGTGTGCGAATATCGTTTTCCGTAGGAAGGAAAACGAGGATGTCCCCATCGTCTTTGCAGGTCAGTTCTCGGCACGCTTCGACGACACCGGCTTCGACGTCTCCGTCAACGTCACCTTCATGAGCGGGCTGGTACCGAATTTCGACCGGATAGGTGCGGCCTTGAACGTTGATGATCGGAACAGGATTGGCGGGCTCAACTGTAAAATGTTCAGCGAACTTCGCGGTGTCGATTGTTGCCGACGTAATGATCAGTCGTAGGTTTTTGCGCCGGGAAAGTATTTTACGAAGGTATCCTAATAGAAAATCAATGTTCAACGATCTTTCATGAGCCTCATCGACGATCAGCAAATCGTAGGCGTCCAGAAATCGGTCACTTTGGGTTTCCGCAAGTAAAATTCCATCGGTCATCAATTTAATGTAGGTCTTTTCGTCATTGGTCTTGTCGGCGAATCGAATCTTGTATCCCACTTCGGATCCGAGTGGCGAACCTAATTGGCTGGCAATTCGTGCCGCGACGCCGCGAGCCGCAATTCGTCGAGGCTGAGTGTGACCGATCAGACCGCTCGCACCATATCCCATTTCGAGCGCCATCAAAGGCAACTGGGTTGATTTCCCACTTCCCGTTTCGCCACTGATGATGACAATCTGGTTGTCTTGAATCGCTTGGCAAATTTCTTCTTTGCGATCAAAAATGGGAAGTTCCGTATCGAACTTGGGAGTGGGGGCGTTTTCATTGCGCTTGGACCTGAGGGCGATCGAATGCTTGGCGGATACCTTCCAGTTGAGGAGCTGTTCGGATTTCCGCGCCGGGCTTTTGTCGGCTCGCAGCCGTCGGAGTTGTTTGCGCAGTCGAAAGCGGTCTCGCTGCATCGCAAGGGCCAATTGGTCTTCGAGTTGTTGGATATCTTCAGCCAAAGGAGTGTTTAGGTGGACAGCGCCTTGCCGCTCACAGGTCGAATATGGCACTGTCCAATTAGGTAGTTTTGCAATTCTTCGAAATGGCAAGTCTTACGGTCGGAACCCGTCTCAACAACCGTCAAATAAAAAAGGATACGTGAATTCACGTATCCGATCGTTATGATAGCCCACAGGTTCGGTTATTTTGGTTGTTGATGGTAATTTTGGATCGGTTTTTTGGCGATTCGGTGGTTTGGGATGTGGTTTGTAATTTCAGGCTTGGGTTTCCCTACTACCTCGGTTTCCAAGGTTGACTCACCCTGAGGCTGTTCACCCATAAAAACGACCACTTTAGCTAACTGTTGGCCCTTGCTTGTCGCTTGCGCCTTGAATCGAATGACTTCATGACGGTTGTTTTTTATGACGGGGACGTGCCAGGTGATTGAACGCTGCTTAGGATTCGGTTTGGAGACCCGATCCAGAATCGTAACTTCAAGTCCACGGGGAATTTGAAGTGTTGCGCGGACATTGTGCACAGGGCGTTCGCTTGTATTGATGATTTTTATTGCGTATTCGGCCTCCGTGCCGATGTGCAGTAGACTTGGACCACTAAGTTCAGCCTCGGCAGGTGGACTCACGACTTGGACGCGGTGAAAAGTGGAAACGGAAATCCCCGGAGTGTCCGTTTGATTTTGTATCAACGTGTTTTTGGTGCGCGTGACGGCAAACTTACCGCTTGCGACGAATTCCAGATCCGCAATCCCGGGTTTTTCCGCCGTCAAGTTGAATTCAAATCTCGCTCTAAAATGCGGATCAAGCTCCGCAAGATAAAGCGTTAGTTGTGAATTCGGGGCTGGCGCGAACCGGGAGTCGGGGCTTAGCGAGATCTGCAAGTCTTTGAACACGGTGGAAGTTGGATTTTCAAGCGTGGCCACGAATTTACATGCCCTCCCCTTCACCAATTCTTTGGGCCCTGTGACTCCAATTTTTACCGTTTGTGTCTGTATTTCGCGGGAGTTGTCTTTTCTTTGCGCCTCAAAGTCCGGGCGAGTTCGGATCGCTGAAAATATCGACGGCGCGTCGCCGGGTTGATTCATGGCGATTCGGTCGAATTTCGGGCGACCTGAACCATGCCCCAGTTCGTCGTTTAATCGGGCGAGGCGATCATCAGGGGGTGAGGTCTCAGTTTCAACGACTGATTGAAGTTGAGCAAAACTAGGTTGAGCAAACAAAGCGGCCATCGAAACGAGTAAGGCAATTTCTAATTTGAATTTCATGGATGCTCCGAAATAGGTCCCGCTCATGGGCGGGAGGGGCGCGGAATTGGGGCCACTGGATGGCGGGCCTCTGGTTCGTCCTTTAGCACTAATAATCGGAAAAGCCGTTGCGATGCGTCGCCCGAATCAAAGTCGCCTTGCCATCTTCCGGGCTGACCCTCCAACCGATTCGCATTACCGGCAAAGTCTAGTCGTATCGCTAGCAACCTGAAGTGGCAGCAAATTTAAGATATCACTAAGCATGCTTCAGACGGCCGAAGTCAATGAATCTCATGAAAAGCAAAAGCAGCGATGAGTTTCGCGAATCTAGCCACCAACCGTGCACGAATCTCGTCGAGTGGTCCAGGAAAACTCAAATTATCTTTGATTTTTGCATCCCATGGAACAACGAAAATCCGCTTCTGACAGTAGTCGGCGTTATTTTTTGAGATTTTTCTCTCGAATGACCCAATGTGTCACAAGTACCGCGAAAAGTATTACAGCCCTGGACGGCACCGATCGTCAATCAATCGGACGCAGGAAGCACTTCGAAAACTTTCAAGGAGCAAGAAAACATGTTAGTTCTATCACGCAAGAAAAACGAATCCATCATCATCGACGGTCAAATCAAGATTGAAGTTCTAAAGGTCAAAGGTAACACCATTCGACTTGGTATTTCGGCCCCCCAAGACGTCAAAGTTCTCCGGGGAGAGTTGGCACCATTTGGCAAGACATCACATGAAGTCGTCGTGGACGATGATTTAGATGGGCCGGGATCATTAGTAATCGCTCACGCATCATAACAAACCAATGGGACGAAGTTCGACTCCAGTGTAGGTGGTGCCTTGAACAATTCCCCATACGACAAAAGCCCCAACGTTCGGGGGGCTTTTTCTGATGCTCATAGTCGTAGTCGTAGTCCCAGTCGTAGTCCCAGTCGTAGTCGTACTCTTGCTAAAGACTACGTCTAGGATTAAGACTACGACGAGGATTAAGACTACGACGAGGATTAAGACTACGACGAGGATTAAGACTACTAGGATTGAGCATTGGTCATTTGGATTTGGTCATTGGTCATTGATTCGCGATGGCGCGTTCCATCGCGGTTCCCATATCTGCCGGACTTTGCGCAACTTCAATTCCGGCGTCCATCAAGGCGGCTTGCTTTTCGGCGGCGGTTCCTTTGCCGCCGCTGATGATGGCACCGGCGTGGCCCATTCGTTTTCCCGGAGGGGCCGTTTTACCGGCGATAAATGCCGCGACCGGTTTTGTGATGAAGTCCTTAATGTAAGCGGCCGCTTCTTCTTCGGCCGTTCCACCGATTTCGCCGATCATCAAAATCGCTTCGGTTTCGTCATCTTCCTGTAAGAATTTCAGTACGTCGATGAAAGAAGTTCCCACAATTGGATCGCCACCGAGCCCCACGCAAGTGGTTTGGCCCAAGCCGAGGTTGGAAGTCTGCCAGACAGCTTCGTAAGTCAACGTACCTGAGCGGCTCATGATTCCAACTTTACCTTTTTGGTGAATATAGCCCGGCATGATTCCGATTTTGCATTCATCCGCTGTGATCACGCCTGGACAATTCGGGCCCACCAATACGCAATTGGATTTTTGGGCTGCTTCGTAAACTCTTACCATATCGAGAACCGGGATGCCTTCGGTAACTGCGATGACAACGGGAATCTCTGCATCAATAGCTTCCAGAATCGCGTCAGCCGCGAACGGTGGAGGCACAAAAATCATGGTTGCATTGGCGCCTGTTTCGGCGACGGCCTCGATACAGGTGTCGAAAACAGGTAACCCCAGAACGGTTTGACCTCCTTTACCGGGAGTCACGCCGCCGACCATTTTAGTGCCATATTCCAAACAGCCTTTTGTGTGAAACTCACCGACGTTTCCGGTGATGCCTTGGCAAATGACTCGGGTATCGGAATTAATGAGAATGCTCATCGAGATTTGTCTTTTCGGGTTAGAGTTGTTTGTGACCGCAGAGTTGTCGCCGGTATTTTTTAGACGGTCTGAGTCAGTGTCGCGACAACCTTTTCTGCAGCATCGGTCAAGTCAGTTGCCGTAATTACAGCGACATCGGAATCCTCAAGGATTTTGCGACCCTGTTCAACTTGGGTGCCCTCCAGTCGCACGACGAGTGGGACGGTAAAGCCCACCGAGGTAGCGGCAATGACAATGGCTTCGGCGATTGTCGTGCATTTCATGATTCCGCCAAAGATATTGACAAGCACCGCTTTCACATTCGGATCGGAGAGGATGATTCGGAATGCCTCGGTTACTTGTTCAGCGTCTGCGCCGCCTCCCACGTCAAGGAAATTTGCGGGCTCGCCACCATGTAGTTTGATGATGTCCATGGTGCTCATCGCCAGCCCGGCTCCGTTGACGAGACAGCCGATGTTTCCTTCGAGATTGACATAGCTGAGTCCAGCGGCGGAAGCACGAACTTCAGATTCATCTTCTTCACTCAAGTCACGCATCTCGGCCCATTCTTTATGGCGGAACGAAGCGTTGGAGTCGAAGTTGATTTTTGAATCGAGCGCAATCACATCACCATCACCCGTGATGACCAGCGGATTGATTTCCAGCAAAGTGCAATCGAGGTCCACGTAAAGCCGGCATAAGGCCTTCATAAACCTGTCAGCCGCGCGAACGGATTTGCCTTTGATGTTGAGCTTTTGGCAGAGCTTTCTCACCTGGTAACTTTCGATTCCCTGGGCTGGATCAAAATGTTCTTTGAAAATTTTCTCTGGCGTCTCGTGAGCCACCTTTTCGATGTCCACGCCGCCTTCTTGAGAACACATGATCACTGGCATTTTGATAGCCCGGTCAAGCACGATGCCGAGATAAAGTTCGCGAGCGATATCGCAGCCGGCCTCCACGATGACCTGATTGACGGCTTTGCCCTCAGGCCCAGTTTGAATAGTAACGAGATGGTTGCCCAACATGTTGGCCGCCGCCGCTCTTGCCTCTTCGGCGGATTTGACCAGTTGAACACCATGTTGTTCGGGAATTTCCGCAAAGGTTCCCTTCCCGCGACCTCCAGCGTGAATCTGAGCTTTGACCACGGCAATTGGGCCACCCAAATCCGCGAACGCGGCTGCAGCTTCGTCGGCAGTACGAGCGACTCGGTTTTGCAAAACAGCGACGCCAAATTTCTCAAACAGCTGTTTACCTTGATATTCGTGGATTTTCATTGATTTTCACATCGGATTAACGGGCGAATAAGAACGCGATTATAGAAAGCCGCATTTTGAGGGGTCAACCGGCTATCACGATCTAGAAACGACGCACAAATGACCCGAAACCTTATCAGACGTCCGATCATTGAACGAATTTTGCAATGTACAGTAGCTTTGCGACAGAGCTTCGTATGGAAAAAACAACGGCCTGAATTAGGCCGTCACACCAAAACAAATCCTCAAAGTGCGTTAGAACAACGCCTACGCAGCTTTTTGATTGCGCCGACGATGGCACCCCGATGTATTGTCACCTGTGTTCTCTTGTCGCGGTACGAATTTCGTCGGTGGCCGGATTCCACTCGATTTTGTCGCCGAAGATGTTGATTGGCTTGGAATCTCCATTTTTTCGAACTAGCTTTGAACCGCCCTCAAGGTAAGCGACCTGGTCGTCGGTATTAAATTTGATGCGCTCAGCTCTTAATTCATATTCGTCATCGATTAGCGTTGCTGAACCTTCGAGGTCCAGGCCCCACCCGACACCGCAGACAGCATATTTCACCTGGTCTGCCGTGACGCACATCGCACTTAAGCGGCACCGCACATTGCCCGAAAAGCGAAGGTCAAAGTCCTTCAGCTCATCTTGCAATCGAATCTCGATTTCACCCGAGGCTCCGGTGATTTGGAGTTCATGATCGTCTGTCTTGACCGATAAAGTAAGTTGTTCGCCGCGTATGAGAATCCGGCTATTGTCAATCTCATATTGCAGCTTGCCGTCGATTTCGAGATTAAGCTTCATGATTCGAAGGGCATCGATTAGCGGTTGCAGACTTTTTCCAGATTCCGGCTTTTTTTCGGAGCGAATCGTCAAATGCGCGTCAATTTGCGATTCCTGTTTGGCCGGTGGCGCGGCAGTTTTCGCCTTGTTTTCCGTTTTCCCAGGCAATGTACGCGATGTGGTTTCAAGGCGATGTTTTACCTCATCCAAATCGTGGACCGGTGGCAATCGCGATGAGCCCGTCACGACAGCTCTCGTTTTGCGGTTTGGTTTTTCAGGTGTGTAAATAGCGCCGGGAGTTTCTGGAAATACCGAAGTGCACTTCAGCATTACCAGCAGAGCTCCTTGTTCGCGTTTCGAGTTTTCGTGGAAACTCCCCAATACCAAAGTCTGTCCATTTGGAACGTCTAACGACGATCGAATCTGACTGGTGGAGACCTCAGGAATCTGAATCTTCGCCGTCTCCTCCCCGACCTCCACTGGAACCCCGGCCGTGTCAACAGACAAGATTTGAGAAAGCTCGACTTGGCAATCGAGATTAATCAAATCAGCATCCTTCGCAGTTGCACGCAAATTGACTCGAGTGCCTTCATTTATTACGCGAACAATTGGCTGAAACTTGTCGGTAAGTTGTCCTTGCGGATCCTTTATTCGAGTTAGCCCAACCACAAACGGACGTTGTTCACCATCAATTACTGAGGCTTCTTGTCCACTGAACATCGTGACCGTAGGCGCCTGGATGATGTCAAATTCGATGCGTCCTTTTGCTTTTTGGACCACCGCGTCGATTAAATCTTGTTCGATAACAGCGTAGAGAACCGGAGACGTTTTCTCGACGAACGAAGTAACACTTACATTCGAGCTTGGTCTTGCATCAAAAGGGTACGTCAATGGTAGCAGCTTAGCATCCTCGACGTTTTTCGGTTGACCAGAATTCCCACTGGAGAGTGGAACCGTGGTGGAAGCCTGAACAACCTTGTGATTTGTTTTGGTTTCAAGTTTTCCCAGAGTCGCAACGTTGGAAGGGGCAACCGACCATTCGAAGCCGACATTTTTCAACTCCGCCCGTGGCATAAAAATAAATTTCGATTCCACGATAATTTGATTTACTCCATATTCACGCATGCACTGAATTCGATTCGAAACCGTTTCCAGTACTTCTTTCGTGTCGTAGACGAAGAGTCTGTCATTCAGGATCTTCATCGTCGGCTCTTGATCACCAAGCCGAATGATGCCATCCTCGCGTGCAAGTTGAATGTCCCGAGCCAGCGGTGTCGAGCTTTCCCCGTTTGGGCCAGGGTAACGGCAAGGCAGTTCGAGGATTAGCCGTTTCTCCGGCGAATGAGTTTTGAGATTTTCTTGACGAATTTTTTGCAAGATCGAAGCGACTTCAAAAATTTGGAAGCTCCATTCCGATTTATTATTTCGCCCGTCAACTCGAGGCTTTGCCGGAACCAGAGGTTGGTTTGCCAGAATGGGTCGTTTCAGCCCCGGATCCTGAGCGAAAACCAAAGCCGCGCCAGGTAAAACAAACGCGCCGCAAATCAATATGACCAACCATACCCAAACTGGCGTTCGGCGATGATTTCCATTTCCTAAATTCATAACTCTCTCCAATCGAGCTGAGGTGATGTCCACGGCGCGGACGCCCGGCAACGCCGGAGCCACGCGGAGACGGTGTTTGTGTTCCAGAACTTCCAGCAATCCACGGGCGTAAGTCGCGGGCTGACAACCGAGGCACATGACTGTTTCTTCATCGCAACTTCGTTCGGATTCACAAGTGACCATGCGGACTGCGAACCAAACCAGGGGGTGGAACCAAAACAGGCTTTTGGCGATCGTTTGGACCAGCGCCCACCACAAGTCACCGCGTCGAATGTGGATCAGTTCGTGCGCCAGCAAAGGTTCCAACTCAGCGTTCGACTTGTTTTTCACAATCGAAGCGGGCAACAAAACCGTAGGACGGATTAAACCAAGAACCGCAGGACCGAGAGGACCTTCCAAAACTCGTAATCGCACGCGACGATTAACGCCAAGCTGTCTAGCCAGACGCTGAAGCGTGGCATTGAGCCCAGGTATGTCGACAAGTGAAAGCTCGCCTCCTACGGCCAACTCGCTGCGTCGTGAACGAATGCGGTAAAGAAACAAACCAAATCGCACTATTGTCACGAGAAAGCCAATTCCAACTCCGAACATCCAAATCCAAACAACCGCAGATAACCGGCGGTTTGCGATGGTCATTTTTGATTCGGAAGAATCGAGGGACTGCATGCTTGCTGACGTCGCGGCCGGAGAGTGGGGCCGGGATTCAATTTTGCGAAACTCTCGGCTCGCCGTGTCGCGCTGGGTGTGAACAACGATTCGATCGGCTATGAATCCTGATTTGGGAGAATCGGTGGATCTCGAGTCGAGCGGTGTTTCGCGAGCGACGACAGAAGCATCTTGAGCGGTCAACCAGCTGAATGGGCTAACGGGGCTACTCCAGATCGGTGGAGTGATGCACTTGATCAACACCAGCACCCAAAGTGCATGGGCCAAGTGCGGACGATCCTTGGCAAAAAGTCGAACGGCAAACCAAACGGCGGCGATCAACAAAGTGACTTGGCATGTTTGTGTGGTCAGAAGAGAAAGCAATTCTTGAGTCATTGTTTCTTTCCCCCTTGATCTAGTTGGTCAATCAAGTCACGAAGTTCGGCGATACCTTCTTTGGTAATCTCGCGTTCTTCGATCAGATGTCGGACGAGTGGCATGGTTTCGCCAGCGAAAAGTCGCTGCACGAGATCGTCGACCGTTTCTCGAATTACGGTTCGGCGTTTCGTACGGGCAGAATAGATCCGCACACGGCCGTCGAGTTTTGAGTTGGCGTGGCCTTTGGATTCCAGACGACGGAGGTAAGTCTGCACGGTGGAGAAATCCATTTTTCTTGAGTCGGGTAATGCCTCGAATACGCCCCGAACCGTAGCTGGACCGACTTCCCAAAGTGCTCGGGCCACTTCCATTTCACCCTTTGATAACGCAGGACGATCAACCATCCTTCTCTCCTTGCATGTTGTGAATGGGCCGTGTTCGCCCACAGCTGCAAACATATCTGGCTCATGCGTACGCTTGTACGCCAAAAGATTACACGTACATCCGTACGCGAGGCAAGAGGGATTTTTGAATGTGCCAGCATTCGTGACGGGAAGTGACTACTTGAGTGATTTTGCAGGCACGATATGTTTGAGGCATTCGTTCACTACGGCAAAAAGGAGACTTTCGTTGGCTGGTCGAGAATTAATTCCACGTGAAGTGTTGTTTGGCAATCCGGAACGGACGTCGGTTCGCATCAGCCCCGACGGGAAGATGCTTGGTTTTCTTGCGCCTCGTGAAGGCGTAATGAATGTGCACGTCTGTCCAATCCATGACATCGACGCGGCGACGCCCGTTACCGATGATAAAACGACGGGTATCTCGCAATTCTTCTGGTGTTACACGAACAAGCATCTGCTTTTTCTTCAAGACGACAATGGCGACGAAGATTTTCACCTTTATTCTGTCGACCTCGAATCCGACAAGACGATCGACTTGACTCCATTCGACCAGATTTCCGCCCAAGTCGTGCACCAAAGTCATCGCCATCCAGAAGAGATTTTAGTTGGAATCAATGATCGTGGCGAACATTGGTTTCACGACGTCCATCGAGTGAATGTGGCGACCGGCGAACGCCAGCTGCTGGTTCAAAACGACTCGTTCATAGGGTTTGTTTCTGACAATGACTACAACGTTCGAGTTGCAGTGACTTATTCCGCCGAAGCCGAACTGTTGATGTTCAAATCGGATTCTGACGCCGAAGGCGGATGGGTGCCGTGGATAACCGTTGGCGTAGAGGACACCCTAACGACCGCGCCGTTTGCTTTCGACAAAACCGGAAGCAAGTTGTTCTTTATCGATAGTCGAAATCGTAACACCGCTTCGTTGAAATCGATCGACGTAGAATCGGAGACACAAGAAACACTGTTTGCAACCGATCAGGCCGACATTAACGGGGCGATGATTCACCCGACCGAAGCCAACATCGAGGCGGTAACCTACACCTATCAACGCGAGAAATGGGAAATCCTGGATGATTCGATTCGTTCTGATATTGACTATTTGAAGAAGGTCGAATCTGGCGAGTTACAAATCACCAGTCGAACGCTGGATGACAGGAAATGGACCGTCGCCTACACACTCGACGACGGCCCGGTCAAATACTATCTGTACGATCGAGACGCTCAGAACGCCGATTTTCTTTTTTGCCACCGACCGGAACTCGAGCGGTTGGAACTCTGTAAAATGCATTCAATGATTATCAAGTCCCGGGATGGTCTCGATCTAGTCAGTTATTTGACTTTGCCGATCGATAGTGATCCAGACAATGGCGGTCGGCCGCAGACGGCGTTGCCAATGGTCTTGCTGGTTCATGGCGGCCCTTGGCACCGCGATACCTGGGGATACGATCCTATGCATCAAATGTTGGCAAATCGGGGCTATGCCGTGCTGGCGGTAAACTTTCGAGGAAGCACGGGATTTGGAAAAAACTTCATTAACGCGGCCAACCTTGAGTGGGCTGGCAAAATGCATGACGACTTGATCGACGCGGTTAACTGGGCCGTCAACGAAGGCATCGCAATCAAAGACCGAATCGCAGTCATGGGGGGAAGTTACGGAGGTTACGCCGCCCTGGTGGGACTGACTTTTACGCCCGACGTGTTTGCTTGTGGGATCGACATCGTGGGTCCAAGCAACTTGATCACGCTGATGCAAAACCCGCCCCCGTACTGGATGCCGATCATGCCCATGATGCAGACGCGAGTCGGTGACTTTATGACCGAAGCAGGGGGAGAGTTTTTGGAGTCCCGTTCGCCGCTTTTTCACGTCGACAAAATCTCGCGACCCTTGTTGATCGGTCAAGGCGCAACGGATCCGCGGGTCAAACAAGAGGAATCGGACCAAATCGTCGAGGCAATGACGGCGAAGAACATTCCCGTTACCTATGTGCTGTTTCCCGAAGAGGGACACGGATTCAGCCGGCCGGAAAACGATATCTCATTCAATGCAATTACCGAGGCGTTTTTGGCTGAGCATCTCGGCGGGCGTTACGAACCGATTGGCGACGCTTTTAAGGGGGCAAAATTCGAAGTGCCATCTGGCGCTGAGGGAGTACCTGGATTGGCCGCGGTGGTGAGCTGAAGACGAATCTGGTGATCTAAGCGTTACCATTCCTCTTCGCCGTTGATGATGATCTCCGTATATTTCGGCAAGTTCTCATAATCTTTTAGGTACCCCTCCTCGATCTGCAACTCGTCGGTCAAAAACAAAGTGTACACATTTTGCTTTTTCAACGGTCCAAAATCATCTAAACGGTAACGCATCCTGAATCGTTGTCCGGGTTTCAAATCCAAAAGCTTTTTCTGATTCAACTTTTCGATCAAGCACAAGAAATCAAAATATTCAGAAGTGCCATCAGCCGTTACCCGGGAGTATCGATAGCCCAATTGACCGTGCACTAATCCTTGATCATCGAGTTGCAGATTATTATTCGTGATTTCGAAATTTGCCGTTACCAAGTCGTCCGGTTTGGCGATCCAAATTGCAATCGCCGCGGCGAAAACCAGAATCAACAGCCATTTCAGGCTGAACTGGAATGACTTGGATGACTTCAAGGTCTCTGCTCAACAGCGGATTGATGAAGCTTCATGTTTAAGTTGTCAATGTTGGTTTTCATGACAGTAAGGTAATCGCCGGTATCGGGATTCTGATCTAGCGTATCCAGTAAACAGGGCGATAAGTTAAGTTCCACCGCATAGTTTTTGCCCAGAGATTTTTCTAACCCGTAGGCCCCGTTGGCGGGAATTAGGAAAACAAGCTTGGAATTCGAGGCGCCCCGGATGTCCTCCAGCTTTTTTTCGAGCTGTTGTCTTCGAGTTCCATCGTCATCATTACCCAGCCACAACAAGTGATGATCGGTGATGCTGGCCGCTCGAGTCATAAATTTGAATAGTGGGTTAATCGACACAACCTGTTTTTCGTCGTCTGCTCCCACGCTCGTTAACAATTCTGACAGGTCATCCAAATCATTTGCCAGCGCTTGGTAGTTCGAATCAAATTCCTCTGCCCGTTCTGGATAAGTCTTAGCAAGGTCTTTGACGATTTTCTTCGCTTGCTTTTTTGCGATTGCAGGATCGAGCCATGTGTAGGCAACCATGTACGGATGCGAATGTTCGCCTTCCGGGCCGTGCCGATGCACGATTTTGTGGTCCTCAACCATAACGAAGTCTCGAATCGCCAGGTCGGCACAAGAATTACAAACCCTGGAGTCGGAAACAGAAACTCGCGAAAGCCAATCGGCGTAAACAGCTCCGGGTCCGTTCACGACGACAAGATCAGCTTGCTGCAAGATGGCAACGTCTTCTTCCGTAGGCTGCCAATTTTGATCCGTAGGCCGATGGCCAACCGTAAAATCAACCTTGATATCGCTGCCCACAATTCGTTGAGTCAGATACTGCAACGGATAACTAACCGTTGCGACATGGTTCGTCAGTTTAGGTTTGAGGGCCTGATGAATGGCTGAAGACTTGTCTTCGACGGCAACTGGATCGGTTCCGCAGCCCGCGATCCCGGTGGCAACGATTAGTAAGAACAGAATCTGATGAATGCGAACAAACACTAGGAACCCAGCAACAGGGCTTGGACAATATCTCCAGAAAATCGCCAGACAACCCAAACGGCAGCGGCAAGCAGAATTCCGGCAAACGTGAAGATAAAACCTAGCTCACCGATTTGCAACATCGCCAGCGTTCCACGGTTACATCCGATTTTTGACATGGTTTGCATTTCACGATGCCTCAGTTTGAGCGAAAGCAGGATCACCAAAAACAGCAAAAGCGATGTTGAAACGGCAATCAAGACCGCGTTAGCATCAAAGAACTTTTTGACTTGAAACACGATGCTCATCAACTCGCGGACAACAATGCTCGGCTTCGCGAACTGGGCGTTTGGTTTTTCTGTTTCATAATAACCTTGCAGGATCGTTTCGTTTTTGACGTCCGGGGCAACGGCAATAATCGCCGTGATTGGGAAATCCCCTAAATCACCATGAAAATGAAACGAACCGATGTTTTCGGGTGTGATTTCGGTGAAGGGTAACACAGCGGCATTTGCAACAATGGTATCATCATTGCTTTGGAGAAGTTTTTCCGAGTCTCCTTTTTCCCGTTCTTTCGTTAGATCCTGGTGGCCGTGGCCAAAACCATCGATGATCCAGGCAGTTTTCAGATCGACGAACACGGCCCAGTCGTCGGGGGAGTTTGATTCCTTCAGCACTCCACGGACTTTCATTTTGAGCGGATATCGCCCGCCAATATCGAGCACGTTTTCGCGTTCGGAAAGAAGCTCACCGCCTGAAAAAAGATCAAGTTTTTTCGCAACTTGTGATCCAACCAGGCAATCGCCCAACGTATTCAGCATCTCACCTTCGCTGACCGTCAGCTTGCGAAAGCGAAAATAGTCCAGCGACGTGGCCACAATTGGAAAACCACCTGCCTTCGTCGTGGAGTAAACCGGAATTGGTATCGCCCATCCCTTTTCCTGAATTTCCTTCACTTGCCCGTAGTCGATCGTCTCAGGCGCTTCGTTTTTGAAATACAGCGCATGCAACGTCAGATCGAGATTGCTGCCTTTGGCTCCAATCAGTGCGGGAGTGGAATCGGCTCGGGCAACAATCTTTTGGTTGAATTGTCGGAGCAATAGCCCAATCACGATGGGCAAAAACGCGGTCAGAAAAATGCAGCCAATCATGGTTAGCGTTTTCAACCGGTGATACATGATGTATCGCCAAGCAAGAATCAGCGGACCCATCATTTTGTGGCTCCGCTCGGGTTGTGACTGGATTGGCGAAACTGCTCAAAGTCAATCGTGCGATCAAAACCGTCAAGGATGGCCATGTCGTGGGTAACAACGACGAGCGTTTGTTGGTTGGCTTTGCATTCGTTGAAAAGGATTTCGAGAATTTTGCGCTTGTTCGCTGGATCCAGGTTGCCCGTCGGTTCATCAGCCAACAGCAGTTTGGGTCCGGTAATCAGTGCTCGGCAAATCGCGACTCGTTGTTGTTCCCCTTGCGAAAGCTGGTTTGGATATCGGTTGAGTTTGTCCTCCAATCCGACTCGGTTGGCCAGATTTTCTGCATGTTGTTGGACGTTGCGACTTAGTTGCAGCGAAGAATTAATCAGATAGGGGAGCAGGATGTTCTCGCGAGCCCTCAGGTATTCGACAAGTTCAAACTGTTGGAACACCATTCCGATGTGGTTGATGCGAAAATCGCGGCGTTGCGAATCCGACATTGCGGCCACGTTTTTTTGGGCGACCGTCAATTCACCGGCTTGCGGCGCTATGATTCCAGAAATCAGATTCAACAAAGTCGTTTTGCCACTGCCACTGGGCCCAACAACAGCCACTTTTTCACCGATCCCCAGCGAGAGATGAGCGATCGACAAGACAAAGTCAGATCCGGGGTACTGAAAGCTGAGCCGAGCAATATCGATCATGAAGCGAAATAGGCCTTCATCGCCTCTTTCTTGTCGAGCGACCGATGTTTCGGGACAGGAAGTCTGCTTTTTTCTGCACGTCGACTGTGCCGTTGGGGTCGCTCCTTCGTCGGAAGGCGGCCCGGTCCTGAGCCTCCTTCGTCACGGCCGCTTCCATTTCCTCGAGGATAATGATCCGCGTCGTGACGGAAGCGTTGCTGGAGGACGTGTTATAGCCAATTCCCTGGTTTCGAAAGGGGCGGTTCAAAAAGGGGATACTCGAAAGTCCAGGGACTCCGCGACTTGAGCGGCCGGCCGCGAATCCCGAGTTGCCACCAAGCAGCATTGTTCCACCATCCGGCACGCTGACCACGGTTTGCACACCAAACGTGCTAATACTCGGGAGCTGAATCGTGACACCCGTATTCGGCGTAAAGTTGCCTTGTCCTGTGCCTTGCCCAGATGCCGGCGATTCAACACCAACCAAAATAACGCCAAATAGCAAGATGAATCCAGTTACTGGGCGCAAGATAGAATGCCAAGCGTTCATGTTAAGCCTCAACTAAATCGGATGCCCCAATTTCTTTTATCGTAACGAATTGGCCGTCGATTTCAAACATTTTGGACTGGTTTTGAAGGGTGGTTAATTTTTGGTCATTTGCGGTTGACGATAGCATCTGCAGGCCATAACTTAACGTGCTTCCCCCGAGGTTGGTTTTTGGGGAAACGGTGAATCTGCGCCGATTCGCGCGGACATTCAATGTGGAGTTTAAACTGGTGGCTGGGTCGATTCACGAGATAATTCGTATTCGTATGGAAGCGTACGATCACTCGATCCTTGATCAGAGCGCACAGGAGATCGTCGACACGGCTAAGAGAACTCACTCGGAAGTTCATGGCCCGATTCCTCTTCCAACTCGCATCGAACGATACACCGTGTTGTCGAGCCCTTTTGTAAATAAGAAGGCTCGCCAGCAATTTGAGATTCGGACGCACAAGCGTTTGATTGATATTGTTCAGGCAACCGCCAAGACGATTGAAGCGTTAAACAAGCTCAGTCTTCCGGCGGGTGTTGAGATCAAGATCAAGGCTTCAACAAAATAATCAGGCAAAAGGAAAACGCGGTTCGTGCCGCTTTTTTTGTTTTTGCTTTAGTTCGCAGGTAACGAATATATCGTATGGGCGGAAGTCCAGTGGATAAGGCAGTCGCCTGATTGTGCTTCCGCTGGGCAAATCCAATTGAACAAGTAGGCAGTCAAGGCGAAAGTCATGAGTAAAGGTATACTCGGCCGTAAGGTCGGGATGACGCAAGTTTTTCATCCTGAGACCGGGGTGGCCACACCCGTAACGGTGATCGAAGCAGGCCCATGTACTGTGCTACAGGTAAAAACCGAAGAGCGAGATGGCTATTCGGCTGTTCAATTGGGTTTTCTTAATAAAGTCCGCCCTGCAAAGGAACGTCGCTCACGTTCGAGTCAGGCAAGCCGATCTGAACGAGGCCACGTAGCGGATATCAGGAGCAAACGATCGAAGAGTCTGGCAGCCGCTGGAGTTGAGGCTGTTCCCAAGGCGGGTTGTGAACCGAAAAAGTTCATTCGCGAATTGCGAGGTGACGCGGCTGGTGCCGAGGTTGGGCAGGAGGTCAAAGTCGACGCGCTGCAGGAAGTCGGTCGTGTTGACGTGGTTGGGGTCGCCAAGGGTCGTGGTTTTTCAGGCGTAATGCGACGACATAACTTCCATGGTCAGCGAGCTTCCCACGGTGTGAAGAAGTGCCACCGGCACGCAGGAGGCACGGGCATGAGTGCCTCTCCCAGCCGTTTGTTCAAAGGCAAACGGATGGCGGGCCAGTACGGTGCCAAGCGCATCACGGCGCGAAACTTGAATGTAGTGAAAGTTGACGCAGAGAATAATCTGCTGTTGGTGGAGGGTTCCGTGCCTGGGCCAACCGGCGGTTACTTGGTGATCAAAGAAACGAATAAAGTGGGTTAGGTTGCCGCGTTTGCGGTATTGAAAATATAAGTGGGTTAATCATGGCTAGTTTGCCTGTTTACGACAAAACTGGAAAAAAGGTCGGCAATTACGATGTTGATCCGGCGGATTTTGCGCCCACGGTCAACAAGCAATTGTTGCACGACGTCGTGGTGATGTATCAGGCCAGTGCACGGCAAGGAACACACAAGACCAAAAGTCGTTCAGAAGTTGCGGGTTCAACCAAGAAGTTGTATCGCCAAAAAGGTACCGGTAACGCCCGAGCGGGGTCGCGTCGAGCAAATATTCGTCGCGGCGGTGGTCAAGCATTCGCAATTCGTCCGCGTGATTATTCGTATCGTCTGCCGCGGAAGGCGGTTCGACTGGCGACGCGAATGGCCATGGCGGGCAAGATTCAAGATGAGCAAGTGGTCGTTGTGGAAGGCTTGAGTTTTGATGAGCCGAAAACAAAAGAAGTGGCCGGGATGCTGGATGGGATGGGTCTTGCCGGTAAGAGTGCATTGATTGCAACGGCGGGATATGAACCAGCGATATACAAAAGCGCGCGAAACATTCAGGGCGTCAAGGTTTCGAACGTCGAAGATTTGAACGCGTTGGAAATCTTGCGTCCGGATCGTCTGGTGATCTCTCGTGAGGCGATCGATCAAATGAAAGAAAAGGCTGCTGCGGCTGCCAAGAAATAAATAGTTGGAGTTTGACATGCCCAAGGCAACGGCAAAGAGAAAGATTTACGCGAAAAAACACGAAAAAGGCAAGGTCGCTGCACCACGCCGGCGTGGTTTGACGTTAGAGCCGCACCAGGTGATTCAAAAGCCAATGGTGACGGAGAAGGGTGTGTTTCAGGCAAACAGTTTTAACCAGTACACCTTTCAGGTAAATCCTGAAGCAACGAAAACCGAGATCAAAAACGCGATCGAAACGCTGTTTGAGGTTTCGGTCGACAAGGTTGCGACTCAAACCCGAAAAGGGAAACCTCGCCGGTACAAATTTACCTACGGAAAAACCAAGTCATGGAAAAAAGCGGTTGTGAAACTCAAGGGTGATGACAAAATCGACTTCTTCTAAGAAAGCAACAGTCAACCAGGAATCGCACCTGCGAAACTTGGAGTTGGATTCGTGAGAATTCATTTGCGAAAGTTGGAAACAAACAATGGGAATTAGAAAATATAAACCGACTTCTGCAGGCCGCCGCGACGCGAGCGTCAGCGACTTTAAAGAGCTGACTAAAGGCGCGAAGCCTGAAAAAAGTCTGTTGCGCCCGCTTCGAAAGAAAGGTGGCCGGAACAATCAAGGCAAGATTACTTGTCGGCACCGGGGTGGCGGACACAAGCGGATGTATCGGGTGATCGATTTTCGACGCGCAAAAGACGGTGTCAAAGCAACGGTGCATTCGATTCAGTATGATCCGAACCGAAGTGCCAGGATTGCGCTGCTTTACTACTCCGACGGAGAGAAGCGGTACATTATTGCGCCCGAGAAACTCGCAAAAGGCGCAGTTGTTGAAAGTGGTCCCGACGCCCCTCCCGCAGTCGGCAATTGTCTGCCTCTGAGGAATATTCCGTTGGCGACCGTGATTCACAATATTGAATTGCGACCCGGCCAGGGGGCCGTTCTGTGTCGCAGTGCGGGAACAAGTGCGACGTTGATGGCTCGTGATGCAGATTGGGCGCAAATTTCATTGCCGAGCGGTGAGATCCGACGTATTCCCGCGGCTTGCCGAGCGACGATCGGCAAAGTGGGCAACGACTCACACAGTAGCGTGGTGCTGGGGAAGGCCGGTCGCAGCCGTTGGCTGGGACGTCGTCCACATGTTCGTGGTACGGCCATGAACCCGGTTGACCACCCGCACGGCGGCGGCGAGGGCCGAACCAAAGGTGGACGTCATCCGGTCAGTCCTTCGGGGGTTCCGGCGAAGGGTGGTTCCACACGTCAGCGAAAGAAAGCCTCAAACGCGGCGATTGTTCGGCGGCGGCGGTCGAGACGTTATGGTCAGTTGAGAGTTAAATAGCAACCCATTCATAAGTTTCAAACAATATGAGCAGATCACAGAAAAAAGGCCCGTTTGTCGACGAAAAGCTTTTCCGCAAAGTGCAGAAAGCGGCAGACGCCGGTAGTCGGGAGCCAATTAAGACTTGGGCGCGAGCCTGTACGGTCGTCCCAGAGTTCATTGGCTTCACCTTTATGGTCCACAACGGTCGTCAGCACATGAAAGTGCAGATCACCGATGACATGGTGGGACATAAGTTGGGCGAATTTGCACCGACGAGAACCTTTAAGGGTCACTCGGGCAGGAAATAGCAGCAAGGTGCCGGGGATAGTCCGGCAATCAAATCACAAACGAAAAAATTCAACGCAGTTAATCAAATGTCTTTTCATTCAACACACCGATACGCTCGAATCAGCGCACGAAAAGTGAGGCCTCTGGCTGACATGGTCCGTGGGAAGTTTGTCGACGAAGCGCTCGATATTCTTCGTTTTCAGCCCCAGCGTGGTGCTCGAATGCTGGAGAAAGTCATTCAAACCGCGTTGGCCAACGCTCAAGATCCCGATCAGAACCCGGGGCGAATTGTGGATGAACACAGTCTGTTCATCACCGACGCCCGGGTGGATGGTGGGCCGATGTTCAAGCGGATTCGACCTCGGGCTCGTGGGATGTCGTTCATGATCAAAAAACGGACGTCCCACATAAGCGTTGAGATCGACGAGATTTGACACCCGTTTGCATAGAAACACAAGGTTAGACAAAACATTGAAGGTTGATTCATGGGTCAAAAAGTAAATCCAATTGGTTTTCGCGTCGGCGTGATGGAAGGCTGGAAGAGCCGTTGGTACGCGTCGAAAGGCGAATTTGCTTCGCTGTTGGTTGAAGACAAGAAAATTCGCGAGTTTATGGCGAAGCATCCAGCCAACTACAAAGCCGCCGGAATCGATCGGATTGAAATCGAGCGAACGCGTGACGAGGTCAAGGTGGTGTTGTTTGTGGCTCGTCCCGGTCTGATCATCGGCAAAAAGGGTAAGGAAATCGAGAACCTGCAAGACGAATTGCAGAATCTAGTCGGGCGGAAGATCAATTTGAAAGTAGAAGAAGTCGGTCGACCCGAATTGCAAGGGCAGTTGGTCGCCGAAAAGATTGCAGAACAATTGTCCAAGCGATCCAGTTTCCGCCGCACGATGAAGAAAGCGATGGAAGAAACGATGGATGCGGGGGCGAAAGGCATCAAAATCCAGTTGGCTGGCCGACTGGGGGGTGCCGAAATGGCTCGTCGTGAGAAACAGATCTCCGGATCGATTCCGCTGAGTACTATTCGGGCGAACATCAACTACGGCTTCACGGAAGCCAAGACCGCCCAAGGTCACATCGGAGTGCAGGTTTGGATTAACAAAGGTAATTACGGAGAAGAGATCGATGGCGCTGATGCCAAAAAGGGTCAAGCATCGAAAAGTCCAAAGAGGTCATATAAAAGGTAAGGCCACGCGAGGCAACAAGGTTGTCTTTGGTGACTTTGGACTGCAATCGCTTGAGCCAGGTTGGCTCAAAGCGCAAACGATTGAGGCTGGACGGATTGCTGCTCAGCAATACATCCGGGGTGAAGGTAAATTGTACATCCGCGTATTCCCGCATCGGTCGATCACGTCGACTCCGTTGGAAACGAGGATGGGAAAAGGTAAAGGTGAACCGGAGTGGTGGGTTGCCACGATTCGTCCGGGAACGATTCTCTTTGAGTTGTCCGGGGTGACTGAGGCACAAGCGAAAATCTGCTTCGCGCGTTTGGCTCACAAGATGCCTTTCAAGGTTCGCATGGTCCACCGTCGGTCCATGTAATACGTGGTTTGAGTTTGTGGTCGGATTTTCAGTCCGACAAATGATATTTTGAGGTTATGCGATGGCGACGATCAAAGAACTGCGTGAAATGAGTAACGAGCAGATGGAGGCGCTGACCAAAGAGGCTCAGCAGAATCTGTTCCGGATGCGAGTTCAGGCTCAAACTGAACGTCTGGACGCCCCTTCCGAATTGAAGCGAAATCGCCGGCTCATCGCGCAAATCAAAACCATTCAAACCGAACGGGCAACTGCGGCCAGGGCGGAAAACCCCTCTTAGTTGCAAAATCTGGACACGAAAAAGAGATATTAAACGAGAATTAGCATGCCAAAACGTGAAGCCGTTGGGCGAGTAACAAGTGACAAGATGAACAAGACTCGAGTCGTCGAGATCCCGCGTCTTGTTCGGCATCCAAAATACGGAAAGTTCATCCGTAAACGAACGATCTGTTACGTCCACGATGAGAATAACGAGTCGTCACAGGGTGACGAGGTAAAGATCGTCGAGTCCGCGCCAACTTCGAAGAAGAAGCGTTGGACGCTGGTCGAAGTGGTCGAAAAAAGCCGCGAGGTGGATGTGGCTGCCATGCGTGCCGCACGCAAGTCGGAAGAAGCGTCAGCCGCTGAGAATGCGGAAGGTTAGAAAACTGGAACGGGTTTGGTCGCAAACAATTCGTTGCCTGAGTGGCAAACAGACAAGACAGAATAATCATGATTCAATCAGAAACACGACTCCAAGTTGCCGACAACACAGGTGCCCGAGAGGTGATGTGCATTAAGGTTTTGGGCGGTTCACGTCGACGAACGGCTGGCTTGGGTGACGTCATCGTTTGTAGCGTCAAGAGCGTCATTCCAGGAAGTGACATCAAGAAAAAAACGATTGTCCAAGCCGTCATTGTGCGGACGAAGTTTCCCACTCGCCGGTCGGACGGTAGCTATATCAGGTTTGATTCCAACGCGGCGGTAATTATCGACACTGACAAGAACCCTCGGGGGACGCGTATTTTTGGTGCGGTGGCCCGCGAGCTTCGCGAAAAGAACTACATGAAAATCATTAGTCTCGCCAACGAAGTGATTTAGGAAACACGAAGTTCCCTCTCCCTCAGGGAGAGGGTTAGGGTGAGGGCAAAAACCTTCCCAACGAAACAACAAAGACAATTAAAACCAATCCCATTTGGGGGGAGATAGCGGCACATGGCTGCTCGATTAAAAACACTATACAACGAAACGATTCGTCCGGGCTTGGTTGAACAGTTCGGTCGTAAGAACATTTTGTCGTTGCCACGACTCGAAAAGATCGTGATCAACATGGGCGTTGGGTCGGCAATACAGGACAAAAAGCATCTTGAAGATGCCAACGCAGCTCTTGAGTTGATTGCGGGTCAAAAACCTGTCATCACCAAGGCACGAAAGTCAGTTGCGAACTTTCGTTTGCGAGAAGGTCAGTCGATCGGTTGCAAAGTAACTTTGCGGGGCGATCGAATGTACGAGTTTCTGGATCGCCTGCTCACGCTGGCGCTTCCTCGAGTTCGCGACTTTCGCGGTGTCAACGCCAAAGCATTCGATGGCCGCGGAAACTACAGTCTGGGCATCACGGAATACGTAGTGTTTCCAGAACTCAATCCTGACAAGTTCACGCGCCAACAGGGCATGAATATTGTCTTTGTCACTTCGACAGACGACGACGCCGAAGGTCGAGAGCTGTTGAGGATGTTTGGTATGCCGTTCAATGACAAGAAACAAGAAGCGGCTTAATTAACTAAATTTTTTTACAGGCTTTTGCTGTGGCACGAAAATCGAAAATCGCCAAGGCGAATCGTGAACCGAAATTTCCTGTGCGTCGCGAGCGACGTTGCAAGATGTGTGGTCGACCACGTGCGGTCTATCGCAAGTTTGGGATTTGCCGAATTTGCTTCCGTAATCTGGCCGACCGAGGTTTGATTCCAGGTGTTCGTAAATCCAGCTGGTAGGTTGACCACTGATTGTCGGTGGGCGTTCCCCGGCAAGAAACAACGACATTAAGGCGACGCGAGTTTTAAGGAAACACGCAACATGATGACAGACCCGATTGCCGACATGCTTACCCGCATTCGTAATGCGGTAAGCGTTGAACGGCCGAATGTAGAAATGCCCGTTTCGAAAGTAAAACGAGGTGTGGCTGAAGTTCTCAAACGAGAGGGCTTCATCTGGGACTATTCGACTGAACAAGCCGAACCCGTGAACCAGCTGCATATCGACTTGAAATACGGACCAAGTGGGGAGCAGATTATTCGCCACATCAAACGCGTCAGTAAACCTGGCTGTCGCGTTTACTCAAGTGCTAAAGATCTGCGTCCGATCCTTAACGGCCTTGGCATTTCCATCCTCAGTACTTCCCGCGGCGTGATGAGCGACCGTGAAGCTCGACAACAAAAAGTGGGCGGTGAAGTGCTTTGTGAAGTTTGGTAACCTCAGCAATTCGAAAAAGAAGAATACCCGAAGTTTGGAATACACCAGTCATGTCCAGAATTGGCAATAAACCTGTAAAAATCCTTGACGGCGTCAAAGTCAACGTCGCTGATGGTGCGATTGCGGTTGAAGGTCCTCAAGGGAAACTCAGCTACGAATTGCGTCCCGAAGTCGACGTCAAAATTGACGATGACAACAAGGAAATCGTCGTCACCCGAAAATCGGATGCGCGAACCTCCCGAGCTTTTCACGGGCTCACGCGGGCGTTGATCCACAATATGGTTGACGGCGTCAAGCAAGGGTACGAAAAGAAGCTCGAGTTGCAGGGAGTCGGTTACGTCTGCAGCTTACAGGGTAAAACCCTCTCATTGCGCGTCGGACTTGCCAACGAATTAAAAAAAGAAATCCCGGATGGTTTGGACGTCGCCTGTCCCGATCAGACGCACATCCACGTCAAGGGTTGCGACAAGCAAAAAGTTGGCCAGTTTGCCGCAGAAGTAAGAGCCCTTCGCAAGCCCGAACCTTACAAAGGCAAGGGCATCCGTTACGAAGGCGAACAAATCAAGATCAAACCTGGTAAAGCTGCGACATAATCCAGCGGTTTCAGGCCGAAATAAATTCAGCGATTAGTGAGATAGTCCGGTGAAACAACAAAAAGCATTAAACGTTCAACGTTGGCGGCGAAAGAATCGCGTTCGCAAGAAACTGCGTGGCAGCGCTGATCAACCGCGTTTGTGCGTTAACCGCACCAACAAGCATTTGTATTGTCAATTGATCGATGACGAGATTGGCAAAACTTTGGCTGCCGCAAGTACGCGAGACAAAGATCTGGCCGGGCAGATCAAGTATGGAGGCAACTGCGATGCGGCCAAGATTGTCGGTCAGGCAATTGCCGAACGGGCGAAAGCGGCGGGCGTAAGCCGGATCAAGTTTGATCGCGGATCTTTCAAGTACCACGGTCGCGTCGCCGAACTCGCCAACGCAGCACGTGAAGCTGGACTTGAGTTTTAACAACGATTCACAGGGAAACTGACGTGGCACAAGACACACAACATTCAACTAACGTCGAACATACCGTCAAAATCAAGCGCTGTGCAGCGGTTGTGAAAGGTGGTCGCCGTTTCAGCTTCGCCGCCATGGTGGTCGTCGGCGACGGTAACGGCAAAGTCGGCTGGGGTTACGGGAAAGCAAATGAAGTTCCGCCCAGCGTTGAAAAAGCAAACAAACAAGCCAACCGCAGCATGATCAAGGTTCCGATCGTCAATGATTCGATTCCGCACCGTGTCGACGGTCGGTTTGGGGCGGCTCGCGTCGTCCTCCTGCCAGCCGGACCCGGTACGGGTGTGATTGCTGGATCTGCGGTGCGCGCCGTCTGCGAAGCGACTGGCATCAAAAACATTTTGACCAAGAGCTTTGGTTCCAATAATCCGGTGACGCTCGTCAAAGCGACCATTGAAGCGCTCAAGCAATTGCGAACCAAAGAAGATATTGAACGACTACGAGGAGTCGAGCTGTGAAAATTCATGACGTCCATGAGGGCATCACAAAATTCAAACGCAAAAAACGATTGGGACGCGGTACCGGTTCCGGGGTTGGTAAGACATCCGCCCGCGGACATAAGGGTCAGTATTCCCGGGCCGGTCATTCAACGACATTGAACTTCCAGGGTGGTGCGATGCAAATGTTTCGCCGTATCCCGAAACGAGGTTTCTTTAATAAATGGGCCCCCATCGTCGGCTCGGTCAATGTATCGGATCTGGAAGCGAATTTTGAGGCCGGAGAAGAAGTCAATCCAGAATCGTTGCGAGCCAAAAACCTGGCGAAATATCGCTATGACACGCTCAAAATCCTGGGGGACGGTGAACTCAATAAGGCTCTGAAAGTGTCCGCTCACCAATTTAGCAAATCTGCCAAAGAGAAAATAGAAAAAGCCGGTGGCCAGGCGATTGAGTTGCCAGGCAAAAAACCGGTCGTAAAAAACAAGATGAAATCCGCCGTGAAGGCCAAGTGAATTCTGAGGTAACAGAAATGGCGATCAGAAAATGTTGTTCTGATCGCTATTGTCATTTTGGCCTAAAGCGCCGAAAATCAGGCGAGATCAATCTTTCGCCCCTCCGCTCTTGGCTCAAGACGCTGCCGCGTAAATTTCAGGGACGCCAAACATGTTAGAGAAGCTTCGCATTATTTTTACGATTCCGGAACTTCGTCAGAAGATCATGTTGACGCTGTTCCTGCTGGCCATCTACCGGATTGGCTGGCAAATTCCCTTGCCCATGATCGATCAAGAGGCGATGAACCAGTTTGCCACCAATATGGCAAATACGGGCCTCGGTGACTTTCTGGCTAAAGTCTCGGTATTTAGCGCGAGCCAGTTGAATCAGGCGACGATTTTTGGCCTCGGCATCATGCCCTACATTTCGGCCGCGATTATTTTGCAGTTGCTCGGTTCGGTTTACGCACCGCTGGAAGCGCTTCGCAAAGAAGGCGAAGCTGGCCGCAAAAAAATTAATGAATACACTCGATACCTGACCGTAGTCTTGTGCTTGATTCAGAGTGCTGCTTTTCTCAAAGTCGTCATCATGGCTGACCCCTCAGGTACGGGTGCCAGTAATATGACGGCGGATTTGTTCGAAAATGAATCCGGCAATCTGACTTTCCTCTGGCAAATTGTCGCAATTCTGATCATGACTTGCGGCAGTGTGTTTTTGATGTGGCTGGGTGAGCAGATTGACGAATACGGTATCGGGAACGGAATCAGTTTGTTGATTATGGCCGGTATCGTCGCGATGATGCCCGGTGCGTTGATGAGCCTGCTCACCGATGCAAAATTTGAATTGACCAGCCTTACCTCTGGCACGGTGGGCATCGAAAAAATGATTGCTCTGATTCTGGTGTTTGTCGGGGTCGTTGTCGGGGTGGTGTTTATTACGCTGGCTCAACGTCGGATTCCCACCCAAAGTGCCAAACACGTTCGCGGTCGCCGTGTTTATGGCGGTACTCGCCAGTACATGCCATTGCGTATCAATCAGGCCGGGGTCATGCCGATCATTTTCGCCAGTAGCCTTTTGATGTTGCCTCCGTTTCTGCTTTCCTACCTGGGAAAGACAATGGGCAACAACTGGTTCGCAAACCTCCTGGGCACGACGGGCCAGGTTTTGCAGAATCCATTGTCCATGGTTTATAACCTGATTTACGTGGCGATGATTTACTTCTTCTGTTACTTTTGGACTGCGATCACGTTTAATCCGAAAGAAATTTCCGACAACCTCAAAGACAATGGAACCTTTATTCCAGGCTACCGTCCGGGCCGTCGCACTGAGGATTATCTCGAGAAAGTGATCGAACGAATTACCTACGTTGGAGCCGGTTTCCTCGCCTTGGTGGCCGTGATTCCGACGATCATTTCGGAGCTGCTGAGCGTCAACTTCATGGTTGCCAGTTTCTATGGTGGTACCGGTCTGCTAATTGCGGTCAGTGTGGCTTTTGATCTGGTTCAGAAGATTGATAGCCACTTGATCATGCGAAACTACAAAGGGCTGTTAGAGTAGCCGTTGGTTCGTCTGCTACGTTGATCACGATTACACGAACATCATGGCTGAGTCAGTTTTGGCTCAGTCATTTTTTGTGATTGAAATCAAGATTGATAAAAACAAACGGATCGTTTAACCGTGTGGGCAACGCCCCGCGCGTTTAGACTGGTAAAACATGGCCCGCTGGGCACGCGGTTAAACGAAGCAGGGATAGGTCTCTATCAATTCCGGATTCAATTATCGCAAGCTGAGCAAGATAGTTTCCCAGCTCAAACACAAAACAACCGTTTTGCGTTATCCGTCGTCAACTTCGCGAGTTCTTCTAGCGAACATTCACGCACATCCGCAAGGCATTGGGCCGTGTGTTTTACCAGCGCCGGTTGATTCGGTCGTTGTCCACGTTTCGGATGAGGAGAAAGGTAGGGAGAATCCGTTTCGATTAAAAGTCGATCATTCGGAACCATTTTTGCCACTTCCCGAAGCTCGACCGATTTCTTAAACGTGACCATCCCGGCAAAGCTGATATGCATTCCCCACTCCAGGCATTGTTGAGCCGTTTCCTGAGCGCCAGTGAAGGAATGCATGATCCCGTTGACCGATTGCGTTTTCGCAAACGGCCGCAGGCGATCGAGGATGTCCTGTTCACAATCCCGCATGTGAATTACAAGCGGTTTACCCGTCTCGTTGGAAAGTTCGATGTGGCGATCAAACCAGGCGAGTTGGGTTGCAAACGGACAATAGTCCCAATAACGATCGAGTCCCGTTTCACCGAGTGCAACAGCCTTCGGGTGTTTGATTAGTTTTTTGATCTGGCCCCAATCAGTTTCGTTGGCAGTCGCACACTGGTTCGGATGGATGCCTACGGCAGCCCACACAACTTCGTGCTGCTCGGCAATCTCGATGCAAGCGTAGCTGGAGGCAACCGTTGTTCCGATCGCTACCATGCCGGTCAAACCTGCCTCCAAGGCATTCGTGACGACTTGATCGAGAATGGGTCTTAGCTGTTTATCATCAAGATGAGCGTGCGTGTCAAATAATTCCATAGGATAAACTTTGTCGCGTTAACAATGTGACTTTAGAGTAGATTAAACCGCAACGGCTACCTCGCGTATTATCAAAACTGAATTGCGTTTATGATATGCCCCTGCACAACTACGGGGAACAAAATGACCAAAATCGACCAGTTTGAGAGTATCTTTCGGGCGGCTGCAAAGGATAAGTTTGAACCCGAAGATGTCCGAGTTGACAAAGTGCTGATCGTAACCGACAAGGACGCGACCGGTAGTCAACCGTTTATCGAGGAGGTTCAGGCCTTTCTGAAGGTCTTCTCTGAAGAGTACAACCCCAAGTGGGAACAAGTTAATGGAGATGCATTCTCCTGCGTCAATGAATTGCTCGAACTGGTAAACCAGCAGAAACCCGATTTGATTTGCACTTATCGCAATCTGCACACTCCAGCAACCGAGTTTCCCTACAGCCTGGGAGTCTATGTCGATGTGTTAACTCAGGCGACAACCGTTCCAATCCTGCTAATGCCGCGGATGGAACTTCAAACGGACTCTGAAACAAGGAAATTGATCCAAACAGGAACGGCGAAAGTGATGGCCATCACTGACCATCTTGCCGGTGATCACCGGCTGGTCAATGTTGCCGCCAAACTGGTTCGGACGGGAGGCAAACTGTTGTTGACGCACGTCGAAGATCAATATTACTTTGAGCGTTTTCTTTCGGTCATCGACAAGATCGCCGACATCGATTCGGAAATCGCCAAAGAATCGATCATGGAACAGCTGCTTGCCGAACCGCGAGATTACATCGAATCGTGTCGGCAAGTCATTGAGGAATCGGGAAACGTAGAAGTCGAATCGATTGTGACCGTCGGTCACTTGATGAAAGATCATCTCCGGATCATCGAAGACAACCATGTTGACTTGCTGATTTTGCATACCAAAGACGACGACCAATTGGCGATGCACGGGTTGGCTTATCCGTTGGCAGTTGAGATGCGAACGATTCCGATGCTGATGATTTAACACCGATTTATTCGACTGCCACCGCAAGCGCTTTTTCGATCCGCTGATTCGAAGAACTAACGCCGGCGTGTTGCGTTGAACGAGCCGACTGCATTGACGGCAAAGACGAAACTAAACCAAGGATTGAGAAGCCAGGTACCATGTCCACCATTTCACTGATTGCGGAAGCGGGAAAAGTCAGCTGGCCAATCACGGTTATGTTTGCGATGTTGTTGGTTGGCTTGATCGTTGCGCTCGCAGTGGAAGAAAAGATCCATGCCAAGAAGTCGATCATTGCGGGGAGCTTTGCGATCGTTTGCCTGTTGCTGGCGACGTTTACCGGTATCCTGAGTTTTGAGCAGATCGTTGTGGGTTCGCATCGCGTGGTGGTTCCCGGAGGCGAAGTTGATGTCGAATTTTCAGCACCTGTCGATATCGAGTTTTATCCAGAAGGCAGCACGGAAAAAACCGACGAGATCGCGCTGGATGACGAAGAGGGCGGACCGGATCCCGCCGCAGTCGACCATAATCACCATTCTTCACTGCACGTCGACGGTGAACGGCTGAAAACACCAGTCTACATTCCCGGGATCGATTGGTCTGTGATTGCAATCATCCTTGGTTCGAGCCTGTTTGTAGACGTGACAAGCAAATCCGGGCTGTTCACCTGGATTGCGATCAAAGTCACGAAGGCTTCGAAGGGTGATCCGTTCTTGTTGCTTTTTTTTTACGGGTTCATGACGGTCGTCTTTTCGGCCGTATTGAATAACGTCACTGCGATGATCATTGTCGGTTCGTTAACGGTCGTTTCCCTGGAAAAACTTGATCAAAGAAAACTGCTCCTCGGGTTCCTGTTGATTGAAGGGCTGCTTACCAACATTGGCGGTTTGTTGACGCTGATCAGTAGTGTCCCCAACATCATTATCGGGACCGCAGCCGATATCAGTTTCACCACCTTCTTAATCAAGTCCTCACCGTTTGTCCTGGTTTCGACGTTGCTGACGCTGTGGATGGGATCGGCTCTTTTCAAGATTAAGCGTTTGAAGACGGCTGATGAAAAATCAGTCGCAAAGCAATTGGTGGAGAGTTTTGATGAAAACGATGGCGTCAAGAGTTGGGGCTTTTTCAAATTTGCGGCCGTGATGCTGGTTTTATTCATTCTCGTGATCGCCACGACATCTGCACTGCCCGGAATTAGCAATCTTGGGATGGGTTTCGTCGCAATGTCGTTTGCCACGATCATGCTTTGGCGGTTTAAATCGGAAGTGAATCGTTTTTACAGCGCGATCGATTGGGACTTGATCGGCTTCTTTATGGCACTATTTGTCGTGATTTACGTAATGGAACACGCTATGGTTTTGCACGCCATCGGCGAAGGGCTACAAGCCGTCGTGCATGACATCAAACAAGTTCCTCCCAGTCGGATGGATGCAACGACATTGCTGTGTGGATCTGCTGTTTTCAGTAGCGTGACGGACAACATTCCACTCGCGGCCATGTTTGGCAACATCCTTCACGATCTGGGAACGCCAAACGATTCCACGCTGTGGTGGTCCGTCATTTTCGGAGCTAACTTGGGTGGCAATCTTACTCCGATAGGCTCCGCGTCGACCTTGGTCGCCGTTACGATCATGCACAAGCACAAATTGCCGATGACATTTATGGGCTTCGTTAAAGCGGCGGTGCCTTACGCGATCGTACAAATCGCTTTGGCGATTCTGTACGTGTTGTACGTTTTGCCGTACATGAATTTCTGACGGTTCGCAATTCCTTAGCAGTAGCCGAGTCTGTCCCAGACTCGTGTCAGAGTAGCCGAGCAGTAGCCGAGTCTGTCCCAGACTCGTGTCAGAGTAGCCGAGCAGTAGCCGAGTCTGTCCCAGACTCGTGTCAGAGT
>JAHEJI010000259.1 GCA_024638965.1 Planctomycetaceae bacterium
GAGTTGCATACGGTTCGGATACGCGTCTTGTCGAACGGACGCTCCTTGAAAAGGCCCGTCAATGTCCGCTGGTCCTCAACGATCCGGAACCGTCAGTTGTCTTTCAGCAATTTGGCGACAGCACGCTTCATTTTGAATTGCGGGTTGTTATCCCGTCCCGCGACCAATTTGCGGAGGTTCGTCACGATTTGAACATGCAAATCGATCAGGCCTTCCGTGAACAGAATATTGAAATCGCTTTCCCACAACAAGATATTCATATCAAAGGGCTCGAGGGGGCCGGTTTTCGGCCACCAACCGACGACCCACCGAAAAAAGAGACGCAGGACAGCAAGAAGCGTAACGTGAGCGTCGTTACGTTTCCCCAAACTCCGAGTACGGAGGACCTGATAGGCAACGCGTTCGCACGTCGCAAACCCGCATCCAGGCCCGAGGTTACTTTCCCCAAACGAGCCGCCTGATTTTTGAGGTCGGAATTCGGAATTCGGAGGTCTGAATTTGGAGGTCAGAGGTCGGAATGGAAGTTGCAATGTCGTAGCTTGACTCTCCGAGTCGAGTCGAGAATCCCGTAGCTTGACTCCCGAGAAACCGTATCGAGTACTGAGTACCGAGGTTTTATTTTCGTTTAATTCCGTACTCGTCGATTTTGCGATACAGGGTAGCGCGGCTGATTCCCAGCAGCTCTGCCGCCTTGGGGACGCTGCCGTCGGTTCGCTTGAGCGCGTCACCGATTAACTTCCGTTCCCAATGATCGATTCGCAACGTCTCAAACTCGTTTTCACCGACGTCCCGAATGCCGATATCTTCGCTGCGGATTTCCTTTCCTTCCGACATCACGACGGCACTGTCGATCACGTTTCTGAGCTGCCGGACATTCCCGGGCCATTGATAGGAGAGCAACCGGGAATTAGCCTTCTTGGAAAGTTTCAAATCAAACTTGCCATGCCGATTGCGAAAATGATCCAGAAAAAAGTTGATCAGCATCTGGATGTCGCCTTCGCGATCCCGCAGCGGCGGAATGTAGAGTTCGTAAACCGTGAGCCGATAATACAGGTCTTCGCGAAACTTTTTTTCGGAAACAAACTCTTTCAAGTCTCGATTGGTGGCGCAAATCACGCGAACATCGACGCTGACCTCTTCCGTGCCACCAACGGGCAGGAATGGATGTCCTTCCAGGGTCCGCAAAAGCTTCGCCTGTCCTTCGAGCGTCAATTCGCCAACTTCGTCCAGGAACAGGGTGCCCAGGTCGGCTTGCTGGAACCAACCGATATGGTCGCGATCGGCACTGGTAAACGAGCCTTTCTTGTGCCCAAACAGCTGACTCTCCATCAAGTCGCGAGGAATCGCCGCGCAATTAACGCTCAGCATCGGGCGATCCGCACGCGGGCTGGCCCGGTGCAGCGCACGGGCCACGAGTTCTTTTCCGGCACCACTTTCCCCTCGGATCAAAACGCATCCGGAAGCCTTGGCGACACGTGTGATGCGTGATTTCAGTTCCAGCATTTTCGGGCTTTCTCCCAGCAGTTCATCAAAGGTCGCGGATTTGTCAACCAGTCGCGAATGTTCGGCGATTAATGATGCCTGCCGGTTAGCCCGTGCCAGCGAACGAACCATAATGTTGGCCATGGCGCAGGCCAATTGAAAATGCGAATCGTGAAACGGCTTGCTTTGCCGATACAGATGGATTGCGCCTTTGACCTCTTCATCCGAAATCAGCGGAACACAGATGGAATCGGCGTAAAGTTTGGCTGTTTCCTGCTCGATGCGAATCGCTCTTTTTTGCGTGACAACGCGTCGCGTCAAATCTTCGTTGATGGCCAACTTTTCCGATTGATCTTCGGGGAACACGATCTTGGGGGTCAGTTGCCCGTTATCGTTTAACCACAGGAAACCGGCCGCCGAGGCTTGCGTTCGATCAAATAGACGCCGCATGCAAATCGAAATTACAGATTCCGGATCGTCAACTCCCAGCAGTTTGACGCTGAGTTGAAACAGGAAAAAGAAATCTTGCCCCCAGTTGTGACCTTTGAGAAAGTTCAGGGTGTATTGGCCCGTTTCACGAGGATCCATCGATTCATCCAGGATGATGGTGTGATGGGTCGATTTTGGATCCGAGTCATCCGAGGGGACGATCGTTTCGTTTAACGAAAACGTAAACTGGCAACTGCCGACTCGAAGCTCGGTTCCGTCACCCAGTTTGGCTTGGTCGATGGTTTGACCATTTACGTAGGTTCCGTTGCTGCTCTGGTTGTCGCGGACCCACCAGCCGTCGTCGTCCTGGTAAACGTGCGCGTGTACCCGCGAACATTGTGGATCGTTAAGCACAATCTGGCATTGCCAATCGCGTCCCAGGAGATTGGTTTCATTCGGATCCAGTTCAAAACGGGCGCCGGAATTTGCTCCCGCATTCATCAAAAGGAAGGCTGGCACAGTTGGTAATCAACCTCGTAGGAGAAACACAAAATGCTTGACAAATCCGGAACAAACCGGATATACGGCGAAAAGTGATGTTGAACCAATCGGGCAGGAGCGGCGTAAAAAACTCAGGTTTGTCTCATTGCGCTGAAAAATTAGATCCAGATTGGCGCAAGGATTCAAATTGAGGTGTTGAATCCCCAGACAATAGTTTTTCTGGGTTATTCGACAAAGCCGCTGCATTATAATTTGCAGAGTTGATTCAGTCGACCGAGTGAGTTTTGTCCTGATTGGAATCCAAACTTGGTTTCGGATCGAACGCAGTGTTAAGTCGGAAGCCAAGAAACCGGGTCTATCCAGTCGACACCCAAGCAGCCCACCCAAATTGAGTGTCGTCCCACCCGTTGAGGTCGCCTGAATTCGTGGTTCAAGTGGAAACAGGCTGAATTTGGCTTGATAAGGCTTCTGGAGTCCTTGCGTTCCTTCGATTGATGGCAGTTACAATGAAATCGCTCTTGCCGGTGTTTAGCTTAGACTCTACGATTCCGGTGCTAATTAATGTTAAGATACGAAATCTGAGTCATTTCGGATAAACCGTTTGAGGGATAAATATGCGTTCAAATAAACCTTGCCTCGTTTCCCAAATCAAAATTCAGTTTGGGTTCAAGGCCGCCATCGTAGGCGTTTTTGTTTTTGTCTTTGCGTTTGGAGTTAATCTCACCGCCAACGCCGACAAGCTGGGCAAGCCGACTCAAATTGATCGCCAGGTATCGCTGCTTGTTTCAACATTGATGCAACAAGATCACCTTTCGGCGCGACCGCTGGACGACAAGATTTCCGAGCGGGCTTTCGACATTTACGTTAAGAACCTCGATCCGATGAAAGTCTATTTTCTGAAATCGGATATCAAGGAGTTCGAGGCCTTTCGTGACGAATTGGATGACCAAATCAAGTCGGGTGACTATACGGCTGCATTTACCATCTACAATCGTTTCCTCAAAAGAGTCGACGAACGAGTCGCGACCGCCCTGGAGCTGCTTGAAGAAGAACATGATTTCACGATTGACGAAGAGATGAATACCGACCGGGATTCACTCGACTTCCCGACCGACGTCGCCGAGGCCCGCGAAGTTTGGCGGAAGCGAATTAAATACAACCTGCTTGTCGAAAAAGGTGTGCAGGCCGAACTGGAAAAAGACGGCAAACCTGCCAAAGACCCGATTGAAAAACTTCGTAAACGATATTCAGCCTACGCAACGCGGATGCACCAGACCGACAACGAAGACGTTGTCGAAATGTATGTAACCGCCATCACCAGCGCATTTGATCCACACACATCGTACATGTCCAAGGGATCTTTCGAGAATTTCCTGATCGCGATGAGCCTGCAGCTGGAAGGAATCGGCGCCACACTTTCGGCCACCGATGATGGATATACGGTCATCAAGCGGATCGTTCCTGGTGGCGCGGCTGATAAACAGGGCGAAGTCCAGGTTGAGGATAAAATTGTTTCCGTCGGTCAGGGTGACGACAGCGAACCTATCGACGTGACCGGTATGAAACTGGATGATGTGGTCAAGTTGATCCGTGGCAAAGCGGGCACCACAGTTCGCCTGGGAATCATGCCGGAAAATAGCAACGAAATCAAAACGATCTCCATTGTTCGCGAGAAGATCAAACTCGAAGATAGCGCGGCCAGCGGCAAAGTTTTTGAAGAAGGCAAAAACCCTGATGGCACACCACGAAAAATTGGTGTCATCGACCTGCCAAGCTTTTACGCCGACATGGGTAGTTCCAATCGTCGCAGTTCTGAGGTGCGAAGCACCACCGAAGATGTGAGACGAATTCTTGAAGATTTTAAAACCCAGCAGGTCGATTGTGTCGTGTTGGACCTTCGCCGTAATGGTGGAGGTAGCCTCCGGGAGGCGATTGATTGCACGGGCCTGTTTATTGACTACGGGCCGGTAGTTCAGGTCAAAGACGCGTACGGCCAGGTTCACAAACACAATGACGAATCCGTTGGCATGGCGTGGGACAAACCGCTGGTTGTTCTGACGAGCAAATTCAGCGCAAGTGCCAGTGAAATTCTCGCCGGCGCAGTACAGGATTACGGGCGCGGACTCGTTGTCGGTGACACGACGACGCACGGCAAAGGTACCGTTCAAAATCTTGTCAACCTTAACCAGCTTCTGTTTAAAGTCGAAAATCCACCCAACATGTTTGGCGCGCTTAAAATCACGATGCAGCAGTTTTACCGTCCCAACGGTGATAGTACCCAACAGCGGGGTGTCCTGGCTGATGTAACGCTGCCTTCGATCAGCGATCACATGGATGTGAGCGAATCGGACCTTGATTACCCCGTGGAGTTCGACCGCATTCCACCAGCGAAGTACACGAAAATGCAGATGGTCAAAAACGACCTGCTGTCAACGTTGCAGCAGCGGTCGCAAGAACGAGTTGCCAAATCGGAAGATTTCATAAAAAGAAACAAGAACATTGAAGAGTACAAGAAGCAGAAGGAACGCAAAGCCGTTACGCTGAATGAAGAGAAATTCATCGCTCGCCGCAAAGAACTCAACGCGGAAAAAGAGGACGAGAAGACCATTGAAGACCAGATTAATCATTCAAGTGACCAGATCAAAAAGACGTTTTATCTGACCGAGGTCTTTAAAATCGCGTCGGATTATCTGGACCTGATCGACAAGGACAAGATCGCCAAAAAATAGTTACTTTGCTTGGTGATTTAAAACCCAATCGATACCAGCCGCGTGTCAATACGCGGCTGTTTTTTTGCCGCACATGGAACGTAGCTGAAATCGCCAGAGTTCAGACTTGATTCGTTGCAAACTGGGGCCTTCTCCTGGCGAACTTGCGGAATCAACAAACCTCGCCCGCCGCTGAGACGTCGACCTCTCCCAACTTGGGAGAGGTTGCCATCAAGCTACGACCGCTTCGTCAGCTCAATTCAATTCTCAATCCGTCGTAACCAACTTCGACGCCTTCCGGCAAGACAGGATTGACTTGGCGGTAATCCAGCCGACACGCGCAATGTGTAAAATAAGTTTGCCTGGCACCCAGAC
>JAHEJI010000096.1 GCA_024638965.1 Planctomycetaceae bacterium
CTACCAATATTTTTTTGAATCGTTGCATGGGATTTTCCGATGTGCGTTTTCTCATTTGAATTCGACGTTTTTTTTGCCGTCGAGAATATTGGTTTTGGCAACTCCGACCGACGATTTTTCGATTCCGCTTTCCAAACGCCTCAGTGACAAACTCAATGACAGTCGCTGACCTTCAAAGGTCTTTTTTGATGTCGCTTACAAATGGAAGGTCCACCTGCCGTCGTCGCTCAGATACAACATAAACGAAGGTTTGCCATCAACGCTGAATACAGCCTTCTTGCCGTCTTCAACAATCTCGGCGGCCTTGCCTTCCAAGGGCTCGAATCCCGCCACGACTTTGTCCGCCCACTGATTGCGAAACTTGGCAACCACGGCATCGCGGCGCTCGGCCATACCCTCAAACTTGTGGGATTCGCCGTAAAAGTCGTCGACGTAGGTCTCCCAATCGCCCGCACGAGCCAGTTCTATCAATCGCGTTAACGTCTCTTCCGGTGAGGGAGATTTGCTTCTGGCCGTTTCCTGGGGAGTAGTATCGGGAGCGGTTGCCGCCCCGTTGTCTACTCCACCGAGTCCATCGGTCGCTTCACTGCAACCCGAGATGCCAAATGACACAGTCAACGCGAGTGTAATTAAAACCAGGCGTCCCATGGCGGCGGTCTTCCGTGTAAAAATTTTGGGTTTGTGTTCCCTACGTTATCTCTTTCCCGACGTTGATTAACAAGCCCAGGTTTGGCAACGAATTATCGTTGGCTCTTATTCTATCGATACGTGCAACAACGAGTCTCATTGGCCCATTATTTCGCCGGCAATCCAATCGCAGACCATTAATCCAGGGCGTGTGAGATTGACCCGTTCTGCGTTCGCTTGCAGCAAGTCCTCTTGCAGCAGCTTGTCGCGCAGACGTTCACCGATCAGCTCTGAGACTTCGAAGCCGGTTCGCTCCACAAACTCCGAGCGCATGACGCCTTGGTTGCACCGAAGCCCAATCACCAGCTGTTCCAAAGCGGAGTCTTTTCCCAATAGCTGTTCGCGCTGAGCGACAGGAGATTTACCCGATTCAACCAGGCTCAAATACCTGGTCGTACTCAGATGGTTGGTTTCGCGAATGCCATCAACGAAACGTGAGGCCCCAGGGCCAAAAGCAAAATAGGGTTGTCCTGACCAGTAGATATTGTTGTGTAGACACTCATGGCCAGGTTTCGCAAAGCTGGATATTTCGTATTGCCGGAAACCATGTCGCGCCAGCGTATCGATTGCAAATTCATACATTTGACAACGCAATTCTTCATCCGCAGACGACAACTGGCCACGTTCGCGCTGAATCCAAAATGAAGTCCCTTTCTCGTAAGTGAGTTCGTAGGTTGAAAAATGATCGGGTTGTAGCAGGATTGCCTGGTTGAGATCATCCTGCCATTGCTGGAGAGATTCTCTGGGCGACGCAAAAATCATATCCAGCGACACACTCCTGGCGAACCGACGAGCGTTGGTGATCGCTGTCCGCACGATTTCAGCGTCATGGTCGCGCTCCAGTATCCTCAGTTTTTTGCCGTTAAGACTCTGAACGCCAAGACTGATTCGAGTGACGTGGCATCGAGCCAAAGACTGGGCGCACGCGTTATTCAAATCGCCTGGATTGCATTCAGCGGTCACTTCGTAATCTGGACTCAGGGTAAACCGCGAAAGTACGATCTGATTGAGACGTTGAAGATTCGCTGGCGAGAGATGACTGGGTGTTCCGCCGCCGAAAAACAACGTTTCAATTTCATACGAGCGATCGAGCCATCCGATTTCCGTTTCGAGTGCGTCGAGAAACCGATCGATCAGATAATCACGACCGGCGACTAACGTGAAATTGCAATATCCACACCGGTGTCGACAGAACGGGATATGGATGTAAACAGATTTGGGAGCCACAGCTTGGGGATGAAAAGTCTGCGATAACTTCGGATCGTTCATGGGCGGCCTTTCAAACCCAAATGAGAAAACAGAGAAACATAAAGAATCTCGGTTACCCCTGTGGCCACCTGTTTAATCAAGCAGCCAAAAATACGCGCTGTTTGCCGATTAAGTTCCAGAAGTCAATTTTGAGCTGTTCCCAAGTCCGCTGCGGCGGAAAGGATCTCTCGTGACCTTGCGCGAGATTCTTCGGTCGCTAAAGCTCTCTCAGAATGACTTTTCGCTCATTTCTTGCGCCATCGAACAGTATCCAACTACACCCACAACTTCAAACGACCGCCAAGTAGGTCGGGCAAGACTTTCTTGACAACCGATTCGACCTGTTTTTTGTTGTATCGCGTGCTCAAATGACCGGCAACGATAACCTCATTACGGAACTTGTCTTTGCGTCGAACAAAATCATCAAGATGCATGTGCCCGTTTTTGTGAATCAGCTGTTTGCGATGATCCGCCGCGACAAAGGTCATCTCGGTGATCAAGATCTTACATTCGTAAAACAACGGGTTATCATCCAGGCCTGGAGGCGACGTATCGCCGGTGTACCCAATCAACGGAACCCGCCGCTCCACAGAAATCTCGACTCCACTTTGGCGAAGGTCACGAATTTCTTCACCCGTCAAGCCGATGTATTCCTGCTTGAGTTTTTTTCGACGTTCAAAGATGACGAAGCCAACACTCGGCAATGTGTGTTTGGTTTTAAGGACTTTAATCACCAGTTCTCGCGAAAGCTCGAGTTCGTCACCGGCCTCAACACCGACGAGTTCGCATTTCAAGCGACCTCTGTCCAGCTTTTCAAACGAATTCAACATTTGCCGAACAGGATCGACCGCGTAAGCCGGTAAATAAACCGTCGGCGGGTTCATTTTCATTAGCCGCCGTCGAGCGACATACAGCGGTAATGCGGCAACGTGATCGAGGTGGCAATGCGATAACAGCCAGTTCGGAGTGCCCATGAAGTCCCACGGATGTGCACCGAGATCGAATCCAAGTTTCAACTCGGGAATGCGCCAGTAGGTCTGTACAGCCGCACGCGAATACCCTTCGACCGTGAGTTCGCCGTGTTTAATATTTCTAAACGGTACGTTGTTGAGCATAAGTTCAATTCAATTGGAAAAATCGAGTTTAACCGCAATTTGGTTAATCGAAAACGGGTTGGAAAGACTGAACGCATAAGAATGGCCTCAGATTTAGACTCGATTCGCAAGAGGGGGTTCACGACGAATGCTGCAACCACAGGTTTGAGCTGTTTCGCTGAGATCACGGATGAATTATGCAAAAAAGCAAGCCAACATTAGCTGACTTGCTTTACCTTGTTTCTTAACGTCAATCGATTGGCAGAGTAATTTACGATGCCATGCGATATTGTGTCGTCTGGGCCTGCATTGCGCTCGACAAACACTTAACGACATGTTCTTGCTCAGCCGCTGTCAGTTCGGGAAAAATCGGAAGGCTGAGAACTTCGTTGCCGGCTTGAGCCGTATGGGACAACGTGGACTTGTCGATGTCCAGATATGAAAAACAGACTTGTTGATGCAACGGAATCGGATAGTAGATTTCCGTGCCCACGTTCATGTCCGTCATTTGTTGTCGAACGTTGTCTCGCCAGCCGTTGGGAATCCGAATGGTGTACTGATTCCAGACGTGGCGGCTGTTACTATTGGCCGATGGGAGGATGACTTGATCGACCAAACCGTTTTCGATCATCAATTTCTGGTACCGGGCGGCGTTTTCCTTTCTTTGTTCGGACCACGTGTCAAGGTGTTTCATTTTCGCACCCAGGACGGCGGCCTGAAGTGAGTCGAGGCGGCTGTTGATGCCAATTTCCTGATGGTAATAACGGGGCCGCATTCCATGGTTGGCTAACAGGCGAAGTCGATCCGCAATCTGCGGATCGTTCGTCGTCAACATGCCTCCATCTCCCATGCCGCCAAGGTTTTTTGTCGGATAAAAACTGAAGCAACCCATGCGACCGATGCTTCCAGCCGGCTTGCCGTTGTAATTTGCCCCAATTGACTGTGCACAGTCTTCGATGACCTCGAGTTCGTGATGATTCGCCAGATCCATGATCGGCTGCATATCGCAGCATTGGCCGAACAAGTGCACCGGAATAATCGCTTTGGTGCGACGAGTAATGGCTCGTTCGATGGCGGCCGCATCGAGGTTGAACGTTTGCGGATCGATGTCCACAAAAACAGGGGTCCCGCCAAGACGAGTTACGGCACTGGCGGTTGCAAAAAACGTAAAACTCGGCAGAATGACTTCGTCGCCTGCTTCGATCCCGATCGCCATCAAGGCCAGCAGCAAAGCGTCACTTCCGGAAGCACATCCGACAGCAAACTCGGTTTCGCAATGTTGAGCTACGGATTGTTCAAGCGATTGGCAGTGCGGACCACCGATAAAACGACCCGAGTCGAAGATCTGGGAAAACGACTCCATGATTTCTTCTTTTAACGGCAAATTGCCTCGTCCAACATCCAATAAAGGAACGGACGAAATCTCAGATTTTGATACAGCGTTGTTAGGGGTAGGCACTGGCCACTGCCTCCATGCAATGGTTAATGTGGATTGGATAAATTCAAAGCGACGCGAAAATAGAGACGTCCATTCACCGCGTCAATATCGAACGGCCCTTTCGTAGCGAGACAATTTGTCCACAATGCTGCTAGCGATTTGTCGGACTCGGAAGCCGGGCTGAGTCGGGCCAGAAATGAAAACCTAGGCGCGCCCGCCCGCGTCGTCGACAAGCGAGTTGCTTCGAACCATGATTCTAATTATCGATAATTACGATTCATTTACCTACAATCTGGTACAACGACTTGGCGAGCTCGATTCGACACTGGACATTCGCGTATTTCGTAATGACAAGATTACGATTTCGGAGATCAATTCATTAACTCCTTCGCACCTCATCATTTCGCCGGGCCCGTGCACGCCTGCGGAAGCGGGTATTTCGGTTGATTGTGTCACTAATTTTCAGGGTCGCTTGCCGTTGTTTGGTGTTTGTTTGGGACATCAGAGCATCGGCGCGGCAACGGGGGGTGAAATTGTCAGGGCGGAACGTTTGATGCATGGAAAGACGGACCAGATTTATCACGATGGAAAAGAGATTTTCGCAGGTTTGCCAAATCCTATGACCGCTACCCGCTATCATAGTCTGGTCATTAAGCCGGACACGCTTTCCGATGAATTTGAAGTTTGTGGTTGGGCAGACGCGCCCGATGGCTCCAAAGAGATTATGGCTGTCCGGCATAAAGAGCACCCGACCTTCGGCGTCCAGTTTCATCCCGAGAGTTTTTTGACAGAAGGCGGATCAGAATTGCTTCGTAATTTTATCAGTTTGTAGGCCCCCAGGGGACAGTTTCACGCGCGTTAAACATAATACCGTTCAACGGAGAACGAATGTAACACAAATCATTCTGAGAGAGCGTCAGCCACGAAGAATCTCACGCGAAAACACGAGGGATGCTTCACTTCGCTCCACTCAGTTCAGGATGACTAGGTTGTTTTCGAAGATTCAGTGTCGAACTTTGAACGGTATTGGCGTTAGACCGATGATTCGTGCAGTAAATCCCTCCCGATTCCAGAATTCGAATAATGATCTCTATCTCAGAAGCATTTAAGCTAATTCAGCAAACCGTAAAACCGATGCCGATCGAATCCGTCACCCTCGCCGATTCGGTTGACCGAGTTTTGGCAGCGGACGTTTGTTCAGACGTCGATTCGCCACCTCACGACAAATCGGTGATGGATGGGTATGCCGTGATGAGTCAAGACATCGCTGAAGGCCGCCGCGAATTTGAGGTCGTGGAGACGATCGCAGCCGGAGCGTGGCCACGCAAAAAACTGACGACTGGTCGCGTCGCGCGAATCATGACCGGCGCGCCAATGCCGCCAGGTGCCGATGCGGTCGTGATGATTGAACAAACGGAGTCTAAGGAGGTTGACGGCAGGTCGATAGTAACCCTGCAGGTCGAGGAGTTGAAGGCTGGTAAACATATGATGCCAAAAGCATCGAATATCAGCGTCGGGCAAACTGTATTTTCAACGGGTCATCAAATTCGTGCGACGGACATCGGGCTGTTGGCGGAAACGGGGGCCGCGGCCATCCAGGTTTTTGGCAACCCAGAAATCGCCGTTCTTCCGACCGGTGACGAACTGGTCCGCTGCGATGAAAAACCGAACCAGGGGCTGATTCGAAACAGTAATGGACCAATGCTAGTCGCGATGGCGAGGTCGCTGGGATTGCAGGTCCAGGATCTGGGCATTGGTCGCGACAATGAAAGCGAACTAACAAGACTCATTTCGAATGGGCTTGAGAGTGAAGTTTTGTTGCTTTCGGGCGGAGTCTCGATGGGCGAGTTTGACCTGGTTCCGCCGATTCTAGCCAAGGCCGGTGTCGAGCAAGTCTTTCACAAGGTTGCGGTCAAACCCGGTAAACCGATTTGGTTTGGCGTCCTGGACCGACCTGATCGGACAACCTACGTTTTCGGATTGCCGGGTAACCCGGTCAGCAGCCTCGTCGGCTTTCATCTGTTTGTCCGCACCGCTTTGCGAATGATGACAGGACATAAGTCGATTGAACCGTCGTCGGTGGTGGCCGAACTGAGTTTGGCGCACGAGGCTCGTGGAGATCGTCCGACTTACTGGCCCGGCCGCTGGGTCCAGGATGAATCGGCACAACGAAAATTTGAACCACTTCAGTGGCAAGGATCATCCGATTTGACTACCCTTGGCCAAGCCGAAGCTCTCGCCTATTTCTCGGCTGGCACCAAAACGCATCCGGCTGGAGAAACAGTTCGCGTGTTTCCGCTGTAATTGACTCGTTTCAAAAACATCCTGACATCTTGGTCTGAAGGAATTATATTTCCGACCTCCAACTTCCGACCTCGACGATAAATTCATATAGCAAGTTACGCTGGATGCCAATACGATGATGGTGATTCGTATTGAAAGGAAGCAATTGATGTGGGTTACCCGTGAGCCCAAACGGTTATCGCAAGTAAAGAGTTCGTTCGTGAAAGAAACCGAGAGATCGCGTCAAAATCAAATCGGCGATCCTGAAGAAAAAAGCGAAAAGCAATCAAGTTCCCGGCTGACCTTGATCGCCGCGCTGGCGACCATGACGATGTTGTGGCTGTCATTCCCTCCTGTGGGATTTTGGTTTCTGGCCTGGGTCGCGCCGGCCCCGTTGATTTGGCTTTGCGGCCTAAAACGGCTGCCTGGCAAACGTCCTTATCGCTCGCTATGGTTTGCAGGCTTGGTTTATTGGTTGGCCACTTTCTACTTTATTCCAATTCCGCACTGGGCACTCTGGTTTGGCTGGATGACCGTGAGTGTTTATCTTTCGCTGTACACGGTTTTGTTGGTGGGAACGACTCGGTCACTCGTACATGGCTGTCGGATACCGTTGTGGATCGCTGCGCCTGTCGCGTGGACAGGAGTCGAATGGATGCGGTGCAATTTATTGACGGGCATGGGCATGGTCTGTTTGTCTCATTCCCAATTCAAATTACCGATCATAATCCAGGTCGCAGATCTCTTCGGCGGCTACACGTTGACTTTTGCAATGGTATTGTTTGCGGCATGTTTAATTGGAATTCCGGTCTATTCTTCGTGTTGCGAACGAAAAACGAGTTGGTTCCAGGCATTCGTCGCCGTAGGATCGATCGCCGTGGTATTGGGTTACGGACAATACCGATTGAACGAAGCCATTGCTATTGATGAAAAGCGCAGTCTGAATCTCGCTCTCGTACAGAGTTCCGTTGACACCAACTTGTACGAGCGAAACGCGGAGAGCGACGAAAAATTCGAACAAAGCTGTCAATTGACTTGGCAGGTTCGCCGCGAAGCCGCAGAAATTGACTTGATTGTTTGGCCAGAATCGAATCTGCCGATCTGCGACGTCATGTCTGTTAACGAGAAAACGCCTGAGTGGCTTCGAGACTACGATGCGGGGGGAGGATTGCAAAAGGGTTGGCGGCTGGCAACCGGGTTTCCCGAGATTTTTCCCGAACCTGTTGCCTTACTGGCTGGGACATTTGGCACGTATATCGGAGATGAAGTTTACAACTCGACCGTGTTAATTGATCGGCGAGGTAAAATTGTTGAACGATATTTCAAAAATCATCGCGTCATGTTTGGCGAATATTATCCGATTTTGGAGTGGATCCCTGGATTTTCAAATCATTTCCCAAGCTGTGCGGCAGGAACGGTTCCAAAAACGTTTGAACTGAATGACGTGAAACTGGCGCCGAGTATATGTTTCGAAACGACTGTGCCTCATCTCATCCGGCGACACTTGAATGAGTTGAAGGCAGACGAAAACGAACCCGATGCGATGATCAATTTGACCAATGATGGCTGGTTTTATGGAACCAGTTGTCTGGATTTTCATCTCGCCTGTAACGTGTTTCGCGCCGTCGAAATGCGGAAGACCAATCTCGTTTGTGCCAACACCGGCTTTTCCGGAGAAATCGATTCGTGCGGGCGGATTTTGCAGCGAGGTCCACGTCGGGACGTATCCATCCTGATGGTGAAGGTACGAGGGATGGATCGTTCCAGTATTTATCGTGAGATTGGCGACTGGATTCCAATTGGTATGGCGCTGTTTTGTGGACTGGGGTTGGTAATCGGCTGGTATCGAAGAAAGCGTTCACGAGAGATAGCTGTTGGCCTAAACGACGGGTAGCGTTGATTTAATGGCTCACGCCGCAAAAACAGTAGGTCCGTTTGTCCCAAACGGACAGAAGCCGGCAAACCGGCCGTTTCGGCCGTTTCGGCCGTTTCGGCCGGTGCGAGTCTGGAACAGACTCGCCTACGGATTTGAGCCGGTGCGAGTCTGGGACACAAAGGTCGATGGGTTCAGTCTGAGTTTCCCACACGTCAGACGTTTACCGTTTTCCCACCTTGTTCCGTTGAAATACCGAATACGATGTAATTAACATCCGTGTCGCAAACATTCTTCATCGAGTGAACTTCGCGTGGCGAAATCAGAATTGCGTCGCCCGCGTCAAGTGAACAAGTCATGTCGGCGACGGTCATTTCCACCGACCCGCTAACAATGATAAAAACTTCCTGCATGTCTTCGTGGTAGTGAGCCTGGAAGGACTTCCTCACGGGCAACCGTGACCAGTTGACCATTTGCACGCGTCCATCGATAAGGTGGTTTTTGTTCGCGAGTACTCGTTTCAACACACCAGGATCATTTGGATCTTCGTGCGAGGCTGGGACAAATTCAATTTGATCGCCACGAATGATTTGCATTTATACTTCTTCAACCGATACGGACGTTTGAACCTTATCTTTGCCAATCAGGGCTGGCCAGTAACTGATAATCTCTGTTGCCTTCGGGCGTCCACCTGCAAAACCTGTTACGCCGGGTGGTCCGCTGGTGACCAACGGCACAACCTCCATGCCTAACCGGTCAAGTTTTGCTTTGTCGGTGCTGCGCGCCCCAATCCGCAGGATAACTTCCGCGGGATCGGCCGGAGGCTCAACGATTCCGGCATGGCACACATTGGTACCAACGATCTCAATGAACTTCTCACTCTCGTCGAACTCAACTCCATCCAACGCGACTCGATCAAACACAATCTCGGCGCACAGTTTTGCCTTGTCGACCGCATCGGGACCCGCAACCGTAAGTTGGCTAATGACCTTGTAGCCTTCATGGAATGACAAGGAAACCTTGTACGTGTCAGTCGCAGGCTTACCCTTGATTCCGGAGACGTGAACCCGGTTTTCAGCTTCCTGTTTGAGTTGAATTGATGTGAAGTCCGCAATGCAATCCGGCGTGATGTAGCTGGCCGGATTGCTCATTTCATAAACCAGTTGCGACGTGACCGTTTCGATCGTCACTTTGCCCCCGGTATTTTCATGCTTGGTAACGACGAATGAACCGTCCGGATAGGCTTCAATGATGGGGTAACCAATACGAGCCATGTTTGGAATTTCGCGCCAATGGACGTAGTTACCACCGGTACACTGGGCTCCGCACTCCACGATGTGACCTGCAATCGTTCCAGCGGCCAGCCGGTCCATGTCGTCCATGGACCAGTCAAACTCGTACATGATCGGCGCCAACACGACAGACGGATCGGTGGCTCGCCCCGTAATTACAATGTCCGCGCCTAGCTTGAGCGCTTCAACGATCGGTTCTGCGCCGATATAGACGTTGGCAGTTTTGACGCTGTCCAGATACGGCTCAAGCGGTTCACCATTATCCATGTTTTTGAATTCTTCACCGCTTGCAATGAGCGAATTCAAATCATCAAGAATGTCGTCGCCTTCAACGATTCCAATCTTCAAACCCGTCAAGCCAAGTTCCCGAATGACCTCAGCCAGCGCCTTTCGGCAAGCTACCGGGTTTACCCCGCCTGCGTTGGCGACGATCTTAATTCCGTTTTCCTTGCATTTTGGCAGCACGCGCCGGCACATCTCGACAAAGTCGGTCGCATAGCCTTTGCTGGGATCACGACTCTTGAGCTTTTGCATGATGCTCATCGTGACTTCGGCAAGATAATCGAGCGTTAAATAGTCGAGAGGGCCTTCATTGACGAGTCGAATGGGGCCCAGAATACTGTCGCCCCAGAATCCTTGTCCGTTGGCGATGAGAATTTTGTCGCGGTTTGCCATTTGTTTCTGCTGGATTAAGCGTCGCAAATCGGATTCGCACGATGCGAATTGAGACCGGGCATTCTATCCAATTGCATTGTCGAGGGCGAGGACCGCAAAATTCTGGATGTGGCATTCCAATCGTCTTTGCTCCTCTTCTCGGCTAGGCATGACTTTTATCAACACTTGGTCATCCACCAAAATTCTCTTACCCGTTGTTGCCAAAATGATTCGTCTTAAAATACGTTTTTGTAAAATTGGCAGGAATTCATGTCACGGTATGTAAACTTTAGCCTCGAACGTGGAGTGGGTCGTGTAACTCTCAATCGGCCCGACAAACGAAACGCGCTGAAGCGAGATTTTATTGACGAAATCAAGGCAGCCATTGAGCGGTTGGCCTCAGAGGCAACTTTGAGGGTGTTCGTATTGGCGGCTGAGGGTTCCGTATTCTGCGCAGGCATGGATTTGGGCGAAATGCAGGAACGAGCCAATTCCGACGATGGCAAACAGGAATGGCAACGGGATTCGGAAGTCTATGCTGACGTGTTAGCCGGTATTTTCTCGATGGATGTTCCTACCGTCGCCATTGTCCAGGGCCCGGCGCTTGCGGGAGGCATGGGAATGGTGCTCGCATGCGATATCGTGATCGCCAGCGAAAGCGCGTTCTTCATGTTGCCCGAACCGATGCGCGGAATCACGGCAGCAATGGTGACTCCATTATTAATTCATCGAGTCGGGTGTGGTCCGGCATCGTACATGCTGCTTTCGGGTGAGCGAGTAACTGCGGCGAAGGCGGCCACGTATGGGCTGTGTCACGATGTTGTTTCGCCTGACTTATTGGCGTCGCGGGGAGAGGCCTTAGTTGGCGCGATTCTGACTGGATCAAAATCGGCTCTTGCGATTACCAAACGACATATTGAGAATTGTACTTTGGAACAAGTCCTCGATGATTTGAGGACTTCAATATCCGTTTCCGCGGAAGCCCGCGAAACAGAAGATGCCAGGGAAGGATTGGCCGCGTTTCTGGAGAAAAGAAAACCAAATTGGCAGCCTGAATAGTGTACAGGAAATTTTGTAGCTGAATTGGTGACAATTCGGTCAGAATTCTCACGAATCTCGCGACATCAAAATCACTTAAAGAACGTTAGAAAGATCTATGAGACAAATCGACTTATCAGGCAAAACAGCCATCGTAACAGGATCCGGTCAAGGGATTGGACTTGCCACAGCACAGGCTCTGCACGCGGCAGGAGCGAACCTGGTAGTCAACTACTTTGATGACCCAGATGGAATTAACAAAGGGCTGGCTGAAAAAGCGGTCGCTGATTTTGGGGAGCGAGCCTTTTCGGCCGCGGCCGACGTTCGCAACACCGAACAATTGAAATCGATGGTTGCGGCGACGATTGATGAATTTGGTGGGCTCGATATCTTAGTCAACAACGCGGGCATTTTGCGAGATCGCAGTTTTAAGAAAATGAGCGATCAGGAATGGCATGATGTGATCGATACGAATCTGACGGGAGTCTTCAATAGTTGTAAGGCAGCGGTTGAGTCGCTCAATGAAGGCGGCGCAATTGTCAATGTCGCTTCGCTGGCGGCAGTGATGGGGTTTTTTGGACAAGCCAATTACGCGTCCGCCAAAGCCGGCGTAATTACACTCACCAAAGTTCTCAGCAAAGAGTTGGCTCGCAAGAATATCCGCGTAAACGCCATTGCTCCAGGAGTCGTGAACACAAAAATGGGAATGTCGATTCCGGAAGAAAACCGCAAAGTAATGCTCGCCAATATTCCGCTTGGGCGATTCGCAGAACCGAGCGAAATCAGTGATGTTGTGCTGTTTCTCTGCTGTGACATGTCGTCCTATATCACGGGTCAGACGATACACATCAACGGCGGTTGGTGGGCGTAGAAACGGCAAACGCCCAAATAATTGATGGTGATTTTGAATCGTGAATTGCTTTTTTTCCTCCTTCACCATTCGCAACTAATTATCCAGATTTTCCCGTCCGGAATTCTGGCAATCGGTAAATACTTCAGTCGAACCATTCGTCATCTGGATCAAACGCAGGTACCGGCACGTTCAGGATCTTGAGGTTCCCGATGGCTCGATGCCGGCAACCGGGTTTGATGAGCAGCGTTGAACCGGGTACGACATCAACAAGCTGGCCGTCGAGTTCCATTTGGCCGCTCCCTTCAAGAACGTAATAGATCTCTGTCATGATTTTGTGGTAATGTGTTTGCGCATCCTCCGTAATGTCGACCACATGAAGTGAGGCGATTCGATCCGGATCTTCGGTGAAGGCTCGACGAGTCATCCCGCAGGGGCATTCGACCGGTTCAAGATCGTTGATGTTGACCATGGAGAATTGTCTTTTTTCTGTCTCAGTCATTTGTACCTGTTTTTAAAATTGTCTATCACGGTCGAGCCTTGAGAGGATGGTTTTAGGATCAAATTATCAAGAGTAGACTAACGGGACTGCGTCATGATTTGGCAAAACGTTTACCACAACTCAAAGCAGGCAATCGTTTAACCGCGTGGGCAACGCCCCGAGCGCGGCCAGTTGGGCACGCGTTAAACGAGCAGGATGGCGCAGTCCAACCAAAGTTTAAATCAATTCAACCAGAAAAACGATCCAAAAACAGGCCTATGCAACGTTCATTCCTGATAAAGCTTCTTCTTTCGTTACCATTTGCAGTTCTGGGATTGGTGCCTGGCGCGTTGAGCTTTGAAAAGCCGAACATCATTTTTATAATGGCAGACGATTTGGGATTTGGTGATCTAGGCTGTTACGGTCAGCAGGTCATCAAGACGCCGCACCTTGACCAGATGGCTCGCGAAGGGATGAGGTTTCGCAACTTTTACGCGGGCAGTACAGTTTGTGCACCGTCTCGATGTGTGTTAATGACCGGAAAACACATGGGTCACGCCCACGTCCGTGGCAACGCAGGCAACCGAATCCTGATTCAATCGCTTCGAGACGAAGACGTTACCGTCGCCGAAGTCTTAAAATCAGTTGGCTACCAAACGGCTCTGTGTGGCAAATGGGGATTGGGAGAATCAAGAGATGATCTACCGGACAATCCCGGACTGCCCACCAAACAGGGATTTGACTATTTCTTTGGTTATCAAAGCCAAACCCATGCACACAATTACTATCCCGAGTTCCTTTGGCGTAACGAAAAAAAAGTTCAATTGCGCAACCAAGTCAAACGCAACAAGGCTAGGCCGCGCAGCCAGCTGTTTCTCGGCGGCTATGCCACGAAAAGACTCGACTACAGCCACGATCTGATTCTGGAAGAAGGTTTGAAATTCATTCGCGAATACAAATCTGGCCCGTTTTTCCTGTATTTGTCTTTGACGATCCCACACGCCAATAATGAGGGCACTGCCGGAACCGGGGATGGCCAGGAAGTCCCGGACTATGGGATCTACGAAGGCGAAAACTGGAAAAACCAGGACAAAGGCCAAGCCGCGATGATCACACGGATGGACGCTGGCATTGGCCAGATCCTGGGTTTGTTAAAAAAACTGGAGATTGACGACGACACGATTGTGATGTTCACCAGTGACAATGGCCCTCACAACGAAGGCGGTCACGATACCAGCCGATTCGATCCCAAGGGACCATTGCGCGGAATGAAACGTGATCTTTACGAAGGCGGTATTCGCGTACCATTAATCGTGCGTTGGCCTGGCCGCACTCCTGCAAACACTATTTCTGACCACATTGGTTATTTCGGTGACTTGATGCAGACCGTTTGCGAAATCACGGGAGCGGAAGCGCCGACAGGTCTTGATTCGATCAGCCTCCTGCCGACGATCACCGGTTGTACCGAAGATCAAAACCGCCACGATTACCTGTATTGGGAGTTTTACGAACAAGGCGGCAAACAGGCTTTACGGCAAGGTCGTTGGAAAGCCATTCGGATCCCGATGCACACCGGCACGATTGAGTTATACGATTTAGAGAGCGACCTTGGGGAGTCAAAAGACGTCTCGGCGGACCATCCGGAATTAGCGAAACGACTTGGGAAGTTGTTCGACGAGGCTCATACGCCGCATCCCAACTGGGAGGCTCGAGGCAAACCGCCCAACCAAAAACCGGAACCGGGTGATGGCGAGATGCGGGAAGCGTTGATGTCAGCCGGCGCGAAATAATGTCGTAGTTATGCAAACAGGATGACTATTCAAGAATCCGAATCCCGAATTTTCCACTTGATAGCGGTTCAAAAACGGCTTCCATAAATCCTCCGGAGAAGACGAATTCGGCTCGTCATCACTGGTGGGCCAATGGATTTTCACCAACGATTCGAATTCAGATTGTTGGGGATCGAAGTTGAGGTCGAGTTCAAACGAGCGAAGTCCAGCGCACGAAAAATCATCCGCAAACGTCGTTGTCGGAAAAGCATCAACTTTTCCATTCCAGTGATCGGCCAGTCGTTTCAAGGTTGGCGAAAGACTCAAGATCAATTCTTCCGACGCCACGATCTGAGCGATTCTAATTTGTTCGGCTGAGAGTTCTGGAAGAGCCGTTCGAGGAGCCTGTTCTGCGATTGGTCGTGGCGGTTGTTTTTTCTCGCCGCACCCAATCAGAACGGAAATCAGGATCATCAGAAGAGCAAATTCCTTTACGTTGAAGGACAATCGATGTTCGAAGCGATTCATGCGATTAAACGCCCTAAACGAAAATTTCGCGCCTGATTGAGATAGACACCGCGTTTTTTGATGTGGACCTGTAATTCCATCGCCCTAATTCGTTTCCGTTTTGAGTTTTTTCTTGATCACCCGGTTCAGCTTTTTGGTCAACTGTTCGTCGGCAAATGTGTACGAATAGTTGTCGAACTCTTCTCGGAATTCCTGCAAGAATGTGAATGGCTGGTGCGCTTGGGTCAGCACCATCTGGATGTGGCGTTCTTCTGGAAAGAATTTGCCTTTTTCACCCTCCTTGACTCCTGATCTCCATTCAACGATCTCGACGTCCGATTTGGAACCCGAACAGTCAAACGTAATTCTTGGCACGACCTCATCAATGTTCGCGTCAAGCCTGGTGATCAATTCCAGAGTTCTGGTCTCTCTCATGTCCGATGGCTTCCACGTGATCAGCCGCACCATGTCGAATTTTACGATGTCGCGGCGTACGGCAAAAAAGTAACGCAGCTTGCTCCAGTGCTCCGCCGCGAAATTATTGACTTCTTCCTGGCCGCCGAGCGTAATGAATTTCTGGTTTGTGCCCACATTGTGGATAGCCTGCCGAAATCGCAAAAACCCGCGGTGCTTCTGGAGGTAGATCGAGTCCGCTGTCTGTAAGGTGAGCTGTGTCTGTTCAAGCCACGGCAAATTCCCCTCATCCATTTCTGAAGCTCTGATCTCGACGGGCGCAATTGCAGGGTCAAAACGGATGCGCCGTTCCTGTCCCGATTTCATTTCGGAGTCAATTTTTTCAAACGCCCATTGGTTCTCTTCCCGGCTGAACTCAATATGGCCCGAATGGTATGCAATGCCTTGTAATTTTATCATCGCCGCAACTTACCGAGTAAAAAGATCCAAACATGCTTGAACGGTCGAGCCGCAGGCCAGATTGGACATACTTCCAGTATCATTAAACATTATTCCCGACGTCAATCATTTCGTCCAAACTCAATTCAAAAAATCGTCAACTAGGCCTCGTATACCGCCCTTAAGGTTTTACTAACGAGAACAGTTGAACCAACAACCCTGCCGATTCGAGCGTCAACAAGGACACGGCGGCAAACGCATGTCGAATCGAGCTTTCTTTATCTTAATCAAAATACAATAATTGCCCGATTACAGTTCAAAAAATGCGATCGCCAATGAATGTAGCTCAGATCATTGCTGACAAACGCGATGGAAAGACTCTTGAAGACGCCCAGATCGAATACTTGATCGATGGATTTGCAAACGAACAAATTCCCGATTATCAAATGGCCGCCTTCGCAATGGCGGTTTATTTCAAGGGCATGACGCTCGCAGAGACAACGACACTCACGCGCAGCATGATTGATTCGGGTGAACGACTGGAATGGCCGGCAGGAAAACCGAAAGTTGACAAACATTCGACGGGAGGTGTCGGTGACAAAGTTTCGATTCCGTTGGCGCCGATGTTGGCTTGCTGCGGAGTGGACGTTCCGATGATTTCAGGACGTGGGCTGGGAGCGACGGGTGGGACACTCGATAAGCTGGAATCGATTCCCGGTTATCGCTGCGATCTTTCTCTCGGTGAGTTTCGAAGTGTTGTCAACTGGAATGGTTGTTCAATCGCAAGTGCCGGCTCTAATCTGGCACCAGCCGACAAACGGTTTTACGCTTTACGCGATGTTACCGCTACCGTCCCGTCAATTCCGCTCATCACGGCCAGTATTCTCAGTAAGAAAGTGGCCGAAGGAATCGAAACTCTCGTGCTGGACGTGAAATGGGGCAGCGGCGCTTTTATGAAAACGCTCGAGGATGCACGCAGCCTGGCAAAATCACTCGTGAACGTCGGCAACCAAATGAGAGTCAAAACGACCGCCGTCATCACGGATATGAATCAACCGCTCGGTCGGATGATTGGAAATGCGGTCGAGGTCGACGAGTCAGTCGAGATTCTTGACGGCAAAGGCCCGGATGACGTGATCGCACTCACTATGGAGTTGGCTTCACGATTGTTAGTTTCCGCCGGCGCAGCGGCGGACCAGCAAAGTGCCAGGACGGATCTCCAACGTTCCATCGACACGGGCGAGGCGTTAGAGAGGCTTAGTGAAATGGTTGCCAGCCAGGGTGGCGATCTCAACGCGAATCGAACTCGAGCCAAATCACATGTGGTGCATTCTTTGGAAGCGGGTTTTGTTACTCGGATCAACGCGCAGCGAATTGGGCTTGCCGTAATCGAAATGGGCGGCGGTCGCAAACAACTGGGTGACAAAATAGACCATTCCGTTGGGATGGAGTTTTTAATTCGTATTGGCGACAAAATCGAGATCGGCCAACCGATTGCGAATCTGTTTTGCAGCGAGAAGGTCGCCAATTATGCTGGTAATCTCGTCAACAATTCGATTGGGACTGGCCCCACTTCGATTGAGTCCCCCGAGCTAATCGTAGAGACGTTTTAATGGATCAAGATTACAGCAAATTGACGCGTCAAGCGATCGAAGCTCGTCAGGCTTCCTACGCACCTTATTCCAATTTCAAAGTTGGAGCTGCGTTGCTTGCGAAAGATGGCACGATCTTTACCGGCTGTAATGTCGAGAATGCTTCCTATGGACTTTGTATTTGTGCCGAACGCGCGGCAATTTGTAAAGCCGTTTCCGAAGGGCAACGTGAATTTGAAGCGATTGCCGTTTCAGCCGTTCCGCTGGCGACGCCCTGCGGTGCCTGCCGGCAGTTCATTGTTGAATTCGGCAAAGACATCACCGTCATCAGTGTTAATGCGGAAAATCCAGATGAGACCCGGACTTGGAAGAGCAGTGAGCTGATTCCAGAGAATTTTGAATTGTAGGCTGGAACAATTGGGCGCAGTTCTGGAGGCACGACTTTTCTCGGAACTGCGCGAGCTTGTTCCGGCCTTTTCTACGTACGACCCTCGCCGGTTTTTGACCTCCCGATCCCCTATTTCAAAACACCGTAAAGCAAGCCGGCGATGCAGGCGGTCATGCAGCAAGCTAACATCCCGCCAAGCATGGCTCGCAAACCCAACTGGGCCAGGTCGCTTTTGCGGTTTGGTGCGAGGGGGCCGATCCCGCCAAGTTGAATTCCGATGGCACCGAAGTTAGAGAATCCACACAACGCGTAAGTCAAGATGACTTGACATCGTTCGCTGAGCACGACCGGTTCGTTCGTTCCTTCTGCGGTTACGTTGCCAGCCAAAATACTGCCTAAGTCGAGATAGGCTACGAATTCGTTGACCACCATTTTTGTCCCGAGCAGACGACCGGAGACTGCGCATTCTTCCGGGTGGATTCCCATCAGCCAGGCGAGCGGCCAAAAAACAAACCCAAACAGTTTGGACAATGACCATTCGAAATTGACAGCTGACGTAGGTGAGCGGCCTTGATTGACGATCCATTCCAACAGTTCGCCAAAACCCATCAGGATTGTGTTTGCCATTGCAATCAAAGCGAGAAACGCGATTAGCATGGCTGCGATATTGATCGCCAGCTTCATTCCATCGCTTGCGCCGATGGCCGCCGCTTCAATAACGTTGCTAGCCGTTTTCTCAAATTTTGTTTTTACCACACCCAGTGTTTCCGAAGTCTGTGTTTCGGGCTGCAATATTTTGGCGATAACCAGAGCTGCGGGCGCGGAAACGATGGAGGCTGTTACCAGGTGTCCGGCGGAGACTCCTTGCGCCACAAACACCGCCATCAGGCCACCGGTAATCGTGGCAAAACCACCGACCATCATGGCGTTTAGTTCGCTTCGGGTCATGTTCGGGATATACGGTCTGACAACCAGCGGGGCCTCGGTGTGGCCCACAAAAATATTGGCAGCGGCCGCGAGACTCTCGCTACCTGATGTACCTAGCGTTTTTTGCATCACCCACGCCATTCCTCTGACAATCGGGTGCATGATCCCAACATGATAGAGCACCGACATGAGGGCCGCGAAAAAGATAACGGTGGGCAAGACTCCGAATGTAAACGTCTTCAACAAGAAAATGGGATTCGTCGGATCACCATCTTCAAGACCGTTTGCCTGGAAAACGAATTTGGCGCCTTCGTTCGTCCATTCTAAAATGTAGGCGAAGAACGCGTCGAAGCTATAGAACAAGATCCCCTTGGGAAATCGGTCGCCAAAAGTCCAGCTTTGAGAATTAAACAGAATGGCGCCCAACACCAATTGCAGCCCCATTCCCATGACCACCAGCCGCCAGTTTACTTTCCGCTTGTGCGAACTCATCAGCCACGCGATGCCGATCATCGCCAACAATCCAAACAGGCTGATCAGGTTCAGGTAAGACACATTTTTGAAGTAAACTTCGGCAATCATGATTGCTGCTCCGATAGGACCAAACCAAGTCAGGCTCGGAAAGAAATTGGCGTCGGATCGTTTAGCCAGTTTGCATGAGCACCCATGCTAGAAAAAAAAGGCTGGATGAACACCTGCCGTCAACAAAAATCACAGATTTCGGAGCGGAGCCTTCGAGCAAACAAACCTGGAGCGAACTTAATCTCGATCGAGCTGGGGATCGGCGTACCCAAATGCGGTTCGACTCAAACGTCGTCAGATTCGCCGCCGCCGACTTCTTCACTCGGTTGATTTTCGTTTTTGGGAACGGGCTCTTGGACTTGTGGGATGCCGTGTTTGTCCGATTTTAGAGGTGGCAATTCATAAGTGTGCTTTTCGTTGACCAGATAGACTTCGTCCATTTCCGTTTCATCAACATCCTTCCGGAGCAGTAAATAAATGGCACCAGCCATGCACCAGAACAGGCCATGAATGAAAGCGGCGGCGAGAGTCCGGGCAATTCCGTTCCAGAAGCCAATGATCTTACGGCCGACGCGCAGCGATGAAGAGTTGTTCGACAGTCCA
>JAHEJI010000260.1 GCA_024638965.1 Planctomycetaceae bacterium
TAAAAGTTCGCGTTATTTGCTCGCGAGCTTACCACGCATTATTCATGCATAACATGCTCATTCGGCCGACGGCGGAAGAACTGGCTTCATTTGGCCAACCGGACTACGTCATTTTTAACGCAGGCCAGCAATCAGCCGACTCGTCCGTTGAAGGCGTCAACTCGGAAACGTGTGTTGCATTGAATTTTGATCAAGGCGAAATGGTCATTCTCGGCACGGAGTACGCCGGAGAAATGAAAAAAGGCGTGTTCACGATTATGAATTACCTGATGCCCAAGCGTGGTATTTTGTCCATGCATTGTTCCGCGAATCAAGGTAACGATAACGATGTTTCGCTCTTTTTTGGTTTGTCTGGAACCGGCAAGACCACATTATCCGCCGATCCTGAAAGGCACTTGATCGGTGACGACGAGCATTGTTGGACGGACACCGGAGTCTTTAATATCGAAGGCGGCTGTTACGCCAAGTGCATCAATTTGTCGGCTGAGAAAGAACCACAAATTTTCAATGCAATTCGATTTGGTTCGGTATTGGAAAATACAGTTCAAGATCCGACGACGCGCGAAGTTGATTACGACAACGTGTCTGTAACCGAAAATACCCGCTGTTCGTATCCAATCGAATTTATCGACAACGCTCGGATTCCGTGTATTGGAACCCATCCCAAAAATATCATTCTGTTGACATGTGACGCGTTTGGCGTATTGCCACCGGTCAGTAGGCTTAGTCCCGGACAAGCGATGTATCACTTCATTAGCGGTTACACGGCCAAGGTCGCCGGTACCGAGGTTGGAATTACTGAACCGGTAACGACTTTCTCCGCGTGTTTTGGCGCGGCATTTTTGGTCTGGCACCCAACAAAATACGCAGAACAGCTTGCCGAGAAGATGAAGCAACACGGATCCGCAGCCTGGTTGGTCAACACGGGATGGAGCGGCGGACCCCATGGGGTGGGTGAACGGATCAGCCTCGAACATACTCGTGCGATCATCGATGCAATTCATGACGGTTCGTTAGCGCAAGCGGAGTACGTCGAGGATTCGCTTTTTGGCCTCTCCATTCCGAAGGCTTGCCCCGGGGTTCCGTCCGAGATCCTGACCCCCAACACTTCATGGTCGGATCCGGCGGCATACGAAGAAATGGCCAGAAGTTTAGCTGGCAAGTTCGTTGAGAACTTTGGCGAGTACCATGATCAGGCGAGCGAAGAAATCCGCTCAGCCGCTCCACGCGTGTGATGATTAATCGCAGGTTTGCCTGTTGCCGTCTCGTCGGATTCGCCAGTTTTCCTCGTAGTCGTAGTCTTACTCTTTTTGCTCGAATCTCGTTCCCGAAACCAGCAACGGGTGGTGGGGAGGACGACTACGATGATGAGTAAGACGAAGACTAAGATTTTGAACGGATTTGCCAGTTTGTCCTCTTGGTCTTAATCCTACTCTTACTCTTAGTCTCTTTTGCGCGAATCTCGTTCCCAAAGCTTGATCGAGTGGTGGGGAGGACGACTACAATGATGAGTAAGACGACGACTAAGATTTTAGTTTTAACTTGGTTTACGCCGCTTGAAGCGAACGGGTGTGACCTGCCCAATCAATCCAGTCTGTGATTTCGTCTAGATCCGGCTTCTTTCCATTCCGAATGATCTTCAAGCCTTCTTTTGTTTCGGAAAAAGGACCAATGATGTCAAACAACTTTTTGGGTTGCATAATGGCGAGGTCTTCCGGTTCGGTGATGCCGCAAGCGACTAAAAGCTGGGCGTCGTGGCCTCGCAAATTTGGCACGCGACAGACAAGACGAGTTTGATGCTGCCAGTTGCGAATTATGTCGGCCGAGATGCGTTTGTAATTTATCTTTGCAGCCATGGATTCGGCGGTTTGTTTGAGTAAATCGCCGACGCTAACAACCCCAACTTTCTCAAATCGTTCTGATGTTCGTGGGCCGATGGAGGGAGCCGCTTCAACATGATCATTCAAATCAAGAAAAAACTTCAACTTGCCACCCGCACGCGACGAGGCCGCTTTTTTCTGGGAGTGTTCTTCTAAGTCAGCTGTTGATTCGCGAGCCGTAACGGGCCGCGCCGAACGATGCCGTTCGGTAAAACTTTGCACCATCGGCGTCGTCGGTGCTGAACTCTGATTGCGGGAAGTTGTGGTTCGAACCGGAACACGAGGATCTCGAATCGTCGATTGGCGAGGCGTTCGTTCAACGGCTTGGGGCGACTCGTATCGGCCTTCTGCTGCATCTACGCGACTCAGCCGGGGCCCCGTACTTCGATTTCGCTGCAGCGATATTCGACTGTAACCGCCTTGCTTCTGCCAACGGGAACGTGTTGAGTCGAGAGCGCGATACCAACTATCAATTCGATGGTTCGAACAACTGGCGTTGCTGAAACGGTTTCCATCGGGTGACGACAGAAACCGTTGGACTCGCTCAAGCAACTGCTGGCTGTGAATCGTATCTAGTTGTTCTGGTTCGGTGATTCCGCAAGCGTAAAGCACTTGTGCTTCAACAACAGCCATGCCTGGTACGCACAACAATATCCAATATTGAGACTGCCAACGATCAATCTGACTGCCAGTTATTCCGGACCGAACGAAATCGAAATCGACATTAGATGAATCAATCTCGAACAAGTCGCTGAGCTTGATGATTCCGAGATCGTTCAGGATTCCGAATAGCTCAAATTCAACGATGCCGTGATCGCCAATTAAAGAAGACTCCGACAAAGTTGTCTCGGGCGCGTAACTCGTCGGTGTTGGATTAACAGCGCTGACAAAATTCGTTTGTTCAAATGTGCTCGCCGATATGGCACTCCGATTACCAGTTCGAGGATATTTGGTCAAAGGATACGAACGCAATTGAGTGGGTTCGTAATCATTTGAACCGTCGTCATCGGCCTGAAAAAACTGGCTACCCTCGTTTAGATGTGTTTCCCAGTTGTTCTCACGAAATGGAATATATGGCTGCCGCTCCGGCGACGTGAAGGGAAGGGGAGACACTCCCGTTTGTGGGAGTTCAAATACTGCAATATCTGCAGTGTTCGCAGGCCGTTCGAATTCGTTTCGTTTTGCAAATACAACGACCTGGCTCCCGCCAAGCCCGTGTTCGCACAAGACGTCGAATGTGGCTTCGACTCGTTGAGCATCGATGTTTGCAAACACGTCGTCGAGCAACATCGGTGCCTTGATTCCTTGTCGCTTCAGTGAATCGCTGACGGCAAGACAAAGGCTCAAAGACACCTGGTCTTTTTGACCGCGGCTGAGCGCGTGAAACGGCAGAGTGTTGTGGGCTCGATCCAAAACGACAATTTCGCCGACTCTTTCGCCCAGCCATACGAGCGATAAATCACCCAGAGACATGCGGCTCAGATAACCGGCAGCCCGATCCAGGATAGGGTTTGGTGTCGATTCCACCAGCTTCAATGAATCAAGCTGATGCGACAAATTGTTGTGCTGGTCCGTTAGTCGACGTAGCTCGACGTCGATGTTTTCGATCTTGGCCAATAAGTCTTGGCGATTTATTTGAGTCAACAGACGATCGCGCTGGCCAATGAGTTCCGCATGACGGACTCGAAATTCTTGGCGCTCTTTTCTTAAGCTGGCGAACTTGTTCTGGCGATCGGCTAGCTTTCTTTCCAGTTCAGCCAATCGCGCACGATGTGCATCCAGATTCGGCCTCAGCATGTTGAAGCTTTGTTGAGGAAGGGGCGCCGGAACGGTTTCTGTCAACTCGCCAATGTATCGTCGTCGAGCCTCAAGGTGCCCTTCGTGTTGGGCACAGTGGCAAAACTGATGATCGGAACGCTTGATTGCCTCCGCTCCAGCGGGATCTACCCGCCGAATCTCGTCGACTACCGATTCCCGCCGTTTGACCAAACGCTCAGTATTCTCTCCCATTTCGTTGTAGCAACGCCGTAACTGTTTCAATTCGGCTGCGGCAGCCTTGTGTCGAATGTGTTTGTACTGATGTCCAAGTTCGTGGCACAAACCGTAAATGTCTTCACGCATCTGTTTACAAAGATCGGCCAGGTGACGCATCGATGATTCGTTCGTCACAGGTGAACTTTTATTCCAATTCTTCACCTGGTGTTCGGCATGATCCACCTTTGACTCGAGCGCGACCAGGATTCCACGTGCGTTGTGATAAGGATGTTCATCGGAATCGAGAGTCAATTCGTTCCAAACCAGCATTTCATCGCGCAGCCTTACTCGCTGATTTTGAATATCGGATTGAACCCGTCGCCAACGCCGAATCTGATTATCAATTTCGTCCAAACGTTGGTAAAGAGTTGCGTACGTTGAGACGATCTCCGCGGTTTCCGTGGCAGGAATTGTCGGTACGTAATGGACTTCCGCGTCGGCGATCAAATCCAGAATTTGGGCGATGTCTGTCTTGATATTCGCAATCTCATTTTCGATCGTCAACGTATTGATCGAGTCCAATCTTGCCGATATTTCTGCTATTTGGGTCGAGATCGCCGTCAGCTGTTGATCGTGCAGCTTCTTTTCCTGGTCGATCTGCTGATGATTTCCACGTTTTTCGATTGTTAGAGAATCGATACGTTCTTGAATCGAAGCCAGCTGACGGTTCAACGAATCCGTTTCCTGTTGCCAGCGCACGACGGCGTTTTCATCTCGAATTGCAGACTTGCCCAATGGAACACCCATTCGTGTGTGCAAACAACTGGCAAGATTAAACGCTTGTTCTTTTGTGTCGTGAAATGCGAGATTAAAGAATGTATCGAAAAGATCGGGAGATAAGTTGCCCGTCAGTTCGTGGACCCCATAAAGATCTTGAGTCGCGTGGTGCGTTGAGGACATCGGATGGAGATATAACTCACCCGAAATTCGAACGTCTCGCGACAACCGGTAATCAAGATTGTTGTACCGAACATCCAAGCTGCCGTTTGCGATGGACGGTTCCGCAGTAAGCTGAAAATGAGAGTTACTTGAATCAAAGCCGTACATTACGCCGCGAATAAAATTTCGAATGGTCGTTTTGCCGGACCCTGTGTCTCCGAAAATAATGTTCAGGCCATCACAAAATTGGCCCAGACGAAGATCACCAAAAACTCCATAGCCTTCAATGGCTAGATCAGTCAGCTTCATTGCTTAACTCCATTTTGTTTTCTACCCAAGCGCATGGTAACTTTGGGTCGACGACCATCTTCCTGAATAGCCGAATTGTCTACATCAACGGACTTGTCTATGTCAAATGCTTGACTTCGTCAGGTCCTCGCAACTCCAACTTGAGCGTCCTAAAATTTATTACACAGACAGAGAATCACCTAGGGCAGTTTTCGTTGCACCAGAAATCGCCCAGAAAATCAACTCGCTAGCAAGCTCAAATCGGTACGTTTCTTCGATCCGCATCAGGTGACCATTGAAATCGATATTTATTGCCCAACTGCAGCCGAGTCAACAGAATGATCTGCTGTACATGACCAACAAAATGTGAAGTTGTATGCGTAATTGCACCTAACAACGTAACCTTG
>JAHEJI010000261.1 GCA_024638965.1 Planctomycetaceae bacterium
TGAAAGCCACTTCAAGTTTCCTAGCGATTGACTCATCGCACAATTCCACGGTTGCGCCTGGATACGTTACAACGACCCGCACTGTCGGTTGTCGGTTCAACCACTCTCAAATTTGAACGCCTGTGGCGAATAGCAGAGAAACAACCAAGATCAGTATAGGTAGCGTCCGCAGTCGGAACTGAATGACGCGAGGTCGCTCCACGTCGCCATTGGTGGCTTCTTTTTTATCTGGCACTTTGGTTAATCTACCGCCAACAGGAGTTTATCTGGACAGGGTGTCGCCTAAAGGAACGATCTGCAAAACGGAGGCAAAACAGGCACCCTGAAAGTGCAAATAAGTACTTGCGGTAAGCTACCAGCAAACGCACCCATGGAGCCTGCTGGCCCGACGAACATTAAAGCTTCCGCCACCTGACGGTAGACTCCGCACCTATCGTCGACACGTTTGACAGAATATCACTTAGTCCCGGCATTACAAGTGAAAGTTTACACCACACAGTTTGATGCCCAGTTAAACGGTAATTTGTTTGGCGGGGGAGCGAATTCTCTACGCTGCTGGATTACCAAACCATTGCCCTATCTCGATTCCGGTTCATCCGCGGTTTGGTCAGAAATCCTCCAAACCACAATCCTTCGCGATACCTTCAGTTCTCGAAAGCCTCCACGCCGCGCGCAACGACCCAACGTCAACGCAAACATCAAAAACCTCAAAAGCCCCAAACCCGATGTTTGAACGGTCCGAAGCAGCAATCGGACCAAATACGAGAACTCGCTGGTGAAACGTTTTTTGAACACGGTTTTGGCTATCCACAATCGTATCTATCATTTATCGGTCGTTTGATGCACGATGATAATACGAATGAGTAATTGGAAAACGGCGCGATCCTTCACCTTTGTTGCCGTTTGAATTTTGGCCTGAATTCGGTCCGGAATCATTTCTGTCTCTGAAATCTGCTCTTGTAAGACGCAGTCGTTTCATTTTGAACATTTATTGACACCAGTTATTTCAACTTTTTTATGTTCGCCGACTTGAAGATTTCCATCCACTTCTTTTGGATTTCGGCGGATGGGTCTTTTTCCGACTTGACCCTATATGAGATTCGATGAATGTCTTCGGGACCTTTGAACAGTCGAACCAAGTTATGTCGGGTTTCTTGAGGGGTCGGTCCTGGAAGCTTCGAAGCGATCACAACGGTGTCTTCTTCGGCGAGAAGGATTTTGTGGTTCGCCCCTTTGACGATGGCGGCTTCATCCTTGATAGTCTTTTCGGCAATTTCCTGCATCGTCCCGAACGCGGTGGCGCCCAAGAGCCTCTCGATCGAGAACATTTCCCTGTGATCGGAAAGCGATTGACCCGGAACGAAATAATAAGCCACGACCCGTCCCTTTTTCTTGAGTCGATAGCCGCATCGCCATCCCCGTCCGTCAAGATCAACGTTCACTATTTCTGTTGGCTGAAACAGTGCCTCACTGGCTCCCCTCAAGTTGATGACTTCGTGTATTCGGTTGGATTCAAAGTCGATACCCCAGTGAGCATAAATCCATCGTTGCCGATCCTCTCCAAGATCGACTTTTTCCGTTGGCTCTCCAAGAATTCCCGCAATCGTTTCCGTTGGAATCCCAACGGAAAATACGTCGCGGTGGGTAAACGCGTCAATCAACGCATCTACGCCGCGGGCAACGCCTCCGTGATCGGGTTGCAACTTTCGCGCTTTCATGAGTTGTTTCCAGGATGAAGGCAAACTCCCGACCTGGAAAAGCGCCATCGCATATTTAGCTTGGGCGCCGACGTCGTTCGGGCTTTGCTCGGCCGCCTTCTGAATCGCAGGGAGCGCAGCGCGAAGTTGTTCAGGGCTCGGCATTTTTTCGACGGACGCTTGTTTTTCAGGTGGGGCTTCGCCGCTTTCCGGTGATATTTTGTTCCCGCCAATTTTTCCAACGTCGTCGAGACGAATCAGCTTGAAGTGGTTGGTATCCCAAAAGGCGATCACCTCTGCCGTTGCTTGTTCGGTTTCGTGGTTAAAGCCATAACATTCATCCAAATCGACATTCATCTTTTTTGCGAAATAGGCACCGCGTTCGGCACCAAACAAATCAGTCGCCCTGCCAAACTTTGCATCGGATTCAAGTCGCTTAATCCCGGCCAATGCAATCTCATTGTTCTTGACCAGGCTTACAAGATCCTCCGGCTTGAGTCCCGTCGGCATTACCACGTGCTTGGCGGCTTCGTTGAACTTTTCCTGTTCGAGCAACGGAAGGATCGTATACAGCGTCCTAATCAATTCTGCTTTGTTGGGTGTGTCCTGAACCGGAGTTCTGGCGCTCGCAGTTTCACACGCGAAACTGAACACGATCAGAAGTCCAACGTGCAATCCGAGGATGGACCAAAGGGATTTCGAAAACAATGCCGTTGATGGCTTCGTCCACGCTCGATCAACCATGACTTCTCCAAAAGTAGTTTGCTGTTGTGCCACTTGACCAACCGGCCTCGACACAATTTTGAAATACGACCGGGCATGACCAAATCGAATGAACTGTTTGTTATTGTAAAACGAGCAGTTCGAAATGACGAAGGGGAATGTAAAGGCTACTTGTTCTGGGTCGGGCACCATGAGTCTGCTTTATCACGTGAGATTAGCATAATTAGGCGAAGAGCGAGTGGTTCCGGACCCGTCTCCTGGCGCGCCGAGAATATCGAGGATCATGAGGAACACATGCATACGAAAACCGTTGGATTTCTTGGGCAAATCAGCAACTTTTGGCGGATTTCGTCAATCTGTCCCAAAACCTAAATCTGACGTTTTTTGACTGCGGTTTGGGCTATCCAAAAAAGGTATGACTTTTGCTTCGGTGATCATTTATCGGTCGATGTATGACCGCCGCAGAAAAGGTACGAGTAAATGGGAATTTTTGTTTGTACGGGTTGTGAAGATAACGGTCCAGGTCGGACGCCCGGAAGACCTGTGCGATAAATTGGACTTTGTTTCGGAACCGTGTCGGATGAATTGACAAAAGACTCTACTCATCCCGTTTCATTCTCCCCGTCCAGTCTGGAACCTTAATGTTTTTGCTCGGAACATCTGGCGGAATGAACGGTTTTAGGTCGATCACGGGCGTCGTGTCGAACGCATCTATCCTATCCACGGCGAGTACGTTCTTCTCTACTGCAAGGATCTTGCATACGGTCAAGGCTATCAAGTTTGGCCGAACGGGCGCACGGCAGGCGAAAACTCCGGTTCGCGGATTCTCCCTGTCTCCCCGTGGATGAACCTGCAGAATACGGCGTTTCTCTGGTACGTCGTTCTTGTCGAACCAGTAGAACACGTTGACGTGCGACCATTGGTCAAGACCAAGCAATCCGTCCGCATAATTGTCGAAGATGCGAATTCGAGTTGACGCGCCTTTCTTCTCGACTTTGCCGATAGGGTACACTTTGTAGAATGCTTCGGGGCCTTCCTCTTTCACCCTCTCGTCTTCGGTTGCCAACGCGTTCCAAGTCAGAGTTGTTCCGCCCGCGGCCGTCCAGATGGCAGCCTCCTTCACAAACGCACGTCTTGATGCCGCCATGGTTTTGGACTCCGAAAGATGGAACACGAGTAGTAAGGGCACAATGTGTATTCTAACCCAGATTTCCCATTTGAACTCGTCTAGTAGGACGGGAAAAGGACTGGCGGACGAGCATTGAGGCGATATCAGAGGGCGCTTTGTTCTCCTGGGAGTACGAACAGGTAACGTTAGCAAACGGTGGATTGACTCACGACGCAAAAAATGCATGGAAATCGAGAATCCGTGTTAGCGTCGACTGGGCGTTCATGACAGTGGGACAACCGGTAGTAATTACACCACCATGCGCCGTGGCATCGCCGAGTCTGCTAGCCATCAGGAAATTGATAAATACACCCGACGATCCCATCGAAATGACCTCTGGTGGGCCTGTGCAGATAGCAGTATCAGAGACCCGCGCTGCCGGCCTGAATCCAATAATGACATTCGGGCTTCCCGTCATGATGGGGCCACCAACGTGGGGAACCGGTCCCGGATTGATCAGAGGACAAACATGCAAATCGCTGATTCGCGCCGCTGGCTTCTTGTTTTAACCGTCGTAATTTGATGCGTTCGAGAAAAGTACGAGCAAATGGGATTTTCTTCATCACGTCCACTGACTGTTCGGTCATTATTCGCGAACCAAAACTACGTCAAGATCTCGTATCACGAACCTTGATCGGAAACTGATAAAGAAATCCGACCAGACCAAAGCAGGCTTTTCCCCAGACTTCGATCGTCCAATTAGAAACGATTGAATCCTCCTTGCCACTGTCGTCGGCATTTCCCGGAACAACAAACGTCGTCATCCATTGGCGACACATCCCGCGCCTGACGCGACCGCCGCCAGCATCGAGGATGTTTTCATGCAACGTCATTTTGTCGGGCAAGCGTTCATGCCGAAGCTTACCATCGGGTCCTGCCGTTTTCTGTTCAATTCGCTGTATGCCCACGAGATTAGCGCGAAGCGAGTTGAGATGTACAGGTCCAGGTTGATGGACACACAATGTTACGGTATCGCCAGGCGCGACTGGCTGCTTGCTCACCTCAACAGATGTCACCGAGATTGTGGATGAAAGCGATTGTTGCAAGGCAGACCACAACAACAGCAAAGCCAGCAAGCCAAATACCGCTGCCGCTGCCGCAAGTCCAATTGCCGTCCAACGCTGTTCGTTCCATTCCCTGACAACAAATAGAATTAGAGCAGCAGTAACGGAGCTCATGAAAATGCCCAGAAGCCAGGTCGCGACCAATCGCCCACCGCTGGTAATCGCCGTCTCCAATTTTACCGGGAGTTCCGGCTTTACGGACTCAATTGCAATGTCAGTCACGTGAAAGGACATAGGCCTCGATTGGGTATGACTAAAATGAGTTGTCTCAGCCAATTGTATTGTGTGGCCAGACTAGTTTGCTGGTACGCCTCACTAAAGTCAAACCCTTGTATGACGCGATTCGCATGATTGCTCCGTCGCTGCGGATCACGGACTCAACTTATCGTCAAGAATGGGTCCTTATCTGCTCGGAGCAAGAAACGGTTGACTATGGAGCCGCGTATGCGTCAAGTTTGAGTTGACATTTTTTCAACCTTTCGGGTATCCGTTTTGCGGAGTCTGAGTAGCGGGTGCCGGAAAACGTACGGCGGTGTGAAACATCGCTGCTCCTCCGTCATTATTAGTAAGCGGCTACTTGTCTGTTTCCGGGCTCCACACTTTCAGCGTCCCGTCATGGCTTCCGCTGACAATGCGTTTTCCGTCTGGGCTGAAGGCTACGCTGGTGAGGGCGTTGGAATGACCACTCAGTGTCAGCGTCTCCTGGCCTGTTTTTGCATCCCACACTTTCAGCGTTTTGTCATCGCTTCCGCTGACGATGCGTTTGCCGTCCGGGCTGAACGCCACGCTGCTGACTCCATCGGAGTGTCCTTCCAGCCTGAGCAACTCCTGGCCG
>JAHEJI010000262.1 GCA_024638965.1 Planctomycetaceae bacterium
TCATTCGCGCAAGATCATCGAGTTTCGTAGGTTTGGTCAAGAAGTCATAAGCCCCTTTCTTGATCGACTCAACGGCGTTGGAGATCGTTCCGCCACCGGTCAGCATGATGACTTTAGGGGCGGGGTCTCGTTTCATGAGCTCTTCCAGAACCCGAATTCCGTTCATGACCGGCATGTGGATGTCGAGAACAACGACGTCGAATTTCTTGTTGGTGGAGACGTTCAACGCTTCTTCGCCGTCCTCGGCTTGATCAACGCGAAATCCCTTTCTCGCGAAGTATCGACAAGCCGATTCGCGAAAATCTGCTTCGTCATCGACGATCAGCAGATCGATGTTGGTCGAATCGGTGATGGATTTTGCGGCGTCATCAGGTTTGGAAGGCATCAGATTTGTCACGGAGGGATGTGGTTTGGTTAATTCTTTAGTTTTCATATTTCACCTGTTGAGTTTTGCCAAAATATCCAGTGAAGACAAGATGCCGACTGGCCGCTGGCTCTGGTCCAGAACGATCAAATGATGAATGTTCTGGTCGCACATGATCTTTGATGCCAGGAGAATTGAACTGGATTGGTCGATCGTCTGTAAACACGATGTCATTTGGCGTTTGACTTCATCGAATGGATGTTCGACTATTTCAAGACTGCCGCTCGCTGGCGATTGTGTGACTTCAAACGAAAGACCATGATTAATTCTGGCGTCGATTTCAGCCAGCTCGGACTGAAATCGAACCAGGTCGCCGCTGGTAATGATTCCAACACATTTACCAAACTCGTCGACAACTGGTGCTGAGTTGATTCCGCGTTGCCGAAACATCTGTGCAACGCCGTCGAGTTTTTCCCATTGCGAAACAGTGAACTCAACCGGGCTCATCGCCTCGCTGACTGAAATGGTGTCGATTGTCGTCATGTTATTCTTCAAATCGTTTTTGTTTTCAAATTTGCAAAATCCTGGCGGTTTTGACCCTGACGGAGAACCATCACAGGGCAATTCGCGTGACGGAGGATCGTTGTCGCGACGCTGCCAAACACACGCGCCAGTCCCTTTCGCGAATGAGTTCCAAGAACAAGGAGCTGCGGCTCGTTTTTCTCAATGAATCCGAGTATTTTTTCCGTCGGAATCCCGGATAGATGATGGTGGTGGACTTCAACTCCGACAACGTTGGTTGTGATGTCCCGCAATCGATGATCGTCTTGAATAAGAGTGGCGGGCGAACCGACGTAGGCTGGCCAAGCCGCGTTTGTAGGATCTGGAAAAAGCGTGACATGGAGCAGATCGAGATCGACACCGAATTGTTTGGCGAACGTCGCCGCCAAATCAATCACGTCTTGATCATAGTCATTGACGTCAATCGCGCAAACAACTCCAATCTTTCTCGTGTCGCCATAGATTCGCTTGTTATTGATCACGTTACAACTCGTTTGGGCCGGAGCAAATCGTTTTCTCAATCAGCTGACCGGGTGAGGAGTTTCGGAACCTGATTTAAGCGCGAGTACCGGACATTCCGCCTTGCGAACGACGGCTTCCGCGACGCTGCCCATAATGACTCGTCGTAGACCGGTACGACCGTGAGTTCCCATCACGACAAGGTCGATATCGTTCTCTGCAGCGTACTCAACGATCCGGTCGGTTGGTGAACCGAACTCCACAACGTACGAGGCTTCGATTCCATCGATGCTTGGTTTGATCTCTTCCAGTCGCTTTTTGTCTTCCGCTTCCTGTTGCTCCATATCGACGTACATGTACGTCCCGTAACTGACATCGGGCAGCGAAACATGAAGGTAGACGATGCTGGCGCCGGTCGACTTAGCCAGCACCGACGCATACTCGTTCGCAGCCTGATTAAAGTCAGAAAAGTCAATTGGGCAGAGGATTCGTTTGATATCCATTTTATGCTCCGGCTTGTCATCTCGATTCAGGAGCAGACACCCGCAACACGCGTGCCAATAAAATTCATCTCATGACAAATGTCCATTTCAAGGACGGCTGGCGCCGAATGTTGACTGAGCAGAAATGAGTGAGCAAACCGTATGTGCGAATTCGCTCATTCTGCTCACTTTCATTGACGAGGTAGTTCGACCACAAATCGTGCACCATGCGAATTGGCGCTATCCACGAATATATGGCCTTTGTGAGCGTCGACGAATCGTCTGGAAACGGCCAGGCCCAAGCCGGTACCTTTCGTTTTGGTCGTGAAAAACGGAGCAAATATTGATTCGAGATTCGCTTCTGGTATACCCGCCCCGTCGTCTTCGACTTCGATTCGTATGAAGGCATCGTCGTCATCGGAACTTAAGCGAACGTAGACTTCTCCGTTGTTGGCACTAGCGGAGAACGCGTTTTCCAGCAAATTGCGAATGACCTGACGAATTCGATCCCCATCGAGAAAACACTCGGCCGGAAATCCCGGGTCTTTTTCAACGGTGAAATCGGGTAGATTCGCGACACAGCTGGCGTCCAGAATCTGTTGCCAAGTCTCATTTACGATCGACTCTAAACAGCATTTCCTCCGTTCGAGAATGATGGGTGCTGAATAATCGCGAACCTCTTCCAGCAAATAATGTAAATCGTCGAGTGCTTTTTGGATTCGATGTACCAATTCCAAACTCTCCGGCATGTCTTCCAGGTCCAATGCCAACTCGGCTAGACATGCGTGGCTGCGTTGAAATGCATTTCGGCTCTCGTGGGCCAGGCCCGTGACCATCTGACCAATCGCGGCGAGCCGTTCATTCATCAACAGCTTTTCCTGGGCTTCCTCAATGGCGGCCAAGTGTTTTTTCCGTTCAACAACGCGGCTCAACACCGACCTTAACATATCCGGATTGATGGGCTTGAGCAGGAAATCGTAGGCACCACTTCGCAGAGCCGTGACGGCAGTATCGAAATCCCGAATTCCCGTTACCACGACAACAGGAATATTCGGCTGGCATTTGATAATAATCGGGATAAGTTGATCAGCATTTTCGTCTGGGAGACGCCAGTCGACGATGACCGCGTCAAAAGCCTTAGATTCGACTGCGTTTATCGCCGCAAGACAACTCGTGGCAGTTTGAGTTCGGTACCCGTCCAGTGACAGGATGTCTTCCATATTGCGGCGAGCGTCGTCGTCGTCTTCAACCAAAAGGACGGAAAAGTCTTGCGTCACGTTTGCTCCTGGGCCGATGACTCCGTTATTGGACGGGCGAAAACCTTTAACCTCATCGCATCTTGTTGTCTGGAGGATAGAATTCCGCTCCGCCTGTCACGAAAGTCGGATTGACAATCCACCCTGCAAATTCGGGTGTCGTCAGTGCCCGTCGATAAGGGCCGTCTTTGACTGACAAAATGTTTAATTTATTCTATCTATTCTGCGAGAATTTAGTAAGGCCCGCGAACACGAATTGATCGGACAGTGGGCCCTCACTAAAAAAACACGGGTTTGAGTCCAAACCCGTGTGCGGAGATACGGCAAAACTGCGATCAGTCGCGAACATGTGAACGCGATTACGTTATGTCCGGATATTGATTTTTCTCGGCTTGGCTTCTTCGGTTTTCGGAATGAGGATCTTCAACACCCCGTCTTTGAATTCCGCCACTGTTTCATTTTCGTTAATCGAATTCGGAAGTACCACGGAGCGAGAGAAACTACCCGAATATCTTTCGATTCTGTGGTATTGCTTTTCTTCGTCCTTCTCCTCGCTTTCTTCAGAGCGTTGCCCCCGTACCGTCAGTGTGTTGTTGTCGATTTGAATGTCGACTTCATCCGCAATGACGCCCGGCAAGTCCATTTTCACTTCAAATGCGTTATCCGTTTCCGCGACATCCATCGCGGCACTCATTACTTCTGTCATCGGAACATTGCGATCGGTCAAGAACTGATCGAACAGCTCCTCGAACATCGTTCGTGGAGTCATTCCTCGGAAAGGCGTACGAGTGACGGAACTTGGTGTTCGTGGGGTCAATTTTGTGCTCATTTATCGTTTCTCCTGAATGTTAAATTGAACGTAAAAGTAAGACTTACTCAGCTAACGAGGTTGACACGGTACCGACTGATCTGCAATTTGTGGCTGATTAGCCGCGAAACTGTTTCCGGGACCCCGAATTTCACCTACCGGGCTGGCAACCACGATTCGATTTTCTATTTGGTCAACTCCCTCAAGCTGGCGAAGAACTTCCTGAGCAATTTGCTTCAAGTAAAACGAAGGGAGCTTTCCATTTACGTACAATTGGCCGTTCGAATAACGACAATGAATCCATTGACTTCGCCCCTGAAAACTAGGGTTAGATTCAAGTAGCCTGGTTGCCCGAAATTCGATTTCATATGACACATGTGAAGCACTATTTCCAATTGACAGGGTTGTAATCGGAGCTATTGGAGTTGCGGTGACTTTTGACATTTGGTCGTCCTGACTTAATGATTGTTGGCGCTAATCGAATTGCAATCGGCATGCCAGAATCCGCTAAATAAAGTGCTATCACTTAATTCAACGGTGTTTATTGGTATTGAATAGACACATTGGCAAAACCAATTCAGTGCTGGTAGACCGGTAGCGCTAAATCGCACGGTGGGCGCGCCCATGTTGGCTAATAACCCAAAACGAGTATTCTGCAGCTATTAAGAATGTGACCAATTTTGTGCTGCAACGAAATTATTGAATTCAAGAGTTACGACACACGAGCGTCCATCGTTGGGAAGCGCTTCGGTGTTGTGAACACACTCATAATGCGTAGCGAGGGCAACATAAAATTCCACTGTTTGTAATCGACCATCACGTAATTTCAGCTTCTTATTTTTGCTCATCGATCGACTCAGCGACTCGCCGGTTCAACCTCAATTGAGCGTGCGATATGAAAAAACTCGACCTGCCAACGGGGCAAATCGAAGGAAAAAATTACGTTCATGAAAGCCGACAAATTCGGTAACGCGTCAATCAGGTGGGTGACGACGGTTGGCATTTGTCCGGAGCTTCGCGAAAACGATTTAATTGAAGTCTGGACTATGGACGGTAATTGCGTAGGTATGAACAGACACATTGGCAAAAAAAAATTTAGTAGTGGTAAGCCGTTGCGCCAAATCGCACGGTTGGCGTGCCCATACTCACTAATTCGCTACGGCTTCGTCGATCATTCCCAATAGAGTATTGATCTCAACTGGTTTCTGCAGCACTTTCCACGTACCTGCCGCAAGTGCGCGTTTGATGCCGTCTTCGCCTACATAAGCGGAGATCACGATGGCCCGCAGATTCGGATTTCTTGAGCGGATTTCTTCCAGGAGTTCGATTCCGTCCATCCCCGGCATTTTGAAGTCGAGCAAGCAGAGATCGAATCGGCCTTCACCTTTTGGGCAATTGCTTGCAATCTTATCCAAGGCAATTTGGCCGTCGCACGCCGTTTCAGTTTCGTAGCCAATGTCAGTAAGTATGTCAGACAGATTCGCCAGGTTGTCCATATCGTCATCGACGATGAGAATTCGACGCGATTCTTTTAATAACACG
>JAHEJI010000097.1 GCA_024638965.1 Planctomycetaceae bacterium
GAACGTTCATCGGAACGAGAAATTTCGCCTCAAATTCCGATTTCTCAAGACACTTTTCTACTCGGCGACGATTTTTTCGTTTGTCGTCATCGGGTCGATCCGGCAAATGAGTGAATCCAACCTCGCCTCCTTGTTCCATGATCTTTTCTGCAATGGCCCAGGCAATTGAGCGATCATTTGCTACTCCCATCACCAATCCTTTTTTGCCTTCAAACAAGCGCATTAAATGGCTCCCGTGTTTTTGAATTTTTTTGTCTTTAGCTGTGTTGGCCCCGGCCAACTATTGTTAGCGCGATTCAAAATGACTACGCTCTTGGAGTTGGACTGATAGTCGGTCAAACATCCAGACGCGCCGGATGTACCCGATTTGATAACACTTTTATCCCTCACTCACAATTACCAGCATTCGAATGACGGGCAGCCTGCAGTCTGAAAAAATCAACGCCGGAAGAATTGGTACTCACTTGCTACCACATTTGATCGGTTTGTCGATCGATCACCGCGAATCGGTCGACTTTCTCGGACATGTCGTCTCCAAAGTCAATAAAGACACGAAGGCTGAGTTGACTGCAATCGTGCATGGCGTTAAAGGAAAATGGCGAACGGTGGCAATTCAGCCGGAATCTTCCCCTGTCTGGCCGTCCGAGTTGCTGGCTGACGTCTTGGACGAAGAATCGACGAAACAGGAAGGCGGTTGGATTGCCGCGCCGATTGCTTCACCCAATCCAACGAGCCAGCTGGTCATTCAGAAGGGCTCGTCGCTCGAAGGCATCGAATTTGAATCTGTGGTGGCAGCAATTTCGCTGGCGATCGACTCCCATACAAAATTTTCTGCTGAAGCTCGCCGGGCGAGCCGTTTAGAAGCAATTCTTGACGTGACCGCACACTGGAATCAGTCGCGGGAGACGGACCAACTTCTGGTCGAGATTGCCAAAACATCGACCAAGTTGCTCAATGCCGAACGGGCGACAATCTTCTTACCGGATGCAAAAAGCGATCAACTGATCGGCAAACCCGCGCTGGGTGTCGAAGGCGGCGAATTGAAAATTCCGTCCAAGGCTGGCGTTGTCGGTCAGGTCATGACCACAGGCGAAGCGATTCGTGTTGATCAAGACATCGAGGGCGAGCAAGCACAGATCAACCGAGCGGTCGACGAGCAGCTCAACTTCGAAACACGCTCCATCGTTTGTGTGCCCATCGTCAACTCGTCTGGCAAGACCATCGGCGCGTTCGAGTTGATCAATAAGATTGATGGGAATTTCAGCGAAGCCGATACCGCTGACTTGGCCGAACTGGCGGCTCATGCGGCAGTTGCAATCGAAAACACGCAACATGTCGAAACGCTGGTCTCGACCAAAAAAAGCCTTGCCGATCAAGCGGCGGGACAAGTTAACTTGATCGGCGAATGTCCACAAATTCAAAAACTCAAATCAACGATTGAGCGTGTTGCTAATACGGATATCGCGATTTTGATCTTGGGTGAAAACGGTACGGGTAAAGAGGTTGTCGCTCAGCTGATTCACTATCTCAGTGATCGGCGCGATCAAGTTCTCGTTGCCGTCAACTGCGCGGCCATTACGGAAACGTTGCTTGAGAGCGAGCTGTTTGGTCACGAAAAAGGCGCGTTTACCGATGCCCACCAGGCTCGTGAAGGTAAGTTCGAACTGGCCGATGGCGGCACTCTGTTTCTTGATGAAATTGGCGATATGAGCCTCGGCGGGCAGGCCAAACTACTGCGCGTGCTTGAAGAAAAAACAATCGTTCGCGTGGGTGGTTCAACGCCAATTGCGACCAACGCTCGAGTTCTCGCTGCCACGAACCAAAAACTGGCGGAACTGGTTACGGAAAAGAGGTTCCGCGAAGATCTGTTCTTTCGCCTCAACGTGCTGACGATCGAATTGCCGCCGCTGCGAGATCGTGGCGATGACGTGGTCCTGCTGGCGGAGTTTTTCCTGAAAGGGTTCTGTAAAAAAGCCCGTCGCGATCAGATCGTGATTTCGGCGTCTGCCAAAAAGAAACTCAAAGGCCACAATTGGCCGGGCAACATTCGCGAGTTGCGGAACTTGATGGAACGACTGGCCTATATGTTTCAAGGCGAAAAAGTCGAGGCAGAAGATATGGAATTCATTATCTCCCCTCGCCGCGCCGACGCGTCTGCGTTCGACATGAACTTGACTTTGGCCGACGCATCGAAGTCTTTTCAACGACAATACATTCAACAACACATCGAGCGAGCGGGCGGGAATATGACGGACGCCGCCTCAAGACTTGGGCTCCACCGTTCCAATCTATATCGCAAAATGCGCCAGCTCGACATGGACGGTACCGATGAAGAGGAAGTTGATTCTTAGCTGGGGTCGTGAGGCTTCCGTGTAACAACAATTGTTTCTAAGCAGTTGTTCCGCAAGTGGGACAATGCAGCTACGTCGGGCCTATTTGATTGCCACGATGTAGTTCACCCAACTCGGATTGCTGGGTGCGTCTTCGCTTCTTTCCCACTCGCCGGTGTCCTCACCGTCCTCGTCTTCCTGCTCCCAGTAAACGTGGCACTCGCTAAAGCCTGCCTCGTTAAGCATTTCGCGAATTTCCGGGATCGTCCAAAACCGCCAGTGATATTCGAATGCCCGGTTCATTTTGCTGCCATCGCTGAATTTGAAATGGATGTAAAACGTGACGTCAGCTGTGACCGGATTGAAACGAGCCTGGTCCCAATGATATTTGAATCCTTTTTTTCCTTTCTTGATTGTACGTTTATCAACGCGATCCTCCTCGTAGCATTCACTGCCGCCCATCATGTCCATGATCATGATCCCATTGGCCTGCAGATTGGAACGAGCGATCCTAAAATAATCGATGACTTCGGAGCGCGTCTTGAAGATCCAGAATGAAAAATTCTGCGCGGCCAGGATGTCGACTTGTGGCCGATTTCGCTTGCGAACATCTTGATTTAACAGTCTGATTCGTTGCTGCTGCTTTTCCGTCAGTTGTGCCAGATTGTTGTCGCGACCCCACTGAAGTGTTTCTGCGCAAAGGTCGACTCCAACGGCAGTCCGCTTTGGATTAGACGAGACCCATTCGCAACAGACGGCAAAGGTTCCGCAGAAATCCTCGCGCAAGGTGTATGGCTTGCGCTTGAACGCATCACGGTAAGCCTGCTCAAAGAACTCAACTTCGTGATCGGGTGATTGAACCGACTGTTGGTAGCAATCGAATTTGTCGGCTTTTGATGCGAGCGTCTTTTTTTGTTTCTTGTCTCTGGATTTCGATCGGGCCATTAGTCTTCATCGTTCATGTTGCAATGCAAAATCGAGTTCAGATTCTAGTTCAATTTCCTGTAAACGGAACGCCGCAAAAATCTCATTTGCGTAGATCCGGTTGAAGGCATCCAGAACTCTTGATTATTTGATACTTCGTAGAAGGAACTTTGTGCCGTTTTTTCGTCTCTCAACCCCTCCGAAGGGAGGTTTCTGTTGCAATACCTGGTTACATTGCGGATCATGTAGAGAGCCTCGTTTAACTGTCCTGAAAAAGGCCGCAATGCGTTTATCAAAGATTGTGCTAGTAGTTGTTCTCGCTTGTGTATCTCAATCGGCGGCTTCAACTTCCGGCGAAGAGACAGAACCCATCAGCTATGCCAGGTCGATTCGTCCCATCTTGGCCGCCAATTGTTTTGGCTGCCACCAAGATGCACGTAGTCAAGGCGACTACGTGATGACCCGGTTCGATTCAATGTTGGAAGGTGGCGCATCGGGCGATCCCGCAATTGTACCTGGCAAACCCGACGAAAGTTATCTTGTTGAGCTTATCACTGCCGAAGATGGCAAAGCCCAAATGCCTCCAGAAAGTGAGCCACTTTCTGCAACCGACATCGAGTCGATTCGAACATGGATCGCTGAGGGCGCACGAAATGACTCTCTAAAACAAACTAACATCTACAACGAAGCAAACCCGCCCAGCTATTCGCGGTTGCCAAACATCACTTCGTTGGATTACTCGCCGGATGGCAAGCTGTTAGCCGTCACCGGCTTCCACGAAGTGCTGTTGTTGGACGCGACAAATCCAGCGAGCCTCGATTTTGTCGATGGGATCGCGAGCGCCAAAATCGTGAACCGTTTGATCGGCATGTCGGCGCGAGTAGAAGCGGTCAAATTCTCTCCCGACGGAAAAAAACTGGCCGTTTCCGGCGGCAATCCGGCCGAGCTTGGCGAAGTCCAGATTTGGGAAGTCGAATCGGGCAAACTTCTGCTTTCCAAACCTGTCTCGTTTGACACGGTGTACGGCGTCAATTGGTCGCCAGACGGAGAATTGGTTTCCCTCGGATCGACCGACACGAATTTGCGAGCTATCGATGCGGAGACTGGCAAACAGGTCTTCTTTCAAAGTGCCCATGAAGACTGGATTCGGGACACCGTCTTTTCAGCGGACGGTTCGCAACTGGTTTCTGTTGGTCGTGACATGAGTTGCAAACTCAACGAGGTAAAGACTCAACGCTTTGTCGACAACATCACATCGATCACGCCGGGCGTCCTCAAAGGAGGCATCGCGAGCGTTGCCAGGCATCCGTCGCGTGATGAAGTTGTGATTGGCGGCGCGGACGGCGTGCCGAAAGTTTATCGCATGAATCGAATCACTAAACGGGTGATTGGTGATGACGCCAACCTCGTTCGCATGCTTCCCAAAATGCCCGGCCGCATCCAGTCAGTTGATGTTTCCGCAGACGGCAAACGGATCGCCGCCGGCAGCAGCTTGAATGGAAAAGGGACCGTGCATGTTTATTCCTACGAGTTTGATCCGACCGTTTCTGACCAACTCAAGGTTATCCTGCGTAAGCTTCCAGGCTCGTGGACAAAAGAAGAACGTGAACTCGTTGATCAATACAACAGCGAAGGTGTAAAGACGATCTCTTCCGCATCCGTCGATACCAGTGGTATCTACACCGTGGCTTTTCATCCCGATGGAAAATCGCTCGCCGCAGCCGGCAACGATGGATTGATTCGAGTTTTCGAAACCGAAACGGCCAGACCTTTAGCCCTCATCCAACCTGTTTTGGTTGATGCGCTTCGGAACGAGCCCTCCAGGATTGCCGATTGGCGCTATCAAAGCAAAAACAACACCGAAACCGCGGATCCGCCAAAATTTGTCATCTCAGCCCTCAAAGTCTCCCCTGAAAACATCCACTTCAATTCGCCGACGGATTATGCCCGACTCGTCGTTCGGGCCGTGCTTGACGACGGTTCGACAATTGATGTTTCGCCTCATGTCGAGACGGAGGCCGACGATTCTGTTGTCCTGATTGAAGATGGCTTCGTGCAAGTTGCCGGAAATGGCAAAACCGAACTTGTGATTCACTACGAAAACGCCAGCTACAAAATTCCTGTTTCGGTCCAGTTGCCGGACGAGTTCAAACCGAACTTCATCCGCGACGTAAATCCAGTTCTGACAAAACTTGGATGTAACGGTGGGACCTGTCACGGTAGCGCAACTGGCAAGATGGGTTTTAAGCTCTCATTGCGAGGGTACGACCCGCTTTTTGATGTGAGAGCATTGACCGATGATATGGGCTCGCGGCGAACCAACCTTGCTTCGCCGCACGACAGTCTGATGCTGATGAAGCCGTCCGCTGCTGTTCCACACGAAGGCGGTCAGCTTTTCAATCTTGACTCGCGCCACTATCAACTCGTTCGTGACTGGATCCGCGATGGTGCCAGACTGGACTTGGACACGCCAAAAGTCAAATCCGTAGATGTTTTTCCAAAGAATCCGGTCATGGTGGATGCGGATTGGAAACAACAAATGCGAGTCGTTGCGACGTACGCTGACGGTAGCACGAAAGACGTTACCCGCGAAGCGTTCATCGAAATCGGCGACATGGAAATCGCTTCTGTCGATGGCTCGGTTGTCACCGCGCTTCGTCGTGGCGAAACACCGGTGCTCGCTCGATACGAAGGCGCCTTCACCGCCACCACGCTAACAGTGATGGGCAATCGAGAAGGATTCGTCTGGAAAAGGCCCGAGACTTGGGGTCCGATCGACGAGTTAATTGCCGATAAATGGGAACGAATGAAGATTCAACCGTCCGAATTATGCACGGATGCCGAGTTTATTCGACGTGTTTATCTCGACTTGACTGGACTGCCACCGACCGCAGACCAAGTCGAAGATTTTATCGCCGATCAAACGGAGTCCGTTGAGAAACGACACGCGCTTGTCGACGAGTTGATCGGCAATGATTCTTTCGTCGAGCACTGGTCGAACAAGATGGCCGATCTGATGCAGGTTAATCGGAAGTATCTTGGCACCGAGGGAGCCAAGGCATTTCGCAACTGGATTCGCGAACAAATCAAAACCAATCGGCCCTACAACGAATTTGCATATGAAGTCTTAACGGCATCCGGATCAAATCTCGACAACCCTGCCGCCTCGTACTACAAAATCCATCGCACTCCACAGGATACGATGGAAAACACGACTCACCTGTTCCTGGCGACCCGATTCAACTGCAACAAATGCCATGACCATCCCTTCGAACGTTGGACACAAGATCAGTATTACGAAACCGCAGCGTTCTTCGCCCAAGTGGGCAGGGAAAAGGACCCTAAAAGCGGTGACAAGACAATCGGTGGGACGGCGGTCGAAGGTGCCAAGCCACTTTATGAAATTGTGTCCGATAAGGACGAAGGCGATGTCAGACACGATCGCACTGGTGAAATTACCGCCCCCAAATTTCCGTTTGAATGCAATTTTGAATCGCTCGGGAATGCGTCGCGACGAGTTCAACTGGCCGGTTGGATCACTTCTCCAGACAATCCTTATTTTGCAACCAGTTACGTGAATCGGTTATGGGGATATCTGCTGGGCGTTGGTTTGATCCAGCCGTTGGATGATATTCGAGCTGGCAATCCGGCTTCGAATCCACAATTGCTTGAGCTGCTTCGCAAAGAGTTTGTCGAAAGCGGTTTTGATACCCGTCACATCATTGGGATGATCTGTAAATCGCGTACGTATCAGCTGTCGATCGAAACCAATCAACTCAACGCCGATGATCGCATCAACTATTCACACGGGCTCGCCAGACGTCTGCCTGCGGAAGTCCTGTTTGATTCCATGCACTTCGTGACGGGCAGTCAACTCATGATTCCAGGTGTCGAACCGGGCACGCGAGCCGCCGCGTTGCCCGACAGCGGGGTAAAGCTGCCAAGCGGTTTTCTGGCAACCCTCGGCCGTCCCATGCGAGAAAGTGCTTGTGAGTGTGAACGAGCCAATGATTTACAGCTGGGCAGTGTGCTTGCGCTCGTGAGCGGTCCTGATCTGGCACGGGCTATCAGTGATCAAAACAACAACTTGAAAGAACTGATTACAAAAGAAACGGATGATCGCGAGGTTGTCGATCGCCTTTATCTGCAGATTCTCAACCGACCGGCAACCGCGGCGGAAATCGATGTTGCGATTGAGTCGTTTGAGTCGATATCTGTTGATCATCAGGAACTGGTCGCCGCCAGAGATAGGCAGAAAACAATCGTCGCCGAAAAACTTCCGGGGCTGGAGAACGAACGGGTGGATGCGATTGCGGTCGTGACTAAATCGCTTGACGAGGCCATCAAAAAGCTCGATCCCGATCTGCTGAAGAAGGAGGAGGCGCGTACGAATGCCATCGCTGACGCGAAGAAAGCCCTTGAAGACTACAAATCCAGTTCGGGTGGCTTTGACGCGTGGGCAAAAATTCAACTTGGTTCGCTTCAATGGCATCCCATCACGCCCACAAAATTGACTTCGCAAAACGGTCGAACCATCGAGGCTCGTAGCGATCGAAGCGTGATCGTTAAGCAAAAGAAAGGCAAAGACCTTTATACGATTGTTACGCAAACCGATCTGACAGGCGTCTCAGCCGTTCGTCTGGAGTTGCTTCCAGATGAATCTTTGCCAGCGAAAGGGCCCGGTCTGGCTGAAAATGGCAATCTCGTCTTGACCGAACTCCAAATCGAAGTGGCTCACCCGGACAAACCTGATGAGTGGAAAAAGGTCGAAATCGAATCGGCAGTGGCAAACATCGTACAACCCTCGTTCGACATTAAGCAGGTGTTCGACGGCAACACGTCGAACAATCGCGGTTGGGCGATCAGTAACGCGATTGGCAAAACCAGCTGGGCATCTTTTCAACTGAAAATGCCGATCGGCTATTCAGGCGGTACCTTGATTCGGTTTTTGATGCACCAGAATTTTGACGATCAGCACCAGATTGGGCACTTTCGTTTTTCATTGACTCGCCATCACGAACCCGTCGGTCTTAGCCTTTCGGAGTCGCTGCTGGCAGAATTGACCAAACCGGAAGAAAAATGGCAACCCGATACCAAGGCCGTATTGGTTCAGGCATTTGAAAAAAGCGATCTAAAACTAAAAACCCTTACAGAATTGGTCGCGGCATCACAAAAGCCAATTGAAATCAATCCCGAGATCGTTCGTTTACGCGAAAAACTGGCTCGCGTGAGCAAGCCGATTCCGCCGGATGCAAAACTGGAACAGTTGGAAAAAGATGTCAAAATGAGCGAAGCCCAATTAGCCAATCATCGTTTAACCGCTGCCCAGGATTTGGCTTGGGCATTAATTAATAGTCCCTCGTTTTTGTTTAACAGGTAGTTCACTGTAGGCGAGTCTGTCCCAGACTCGCGTCAGCCTGGGACAGGCTGATCTACAGATGATTGCCAACTAAATACACGAAAGTCGAATACCTGTGTTTCGAATTGTAGGACAACCCGGAAAAGATCTTTGTGACCGCAAACTGAAGGTCACGCGTCGCGACGTCCTTCGCGTTGGCGGCAGCGGAATGTTTGGCTTCTCACTGGCCAGCCTTCTGAAACTGCAAGCTGCCAACGCAGTTTTACCCATGGCCGAAGTTCCCGGCTGGAATAAAGCCAAGAGCATCATCCTCGTTTATTTACAGGGCGGACCCAGTCATCTCGATCTCTGGGATCCGAAAGAAAATGTGCCCGACAATGTTAAAAGCGTATTTAAGCCCATTTCAACCAAGCTCCCCGGTATCAAATTCGCCGAAACACTGCCCAAACTGGCTCAGTTGAATGATCGTTTTACCCTCATTCGTTCGATGAGCTATACGCCGGTTGGGCTTTTTAATCACACTGCGGCGATTTACCAGATGATGACGGGATACACGACGGACAAAGTTAGTCCTTCCGGCCAGTTGGAACCTCCATCGCCAAAAGATTTTCCAAATTTTGGTTCTCATATCGTCAAGATGAAACCGGTCGATGTGCCGATGTTGCCGTTCGTCATGTTGCCTCGGCCTTTGCAGGAAAGCAACGTGGTGGGGAAGGGGGGTGCCGCGGGTTTTCTGGGCAAGGCGTTTGATCCTTACACGCTTTATCCCGCCGGGGATGACATGGACATGAAAAAGATGGAGCGAATTATCATAGATGATTTGCAGCTTCCCCCAGAAGTTTTTTCTGTTCGTCTGCGCCGTCGAGCCAAGTTGCGCGAGTTGGTCAATAAACAAATGCCGGCGATCGATAAAGCGGTTGCTTCCTACGAACTGGATCGACATTATCAGCAGGCGTTGGACCTCGTTGTTTCCGGTCGAGCCCGTGAAGCTTTCAATCTCAAATCAGAATCGGAAGCCACTCGCGAAGCTTATGGCCGAACCACGTTTGGTGACAGTCTGTTGCTGGCTCGTCGTCTGGCGGAAGCGGGAACGCGGGTTGTCGAAGTGATTTGGCCCAAAGTGGCAAACAGCGACAATCACAGCTGGGACCAGCATCGAGACCTGAGCAAGCGTATGAAAAACCAGTCCGGGCCGATGTTTGATCAGGGCTTGAGTGGCCTGATCGAAGATCTTGACCAACGCGGCATGTTGGATGATACGATGGTGGTTGCAATTGGAGAATTTGGTCGTAGCCCACAAAGGGGCGTCAGTACGTCAGGCAACGACAATACGTCAGACGGACGCGATCATTGGCCGTATTGCTATACCGGATTGGTTGCCGGAGCCGGAATCAAACGAGGATACGTGCACGGCAAGTCCGACAAAACCGCTTCCGCACCGCTTGAGGATCCAGTTCATCCCGGCGAGTTATTGGCGACGATTTATCATTCATTTGGAATCAATCCGGAGATGATGGTCATGAACCACTTGAACCAGCCGCGTGAATTAGTCAAGGCTTCCCCGGTAAGTGCCTTGTTTGCTTAGCGAATTCTGCGACGACAACGTAATGGCTGATCGCCCTGCAATTGGGACAATTGCAACTACACGACTAACCATGGAGCGTCGCACCAAAACACGATTCCAATTCAGACTCAAATCGCTTCTGATTGCGGTCGTGGGTGTCTCCATCTGGGCTGCCCTGTTTCAAGTGTTCAACTGGCAGAGCCAGATTGTTATCGCTGCAATTGGGCTTGCCTTGGGATTCGGTGGACAGCGAACGCGAATAGCGACGGTTGTCGTATCGTTCGTCATGTTGTTGCCGTTTACACGGGTTTTCTGGATTTGACTTTTACTGGAGCGAATATCATTCGGACTGGATTGGCCGGTGGCCGTCTCTGCCCGGGCTGTTTGGAGCTCATTATTTCTTCAAATACCAAGGTGGCTGGGTGGAAATGCTGGCCTCGTGGGTCTTTACTCTGATCGCGATGGGAATCGGTGTCATGATCGGACGAATCGGGCGATGGTGGCTTTGTGGGGTCGCGTCCATTTTTGCGGTGGTATGTCTGATTTTGGCGTACGGAAGTTATGCGGCCTTTCGAATGTAGGTGTGTTGCGTAGTCCAAGTAGGGCAAGCGTCCCACTTGCCAAATTAACGCGGTCAGGTGCCGCTGCCGGCAAAAAGCCCGTCAGACGAGCATTTTGGCCCTCGACCTTGTTTGTCAAATTGGCTAAAATTCGCGGTTCCAAACCGATTGGGTAACTGACTTCTGTACGTGTTTTTGAAGTGATTGAGAGAAATGTCTTACGCGATAATTGCCGACGGCGGCCGCCAATATAAAGTCGAACCTGGTCAGAAATTGGAAATCGATTATCGAGATGCTGAAGTTGGCAGCTCGGTAACTTTCAATCGCGTCTTGGCTGTTTCTGACGACAGTGGTTTCAAACTTGGTCAACCAACCGTTGATGGCGCAACCGTCGTTGCCAAAGTTCTTGGTGATACCCAAGGCGACAAAATCTACGTGCAAAAGTTTCGTCGTCGCAAGAACAGCAAGCGACGTACTGGACATCGCCAAAAGTACGTTCAGGTCCAAATTGATAGCATCGGATAGTGCTCTTCGGCGTAGTGGTTACCGGAAATCCGCCGGTGTTGTCATTGATTCAGCCACGTAAAAGCTGCTCCGCGCTTTTGCGAACCGAAGGCTGCCTTCTCTGCATGCTTGTGTTATTCTGACCGAGCGTGTTCAAATGGTAATCCCACTAGTGCAGCACGGACAAGCTCATGAGTAACGGACGACCCAGTTCGAAAGACACGATTGAAAACATCATTGGATCGTCGCCAACGATGCAACATGTATTTATGTTGACACGCCGCGCAGCTGGTTGTTCATCCAATATTCTGCTCCAGGGCGAAACCGGAACCGGCAAACGGCTACTGGCTCAAACTATTCATCGCTTGAGCGGTAATCTCGATTCGTTTCGGCAAATCAACTGCGCGGCTTTTGACGACCGCGCGCTCGAGGAAAGCCTTTTCGGATCGTCTGAACGACCTGGACTGATTCAACAGTCGTCCGGAGAAACTCTGTTCCTTGACGAAATCAATTCCGTATCGATGCGACTTCAGGTCAAACTTTTGGAATGCATCGAGGACCGGATGAAGCAACAATCGGAAACCGATTTCGAGCATCGAAACGCATTGCGTTTAATCACATCTACCAATTGCGAGTTGGCAAAAGAGGTTGCGGACGGTAGGTTTCGCGAGGATCTTTTTTGGCGGTTAAATGTACTACCTATCGCCTTGCCACCCCTTCGCCGACGCAAAGAAGACGTGGAAGAGCTGGTTCGCCACTTTCTGGGTTTGTTGAGTTCAGAAGCGAAAACGGTCGACAAAATTCACCCGGACTCACTCGCGGCCCTGAAAAGCTATCAATGGCCGGGCAATTTACGCGAATTGCAAAATTACATTGAACGTGCATTTGTCCTTGCGGACAGTCAGGAATTGACTCCTGATTTGTTGCCGACCAGTGTCATGGGTGATCGCCAGGCGGCCGAGGAAGCCGTGTTTCGACCAACCGACGAAAAATCGCTTGTGCATGAGTTTGTTTATAATCGGTTAAGAAAAGCGCCCGAAAATGAAGGTGGTTTGCACAAGCAGATTGTTGAACCGATCGAAAAAGAGCTGCTCGTGCAGATCCTGGACATGTGCAAAAATGTGCAAAAAAAGGCAGCGGACCGCTTGGGAATTAACCGGAATACGTTGTACAAAAAGATGAAAGAATACGGCTTGGAAAAGTCGAATTCAAAAGCGTTGCCGGATGATGATGATGATAACAAATAAGTCGACTGTCGTTCGCTTCTCAGTCCTTCTGATTTAACGGCCTGAACCGCGGCACGAGGCGAAGGATCTACTCGAAGCAACGAGAGTCTTTAGTCACAAGCTCCCTTCAGAATGACAGAAACCGAAGACTGACTTTGAAAATGCTCTAGCTCTTATTCGACGAACCGAGTCCAAAGCGGGAGCTTATCGACGGTCAATCCCAATCGTCGTCGTCATCCCAATCGTCGTCGTCGTCGTCGTCGAATTCGTCGTCATCAAGATCGTCGTCTTCGACCTCTTCCCACTCATCATCTTCCAGGTCATCATCGAGATCATCTTCGTCATCTTCGTCGTCTTCGTCGTCTTCGTCGTCTTCGTCGTATTCTTCATCGTCGTCGTATTCAACTTCGACTTCTTCCACATCTTCTTCGTCTTCGTACTCGTCAACCTCTTCGTACTCGTCAACCTCTTCGTCATCGTCTGCTACTTCGTCATCGTCTGCTACTTCGTCGTCGTCTTCGTATCCGTAGTCTTCGTCTTCCTCTTCTTCGTACTCTTCGTCGTCAAATTCTTCTTCGTCGATTTCGTCATCGTCCACGGTTGCTATGGGCGCAATCAACACCTCACCTTCCAACCAGGATTCGGGCAAATGGATTTGTTTTGAAAATGACATTTCATTCTGGCGATTAACAAGTTGCGGTACGTAGAACGATGTCACTTGTTCTCTCCTTTAGTGATCAACGTGTAACAAGGAATTGTAATGGGTTGATTATTCCTGATCGTCAGGAACAGCATCGATTTCGATGTTTTCGGTGTCGGCGATTTTTTCATGTTCGTTTTCAGTTGGTTTCTCGAAATCGGAAAGCGTTGGATTGGTTGGGCTTGCCCACTGGGGTAATCCGGTACCGGCCAAGCGATCTGCTCGCGGAAGATCATCAAGCGAGTTTAGTCCAAACGTTGTTAGAAATTCTTTTGAGGTTGCATACAAGAAGGGGCGGCCCAATTCTGGGCTACGACCGGCAATTTTGACTAGTCCTTTTTCCAGCAATTGTCGAAGAATTTCGCCACAACTAACCCCTCGAATGGCTTCGATTTCGGCTTTGATGATGGGTTGTCGATAGGCGACAACGGAAAGAGTTTCGATCATGGGCGCCGAAAACCGACCGGGCTTGGGTACGTGTTCCAAACGCCGAATCCATTTGGAAAATTGTGGTCGCGTCAACATCTGGTATCCGCCGGCCACTCGTTTGACATGAAAGGCCCTTCCGGCTTTGTCGTAGTGCTGGTTTAGCGAAGAAACCATGGTTCGGGCCTGCGTGCCATCCTCCAGTCCGGCAAGCTGGCTCAATTTTCGGCTCGTCAGCGGGCCCTTTGCCAGAAACAGCACCGCTTCGAGGCGTCTCATGCTGGCAACCGGATCTGAACTCCATTTTGGCCCTTCGTCCTGTTCCTCAGGCAATTGCGGTTCTTCGACGTCGACCGTTTCCTGGAGAAGTGATTCGATAGATTGATCGTCGGATAATTCGGGGTCGCTGGACAAGTCTATACCTGCTGTAAACAATCTGGCTGTCCCAACTACTGAAGTATGAATCTTAGCTGCCAACGCGACAAGAGCAGCCGAACGGCACCCCGAAGCACAATATTCAAGGTATATCTTGGCAAAGTATCCATGAAGTCCATCTATCTTGACCACAATTCGACGACTCCGATCGCTCCGGAAGTGGCGGAAACGATGGCAAGTTGCTATGCCGAAGAGTTCGTGAATCCTGCCAGTGCTCATCGTCCCGGTCAAAGGGCGCGGCGACGGCTGGAACAACTTCGCGCGGAAATCATCGAGATGTTGGGCGGGGAAACCAAGGGCCGCCAAACTGACAAGCTGGTTTTCACCAGCGGTGGGACGGAAAGCAACAATCTTGCCATTGCTGGATTGGTCGGAGGTTCCATGGGTCGGGTTTTGATTTCTGCCATTGAACATCCAAGCGTGCTTGGCGCCGCTGAAAATCTAGTTCAGCGAGGATTCAGAGTCGAAAAGATTCCCGTCGATCAAAATGGCGTTTGCGATTTGGCGGCGTTGCAACGTTTACTGATTAATGACACGACGCCTGTCCAGCTCGTTTGCGTCATGTTGGCCAATAACGAGACGGGTGTGATTCAACCTATCCGGGAAATCGTTGCAATTTGCCACGAAAAAGGGGCTCTTGTTCATTGTGACGCAATTCAGGGAATCGCAAAAACCAAATTCGATTTCCGCGATTTGGGCGTCGACTCGATTGCAATAACGGCTCACAAATTTCATGGTCCACGGGGAATCGGCGGTCTGATAATTGGTCCCGATATAAAACTTCAACCCATTTTCTTCGGTGGGTTTCAGCAGATGGGATTGCGGCCAGGCACTGAGGATGTTGCTTTGGTAGCCGGCTTGCATCGAGCCTTGGAGCTGTTTCACGAGAACGCAGACCAGCGAATCAAACGGCTTACCGATCTGCGAGATACACTCCAAGCATCGATTCTCAGCGAATTGCCCGACACCGTTGTCAACGGCGGATTTGCGGAACGAGTTCCTCACACCCTGAATTTGTCATTTCCGGGAGTGAATCGTCAGGAGTTTTTGATGGCGGCCGATATTCAGGGCTTGGCGATATCGACCGGTTCCGCTTGTGCCAGTGGTTCCAGTGAGCCCTCCCACGTTTTGGTTGCAATGGGGGCCCCTGCAACCGTAATTGAGGGGTCAATTCGGATTAGTTTGGGAGTCCCCACAACAGATGTCGAAATCGCTGAATCCGCTTGCCGTATCATCAATATTGTCAACGACTTACGACAAGCAAAATAGCTTGCAAAAAGGCCCGATCGCGGTCGTATATTTGAGCAAAAAATGTTAGACTCACGGATTCGCACAAGCCCTTTTACAACATCCATTTTCGATCAAATTCCGCATGAATTCGGCGGTCGCCAATAACGTTTTTTCGGTACCCTTGCGCCATCTTTCCAGCCCTGTTTTTAAGAACGAACAGGTGCTGACCGAGAGTACAGTAAAAGGTTTGTTTCGATTTGTCGGCGACTCCGAAAACGAACTTTTGAAATATTTGGCGACGGATCAGCCGTTTCTCGATTCCGATTGGCCATTGGTCTTTTTTGGTCCCACCGGCACAGGCAAGACATCGCTTGCTCTGTCGATAGTCTCGAAGTTGACAGATGCCAACGCGGATTCAATTCAGATCGACAAATCATCGGTTTGGAAACCGGCTATTTTCACATCGCCAGATTTTGCGCGTCGGTTCAATTCCGCCATTGAAACGGATTCCGTGCCCGATTTCAGAAATCGAATTATCGGTTCTTCGGCGATCTTGATCGACAACATCCATTTGTTGGCCAGCCACCAGCATGTTCAGGACGAATTGGTCTATATTCTGGACAAAGTGTCTGAGAAAGCGGTGCCTGTGGTTTTCACAAGTCATCAACCACCGCACTTGATTCCTGGTCTTTCGGTCCAACTGACGTCGAGATTGGCCAGCGGACTTGCATTGTCGGTTCAAGCACCTGGTCCCGAGGCTCGCCGTGAGTTGATTCGGGACTTCATGCATATTCATGGATTTGAAATTCACGAAAACGCCGTCGGTTGGCTGGTTAAGAAGTTGCAATTAACCGTCCCAAAAATGAATCAGTTTTTTTCGCAACTCAAAATCCTGCTGAAAAATAGTGGTTCAGCTCGCAATTTGGATGTTGGCTTTTTTGAAAAGCTATTTGATCAATCGAACGAAAAATTGATTTACGAGAACAGCCGTAACATCATTCAATCTGTCGCCAGAGAATTCCACCTGAAGCCAGCCGACCTGAAAGCTAATTCTCGCAAGCAGTCTGTGGTTCTGGCTCGAGGTGTGGCGATCTATCTTTGTCGCGAACTATTAAGATCCAGCTTCAAAAATATCGGCAGCTGGTTCGGTAACCGAGACCATTCGACCGTTTTGCATGCCTACAGAAAAACCAAAGCAATCGTAGATTCTGATACCAATACGGCAATTAAAAAGTCGATCGTTCGTTTGCGTAATCAACTGCTTGAACAGTTTTCAGGCCAGATGAATTTGACTTTACCAAGGGCTGAAAACCTGTCCGAAACTAGTTAAATGGACGACCACACAATACATTTATGAACTGTTTTATTTTATTCAACCTATAAAGAACAAATTTATCACCCGTATGCGAACGTAGTGTTACACCAACAATAAACAACTATTCCACAACGGCCATTTATTCCTAACTTTTTGAAGTGCTTGGGTTTCGGAGTCGGAACACCTGATTGTGAACGGTTTACAAATCGTATTACTAATACTGTTATCTAAAAAATATAAATATTGATTAGCGATCTAGATCGCCCAAAGGAATCTAAGTGAAGATCAACATCAAACGAGAACCGTTTCAAAAGGTATTTCAAGTCGCCGCAGCGGTTGCTCCAGCGAGAAGTCCGAAAACGATCCTGCAAAATGTGAAAATCGATGTGACCAAGGACAAAACTGTTCTGACTGCGACAGATATGGAAGTTGGGATTCGGTTGGTCGTGCCAGATGTCGATGTTGAAACTCCCGGAAGTGCTGTCATACCGGTTTCCAGATTGAATATGATTCTCCGCGAATCCAGCGATGAAACGCTTTTGATCGACGCCGATTCGGAAAAAATCCTGATCACGGGGCAAAATAGCCGTTTTGAATTACAGGGTCAGAATCCTGACGAGTTCCCAGAAGTCGCAGAATTTGACGAGAAAGACTATTACGAGTTGTCAGCGAATGTCCTGCGAGAATTGATTCGTCGCACACTCTTTGCAACCGACGCTGAAAGCAGCCGTTACGCTTTAGGCGGCGTACTGCTTGAAATGGACGAAAAAAACATAACTGCCGTTGGCACCGATGGTCGTCGACTTGCCAAAATGGAGGGCAAGATCAAGAAGGTGGGGAATCCGAAAGCAGTCGACACTGCCACAATCGTGCCATCGCGAGCGATGCAGTTGATGGAACGAATCCTCCCGGATTCGGAGTCGACGGTCCAGTTGGCTGCCCGATCGAATGATCTCTTATTGAAACAGGAAAACGGAATCTTCTACACCCGATTAGTCGAAGGCCGATTTCCAAAATGGCGCGATGTGCTTCCTAACCGACAGGATTCAAACAAGATCGCAATCCCGGTTGGACCGATGTACTCAGCCCTTCGCCAGGCCGCGATTGTCTCCAGCGAAGAGAGTCGAGGAATTGATTTTACATTCAAAGATGGCTCCCTCGTGCTCAGCAACACGACGGCTGAAGTCGGCGAATCGCGTATCGAAATGCCAGTACCTTTCGACAATGATGAAATCACCATCACGCTCGATCACCGTTTTGTCGCGGACTTTTTAAAAGTCCTGCAACCCGACAAGACTTTCACCCTCGACGTCGAAAATGGAGATCAGGCAGCTTACTGCGAGACGGACGACAACTACGGATACGTGATCATGCCGTTATCAAAGGATCGTCGCTAAATCCGGTAATGACATGGATGATCAAAAAAACCAGGAAATCGCAGAGTTTGATTTCCAACAAGCACATGAGTTAGTAAACACGCGTCAACGGTATCAACGGCGCGCCAAGCCGGCATCTGAATTGATTAACTATTTGCTGTCCCGGAAGGGTTACGGCCAAACTCAATCATCGCACGAAATTCGCTCAACTTGGGACAAAGTAGTAGGTCCACGATGGCAGAACAAAACTCAAGTCGGCAATATTCGCCGAGGTGTTTTGGAAGTGGTCGTGCAAAATTCCGGGGCGCTTCAGCAGCTGACGTTTAACAAACAAAAATTGTTGGTGTCGATGCAAAACCAGCTTCCCCAAAACAAACTTAAAGACATAAAGTTCAAAGTAGGAAAAGTTAACTAATAAATGGCTATCGAAAAATTAGATTCCGAACCACAAACACAAGATTACGGCACCGACCAGCTTCAACATCTTTCCGATCTGGAACACGTCCGCAAACGTCCCAGCATGTATATCGGTGACACCAATGTTCGCGGATTGCACCATCTCGTTTATGAAGTCGTCGACAATTCGATCGACGAAGTCATGGGCGGTTTTGCAACAACGGTCCAGGTGACAATCAATACGGAAGGATCGGTCACCATTCAGGATGATGGTCGCGGTATTCCCGTCGGTCGACACGAGCAACTCAGTGCAGAAATGGACCGGGACGTGTCGTCGCTCGAAGGTGTAATGACGGTGCTGAAATTTGGCGGCAAATTTAGTGACGAAGGCGAAGTGGGTGCGTACGCGATGTCTGCGGGACTTCATGGTGTCGGAGTTACCGTCGTAAACTTCCTCTCCGAATGGTGTGAAGTAGAAGTCTACCGTGAGGGATACGTCCACGAGCAGGAATACGAACGCGGGATAGCGACGGGGCAGATAAATAAAATCGGAAAGACGGACAAAGTTGGCACGAAAACAACCTTCAAACCCGATGCACAGATCTTCGAAACGACCAAATTCGACTATTCAATTCTGCATAAACGACTTCAAGAACTCGCGTTTTTGAACAGTGGTGTACGAATTATCTTCAAAGATCAGCGAAATGGGGAAGAGGACGAGTTTTTCTACGAGCGCGGCATCATTGAATTTGTCGAACACTTGAATCGATCAAGCGATCCGATTCACAGCGACGTCATCTACATTCATGGCGAACAAGATCGAGTTGTGTTCGAAATCGCCTTACAATACACGACGGATTTGACTGAAAATATTCACTCCTACGTCAATAATATCAATACGAATGAAGGCGGCACGCACGTATCCGGTTTTCGTGCCGCGCTCACACGTACTTTGAACAATTACGGTAAAAAGAACAATCTATTCCCGAAAAGCCTGACCATGTCAGGAGATGACTTTCGAGAAGGAATCACCGCGATTATTTCGACGAAAGTGCCGGACCCGAAATTTGAAGGTCAAACGAAAACAAAACTCGGTAATAGCGAAGTCGAAGGCATCATCAGCTCCAACATGGGTGACTTCTTGAAATCGTTCATGGAAGAAAATCCAAGCGTTTCCAAGATGATTATCAGGAAGAGTATCCAAGCTGCCGAAGCCCGTGAGGCGGCCCGTAAAGCCCGCGATCAAGTTCGCAGAAAATCGGTTCTCGGTGGCAGCGGATTACCCGGTAAACTCCGAGATTGTCTGAGCAGTGACGTCGCCAAATGCGAGTTGTACCTGGTGGAAGGTGACTCGGCCGGAGGAAGCGCCGAGGGTGGTCGACTCAAGGAATTTCAGGCGATCTTGCCGCTGCGAGGAAAAATCATCAACGCTTACAAGGCCAGGGAAGATAAAGTCTTGGCCAACGAAGAAGTGCAAAGCATGATCAGCGCAATTCGTGTCGGCATTGGCGATGATCAGGACTTGAGCAAACGTCGTTACGATAAAATCATCATCATGACCGATGCCGACGTCGATGGCTCGCACATTCGCACGCTGTTGCTGTGTTTCTTCTATCGA
>JAHEJI010000098.1 GCA_024638965.1 Planctomycetaceae bacterium
AGCCAAGCCGACCATTATTTTGAATCGGTTGCGTTTTCTTCTGTCTCCTCTGTCTCCTTCGATTCCTCTTCCGGCTCCAGCAATTCCAAGCCCATTTTTTCGCCTTTGTCGACTGCCGGAATACCGTAAGCCATCCATTCCGGTTCCGGCGCGTCTTTCAAATAATAATCGAAAAACTGTTGCATTCTCACGGCAAAGTCGCGGCGGTTTTCCTGACCCATGACCCAGTGGGGATTGCCGTTGTAGTTAAGCAACCAAGCCGGTTTTTCCAGCCGACGCAAAGCAACAAACAACTCGATGCCTTGATACCATGGAACCGCACCGTCTTCGTCGTTGTGGAGAATCAAAAGTGGCGTGTTGATTTTGTCGGCGAAGAACAGCGGGGAGTTGGCAATGTACTTGTCGCGAGCCGCCCACAACGTATCGCCAATTCGACTTTGAGTTCGCTCGTACTGGAACATCCGGCTCATCCCCGACCCCCAGCGAATGCCGCCGTAGGCACTCGTCATGTTACTCACCGGAGCGCCCGATTCTGCGCAGGCGAACATGTCGGTCTGAGTGACGAGATAGGCGGTTTGATACCCTCCCCAGCTGTGACCTTGCATGCCAATCCGTTGTTCATCGATAAAGCCCAGATCAATAATGCTCTGCGTGCCTGGCAGGACTGCGTTGGCGGCGCTTGGGCCCGGTTCTCCCGTTTTGTATGGGATGTCCGGAATGAACAGGACGTAGCCGCGGCTGACATAAAAGCTGTGGTTGATAATCGAACGCCCGGCGGCCGGTGCGTAATAGCGGTGCAGGTTGTCCGAATTACGTTCGTAAAAGTAAACCATCAACGGATACTTTTTGTCTGGATCAAAATTGTCCGGCTTGTACAACAGACCATCCAGTTCCTGGCCATCGGTCGCTTTCCAATGAACAAGCTCAGCCGTTCCCCACAAATAGTCGTCCTGCTGTGGATTGATCTCGCTGATGCGATGAATCTTTTTGAACTCTGTGGTGCTGGCCCAGAGATCCGGGCACTTGCGAAAAGTGCTGCGTGTGAACATCACGTCATTCGTGTCCTTCGCCTTGGAGAGTCGGCGACCGAGACTTTCGTCGAGCATGATTAATGGCTGCAAGTTCGATTCTTCCCCGGTGTCCGTTTGATCGCCCTCATCGCTGGTTTTCCCGTCTGCTTTGACTTCCGCCTTCTTCAAGTAGTAACCACTCGCTTTGGTCTTTTCGTTGAATGCGGAGAGCATCATGTCCTTCGCCGGGTCGATGGAGCGCGCTTCTGGATCAAGCTCAACGTAGCGGAAGCGGATCGAGTTCTCCCGGCCCAATCCTCCGGTAACGCAAATCGGTGATTCGATGCCTGTCGGGTCAACCTGCCAAATATCAAAGCGGTCATAGATCAAAAAGGCTTCATCGTCATTCAGCCAGCCCGCGCTTCCATACGCGCGCGGAAGTGAAGGCGTGTCGTGAAGTTCATTCTGCAGTGGAAATTCAATTCCCTTGCTGATTTCAATTGGCGTTCGCTCAGCACCGGTTGAAGCGGCAAACCATTTTCGCGACTCAGCATCGAACCAGGAGATGTATTTGCTCTCAGGTGAAAGCCGAGCACTGGCTTTGCTTTTTTCCAAAACAGGCGAGCGTTCACCCGTTTTCAAGTTCACCAGATAGCTGTCCTGGAATCCTGGAATATCCCATGAAAGCATCTTTCGATATGGCATGTTGGTTACGCCAACGGCGATGTCCGATTTGGAACGTCGGTCAATTGAAACCGATGGAAAGTCTTTGTCGGCCAATTGCAAGATCTTTTTGGTCCTCAAGTCGTAGACGGCGATGTAATTCCGCCGGCGTTCCTGTTCCGCCTGCAATAATTGTTGGGGTTGGAGCAGTGGGTCTTGCCAGTGCCAGACATCGAGTTTGGCTTTTTTTTCTTCGTCTTCTTCGTCCGCAGCTTTTTCTCCTTCGGCTTTTTTACTGGCTTCTTCGCGCTCTTGCACGACCGTGTCGGGAACAGGGGCGGTTTCGAAAAACAGGCGTCGACCGTCCTCTGAAAAGAACGAACTCGAGGTGGAAGAAACCCACCAATCGTCTGGAATCCCTTTAGTTTTCTCAGCTGCTACAAGCTTCGCCGTTTTTGAACCACGTTTCCAATGGTGAAGCGACCAGCTGGGCGTTTTTGAATCGTAGTCGTCTCTGTCGGTGATGAAGGCCAGATTCGTTCCGTTTTCATCAAATGCCAGGTTCTTGTAGTTACCCAATCCTGAAATGACTTGTGTTATTTTTTGGGTGTCGAGGTCAATCACGTGCACGCCATCGGTTGACGCTTGTTTTTCTGCAGCGCCCGATTCTGTTTTCTTGCTTTCGGACTTGTCGTCTTTTTTCAGCTCGACTGACGTGACGAAAGCTAACGATTTACCATTTTTCGAATATCGAAACTGGGCGACGTCTGGAAAACGGCGTTCTTCGCCCGTACGAAGATCGCGAACAACGAGGACGGTACCGGGTTCTTTTTCTTTTTTCTCGGAATCATCATCCTTCTTTTTTGGCTCGGCTTCGGATTTCGTTTTTTCTTCAGATTGCTTTTTTGATTCCGGTTTTTTCTGTTCTTCGGTTTTTGGTTCAGGTTCTTCAGAAGGGCGTTTTTTCAGCTTCAGCGGTTTCTCAGGTCGGCGCAAACCTTCCGGCGTGACCTCGTAGGTTTCGACGGCATCTGATTTTTGTTCTTTGACGGTCTCTTTCTCAAAGGGTTTCTCTAACAGATAAGCCAACCAGTCACCATTCTCTTCGGGCGTGGAAAAAGATTTAACTCGCGGCACGGAAAAATGGTTTCCAGTTGCCAGCTCGAGCAACTCCATTTGCGAGCTCGGCATGTCTGCCGGCTTGGCTTTTTCTTTTTTGAGTTTCTTGACCAGTTTTGGGTCTGGCGCGATTTCGTAAAGCGCGAACTTGCTGTCCGATGTGAACTGTGCCCGCCGTCCACGTAACACGGTGTACTCTTTCGCCACTCCGTTTTTTCGGATCACCAACGTCGAATCACCTTCTGCTTTTCCGCTTTCGATCGAATACATGACCCATTTGCCATCGTTCGAAATACGCTGCAAGGAAATCGTATTCCAGCGATCGTAGTCGGAATGGTCGAGCGGCCGTTTGTTTTCGTCGTCAGCAAACGCGACTGAACCGAGAAGAACAAGAAAAGAACATAGCAGTTTTAGACTGAACCCGTCGTCGCGTAACATAATAAATCCGTCTCTGGGAAGTGATTTGCAAACTTCCAGATTAGTTAGAATGGAGTGAATTGAAAATGATTCATCCGTTTTTGTGGGTGGGAATACAGGTCGATTTCAGATGTTTTCTGAAATAGACGGCAATACCTTTCATTCTTTGAGCGAGCGGAGCGAAGAATAAGTCATTCGAGGGAGCCAAAGCCGATCGAAGAATCTCCGCAAAAATACGCATCGAACCGACGGCTAGTGCCTTGCCGCTCACAGCTGCGTGAAACATCGTGTTTTTCCGTGCGAGAGACCGAATATGGCGTTGTCCAACTAGGTTCTTTCAGGATGGCAAATATGTTTTTGCACCGCGTGAATCACTTTCAAATACTGCAGAAAAGTGAAGTGGCTTAAACCTTCCATTTGCTCACTCGTCAAAAAAAAACGCCTCCGATCATTGATCGAAGGCGTTATTTTTGTCCGCTTCAAGACAATCTGTTAAAGCTCTATCGATTCGATCTCGTCGATGAATCGATTGTCGTCTGCCAGGAACGAGGAGACGACGTTGAATACTGCGTCACTGAAGCCGCCGATGTTCAAAATCTCGCTCCGTTCCGGAGCCTGCGTATTTCCATACGGCTGGATGTCGATGCAAATCAACTTCGGATCAACCGATTCGCGACCGGCTAACTTCTTTTGATTGGCAACGAATCGATTCCATTCCGTCATCACGCCGGTCGATCCGTAACTTCCCTTGCCAATCCAACTTTCGTTGTCACTGACAAGAATAACGCCTGCGAATCGTCGGCGGCGGTATCGTCCATTCGCTTCCGCGATCGGAAGCGAGCAGTTCGTTCCACCACCGCCGTACTTGGCCAGTCGCTTGGACAGACTCAAAATCATGTCGCTCGCGTCGACTCGAACCTTGTACGCTTGCGTGTCAAACGGAATCACAACGCTATCCGGGTTTCGTCGCAAAACTGCAGCCGCAAACAACGATGCCACATCGACACATCGCATCTTGCTCGTTGAGCCTCGACCACGTTGACCCGTGACCGGACAACTCATCGAGCCTGAAGTATCCAGGCCAATCACAACCGGACCCGAAAGCTGCGGCGTGTTTCCACATGCAATTTCAGCCGCCTCGTTCAAAGCGATCTTGATCTTGTGCGGAATTTCGTCGCTGGCATTCAAGTAAGCCGCGAAGTATTGGTACGGGAATTGTCGTGACCGAGCAACATCCTCGGCGTCGCTCAGACGCTTAGCCACGTAGTCGATCATCGTCTTGTCGGTGGATCCACCTGCGTTCACAAAAACACCTTGTCGCAACAACGTGTTCAGGTTCATTCGCAATGCCTGCGGACCCATCTGCCGTACGATCGACTTCCAGACCAGCGGGCCGCGAGCCGAATCGGCCAGCAAATCCCAGCGAACGTTCAAATCTCCGGCGATCAGAGCCTGAGCTTCTTCCGATTCCGAGTTGCGGAACGAAATCAAGGCCTGGACTTCTGCCGGGAGATCGCTGTACGTCGCCGGAGCCCACTTTTCAACATCCTTATCAGTAAGCCAGCCGAAAAGTGCTCGTCGCGCATTGTCTTGCGGCTTTGGTCGAGCCATTCGCAATACATCGCGCAAACTCGGATCATTACCGATCGATGCCGAAATCAACTTGGCGACCGACGCTTCGTTCAACCATCGCTGAAAAGCGCGCTGCAAACTGGATGACAGGCTCGTGCGGCCAAACTGGCCTGAACGAATCATCTGGAAAGCCGTTCGCAAGACGCGACCGTTGTCGACGACACGATCAAAAACACTGTGCATCAACTCCGTGTCCCGGTTCGAAAGGGCAACCAAAAGTGCAGCCGGCATGTCCTTCATGAGCGCCTTGTCGCGCGAGTAGATCGCAAGCTTGGCCAGGAATTGGTTGTCTGCGATTTGGTTGATCAAATCACGAACCTGGTCCAACTGCGCCGCGCCCGAAGCGTAAAACGTACCGTTGAAACATCCGGTCGCTGCAATTTGAGCCAGCGCGTGCTTTGGCAACAGCTTGTAAGCGAGTCCGCTCGCTTCGTTGACCACGTTTGCACGCGGGAGCCAACTGCTGATGCTGGAAAATAAACTCTTGTTAGCCATTAGTACTCCATAAAAATGATCTGGCGAAGAGATGGGGCAGACACTTTCAGGTTATGGTTGATGTAGTCCACTCCGGCAGCCAGATCGACGATTTGTTAATGCGAAGAGCGAATTCGGAATTCACTCCGAATCTGCAGCCGATCATGTGTGTTAGTTTGCGCCTTCGCCCGCCGTTGATCCCGTCAATTAGCAAGATTTAGCCAAAGTCATTCTGAGGGAGCTCCAACGACCAAAGACTCTCGCGTAAAAACACGAGAGATCCTTCAGTCGTTTAGGCTCCTTCAGGATGACTTGACCGTCTTCGATTTCCCATGAACGGTATTGCGTTTGAAACTTCTCGACGAAGGGGTGACCAGAGTTCCGGCCCAAATTTTCAAAATGGACCGGGTAAGGTTCGAACTTACAGTTGCCATGTACTCCGAATCGTCAGTCGAGCTGTTTCATTTGTTCGTAAAAAAATGACCGGCGAAGTTTTGATCAGAGACGTACGCCAATCTACCGTTGATCTACAGTCCTTCCCGAGGGTCAGACTGGTGGGGTTCGAACCCACAACCTGCGGGATTTGAACCATGTACTCCAAATCGGCAGCCGATCATGTTTTTCAAAAAATATTCGAATCTCAATTATGAAATTTGAGATTCAAAACTCAACGAAGGTTCGCCAAGAACTGCTCTCGCACTCGGTCGTCCCTATCGGCTTAACTCGCCGATGGTTGACTGGCCCGCCCGTCTCTCAAAGAGACTCTCGCGCCATTCACTAGCCGGTCACCCGACATCGCTACCTTAGGACCGTCATGGATTCCTGACTGGCAGTTGAGCTTTCCTAAGAGACAGCAGGTTGCGCAGAAGGTTCGTAAAATCTTTTAAAATGAAAAAGTCGGCCGGCGCAGTCAACACGGCGACGGAAGAACGCACCTCATCTAATCCATCGAACGGCAACGTAACCTGTCCCGGTGTCCCTATTCCTTAATACCGGGCTCAAAATCTGTACCGTAGATTTTGTTGATTTCGTCGTAGAGCGGTTGAACTACCTCAGGAAACGCTTCTCGTCCGGAAAGCGTAAAATCGGACATCGGAACCGCCTTCGTGAAGTCAGGGGCGTTCTTTTTTCGCAAGGCGGGCGACGGCCAGACCTCCTCGTCTTTCGCCGCCATCCGAACCTTGATGTCGTCTTTGGTTACGTTCCAGACCATGTAATCGATAGCCAAAGACAAGGGGCCATCGTACGTCTTACGCACGCGATCTCTAACGTCAGGTTCGGTATCGAAATCGTTGTAGAAGTGATAACCGACGGCAAGGCGTGGCTTGACTGCTGACATGACTTTGCCGAACTGCTCGGGCGAAGTGTGCCCCTGAGTCCCCACCGTTAGTGCCTCAAGTGGGGAAAATCCTTGTTTTGTAACCATTAATGTCGGAGGAAGAAAACACTCATGGATCGCCAGATCCGCTCCGGCGGCGTGTTCGATATACCATTTGTTCGGGTACGTATCACTGCCATAGACAAACTTCATGCCATTCCACTCAAGAATGAAACTGACAGCCCCGTCCAGTCCGTGAATGGCCGGGATGCTTCGAACGATGACGTCGTTTTCTTCATAGATGATTTTGTTGATTCCATCGAATGCGAATTCGTTAACTTGCAGTTCACCGCCTCGGAAATCGATCACGCCAGACCGCGTTCCAATGTCCCATTGGTACATTTCCTGCATCTTCTCCAGGCAGTATTTCGTTCCGAGTTCTGGCTTCGATCCGCTGGGTCCCCAAACCCGAAGCGGAACCAGTCGATTCATCGTTGTACCGCCAAGCCAAAACGTTGGAAGATCGCCAAAATGATCGACATGTAAATGGCCAATGAAGACTTTGTCCAAATAGTCGTACGGAATTTTTTGGGCAGCAATTCGTTCGTGGGATCCGCTGCCAATATCAAATAGGAACTTGTCACCATTTCCTAACTCAACCAAAAAGCAAGCTGCTGCCTGCTTGGGGCGGGCACTCGGCATGCCCGTGCCCAGCGCTGTGATTCGCATTTCGTCAGGTTTAAGATCTTCCGTTCCCGGGTAATAGATATCGCGATCTTTAAGTGCCTTTACGGGTGATATTTTGTTGGCTTCGTCCTGTCGCGCGGTTTCGGTCGCGGGGAGTTTATGAGAGCTCGATACGGTTCGAATTTCCGTTGCATTGGCCGGCGAAACCGGCTGGATGTTTGCAATCATGTATCCGATTGCGATTCCAAAACAAACTAAGAACATGGCCGCTAGACTGATACCGGATTTCGTTTTCGTCATTTCTTTCAACCTTGAACACGATTCGCCAAAATGGAGATATTATCACGGAGACAATCGGCAGTCCAACCAAAGATTTCTACGATTTAAAGCGGGCAGGTCATTTTCAACACTCAAATTTGAGACTCGTTACTTGCCTTGTTGGCCTTCACGAATGTCGCGTGAAAACGTAGGCGTGATGCCGACGATTCGCGCTTTTTCATCAATCCGAGAGGCTTGCTGAAGTTCTTCAAACGAATGGCCGCCCGCCGGTTTGCTTATCAACCCGTGTTCAAAGGCAAACTGGCCCGAGTAACCAGGAAAAACGATTCGAGGATCCAGCCAGTTGATCGGTTTCGGAGTTAACTCGTAGGTCTGTCGAGTAATCCCGTTTGCACAGTTGTTAAGAAAGGTGTGATAAAACTGGGGTTTTGCTCGCAACTCCTGAATCCGCTTCGCTAGCTTCAAAAATAACTGTTGGGCCTGTTCCGGGTTTGCGTTGATTCGGTATAAAAAAACTCGATCGCCCGGTCGATGAACGGTGCGTACACCAATCAGATCTCGCTCATCACCAATGACATGAGTTATTTCATAGCTGCGGTACAAACCTCTAATCGGGTCGTAGGTTTCATCTTGTTCCCGCCAAATTTCCACCGAAATGCTGAAGAACAGTGGGTCGCTTCCTTCCTTCAGCCCAAAGCTGAGAAACACATGAGCGGGGCCATCTCCCGTCGTAAACCGCTGCACGATTAACCAGACAGATTCGATTTGATTGAATTGAAACTGTTTGGTCTCAAATCGCACGTCAAAATCAGATTCGGAGCGGTAGTGACAATGCCGAAAATTCTTGATCGTCACCTGACCATTGACGATTAGTACGTCGGCAACTTTCGTTTGATCGGAATGCCAATTGCGATCGTTTGAAGGCCGAATCACCAATGTTGCCAAGTAAACGAAAACGATAGCAACCGCGATCAGTATTTGCGCTTTTCTTTTATTCGCTGAACGCCAGAAACTTGCGACAGCCCCGCTGGCAAAGCCAAATGCAAGTACAACTCGCAAGAAAAAAGGCAGATAAACCAAGTGGTAAATCGCACCGATCGCCCACAGCCAAAAGAGCGCAACCAAAACCCAAACGCATCCGGCCATCAATTTCGTAAGAATCGAAACGAACTTTTTACCAGTCAGCATTATACGGAAATCGCGATTTGTTTTTCGGTAAAGATGACAGCCCAGAATTGAAACGAATTCTCGCACCTTTTCAAGAATAACAAAATGAATTCAGTCAGATTAACAAAATTGTTTTTGATTTGTTTCTTTGCAAAGCGATCTTCAATGCGCTTCCAGCTGACACTAAAGTCAAGTTTGTTCCTGAAACAAAAGGTAACCACGGTTCGCGAGCATTATGGGCCAAGTTCGATGATAGTCCAGAGTATTGGAAAAGCGTTGAAGCCTTCTTGAGCCAATTCAAGTAGACGCCATTAAAGGGCCATGATTAATTTGCAACAAAAATGCGAAATAGATCTGTCTCGCTTTTTGTGGCTCTCGTCCTTTGATGGCTATCTTTCCATTGTCATTGAAGAATTCTTGATGTAACTACGGTCGTGACCACCTTTTCGATTCCTCTTGCGACCTCCTGTTTGAACGGTTGCACTGAATGTAGCGACTCAAAACGGCTTCGATCACCGTCTAGGCAAGCTATGTTTTCATAAACGTTCTTAAGGTGTGAAACATTGTATCAGCAGAAACAAAATGTCATTGACGTCGTTGGCTTCCGAAAGGCCTACGAAACACAAATCGCGGTAGAAGAACTTTCGTTCAGCGTGGACGCTGGCCAGATTCTTGGCTTGATCGGGCCGAATGGAGCTGGTAAGACCACGACGTTGCGGGCGATTTCTGGAATTATTCCTAGTAGTGGCGGTCAGCTATGTGTCCGAGGTAATAACGTCAATATCGATCCCATCGCGGTCAAGCGTCAAACGGCGTATGTGCCTGACGATCCGCAGTTGTTTAATGACTTGACGGTTCATCAACACTTCGCGTTCACCGCCAGCGCCTATGGAGTCGGTGACTGGAAGGAAAGAACGGCTGCGTTAATGGAGAGGTTCGATCTCAAAGAAAAAGTCAACGCCCGTGCTTCCGAGCTCTCACGCGGAATGCGGCAAAAGTTGGCAATCTGTTGCGCTTATCTGTACGAACCCGAGGCCTTGTTGTTGGACGAACCAATGACCGGTCTCGACCCGCGCGGCATTCGAATGCTGAAAACCTCGATCCTGGAACAAGCCCAACGAGGAGCAGCCATCGTTATCAGCTCGCATCTCCTGGCGATGGTCGAGGACATCTGCACTGACGTATTGATCATGGAAAAAGGAAAGAAAAAGTTCGTCGGTACAATCGGCCAACTAAAAACAAAATTTGCGGATCGACCCGATGATTCAACTTTAGAAGAGATCTTCTTTCAAGCAATCGACAATCAGTCGCTCGACAGCCCGTCGCCCCGATTACCCACTTCGATTAATCCAACGCCGACATTCTCAACACCCGTAGGAAGTTAAGGGTCAAGTGACGCAATTACTCAGGACTACGGTTCTCGAAAGCCAGACACTTTCACCAGAACGCGCAACGGCTCAACTCGCCGTTGTGCGAATGAAAGCCAAATTTCAACGCTCGTTGGAACGATTTCGTTCACCCAGAAGAATGGTCGCGTCAATTCTGGCGCTGGTCTTGGCCGTCGTTTGGATTGGACAGGCCGCTACGGGCATCCTGTTGCGTGAAAGTGCGGATCCAGAACGACTTGCCTTGTGGATTCCGCTCTCGTTGACCGGTTATGCGATCTGGAACATTCTCAAAATTACTTTTCAATCTCCCGTTGAACCCTTTGAATGGACTGAGTCTGAGCGAGAGTGGCTGATCGGCGCACCACTTCAACGATCCGATCTGATCAAATATCGTTTCCGGACAATTGTCATTTCTGCAATGTTCAAGTCGACAATTTTCGCACTGGTGATGATTCCCGATTTGTCGATTCTGCCGATGGGCCTGATCGGAATGTTCGGTGGACTTATCTTCATTGACTTAATTCGCATGTCGTTCGAAGTTTTGGTGTACGGACTGAGTCGGAGCGAACGCATCACCATGCGATGCGCAATTGGCACGATGGCTTTTTTATCTATTGGATTTGCAGTGCATTGGGCCATTCAAAATTCGGAAGCTGGTTTGAGCTTGGCAACGGTCGCTTCGCTGGGTTTCCTAATCAAGATTAGTCTTGGATTCGTTGCACAAGCGAACACATGGGCAGGCGATTTGTTGACGACGCCTTTTCAAATGTTCTCAGACATTGTTCTGGCCAATCGGCTCTCGACGAAAATCCTTCTGAAAGTTGTTTTTGCATTTGGACTGTCTTGGTCCTTCTTTCTGGGGCTGATTGCACTGGATCGACGAAGTTTGAAACGACGCCACGATCGAGAAGTTTCTCAGTTCGAACAAATCAGGTGCAAACAAAAAAATCGAATCAAGATCAACGCAACGATTCAAAAACTTAGTCTGCCAGCCCGGTTGGGTGGAATTGGTCCATTGGCTTGGCGGCAGTTTCTGGGTGCTCGCAAATACCAAGCCTCTTTGATCGCCGCATTGAGCGTGCCATTTGTGCTCGGTTGTCTGCCTGCTTTTGCTGATGTTGCAGAGCTGGGCAGGGTAATGAACATAGTCGCCGGACTGGCTTTTTATTCATTTCTGTTGTTGCCAGCGGCGTTCAAGTTTGATTTTCGACGCGATGTCAATCGCATGGCGGTTCTCAAGGCACTGCCGTTTCCTCCGTTCAAGACTGTCACGGGTCAACTCGCCGTGCCAGTCCTATTGACGTCACTGTTTCAGGCAGTCGTCATGCTGGCAACCCACGTAATCAACCCGTATCAACCTATTCTAATGCTGGTTTCGTTGGCCGTTTTGTTTCCGTTAAACGTCTTCATTTTCAGCTTCGAAAACTTGTTTTTTCTTTGGTTTCCATATCGGCTTCAAGAAGAAGGTATTCAAGTCTTTTTGCGTTCAATCCTGGCGTTCACTGCCAAGGGCATCATATTCGTTGTTGCGCTTTGTATCACGATTGCTTGGGTTTTCGTCTCCAGATGTTTGGCGAACTACTGGGTTCCAGAGGCGATCCAAACTGGAACTACAGGATTCATATTTCTGGGCTTATGGACGTCGATGGTGATCGCTGCGTCAATCGCAATCGCACTATTGACTCGCGCATTCAACAAATTTGATCCCAGCTGCGATTTGGCTGGTGTGAACTAAAAACAAATCGAAGGCGTTACGTTTAAACAATTAACCGCTTGCTCATCCACCATCACTGCCTCGGCCAACTTCACCGCCTCCTCGGCCACCATCACCGCCGCGGCCGCCAGCCCCGCGACCACCAGCTCCGCCTCGTCCACCAGTTCCGCCACGGCCGCCACCGCCAGCGCCTCCATCGCCGCCACGGCCGCCTTGTCCGAGGCTGCCCATTTCTTTCAGCTCGCCTTCGGAGAGCGAGCCATCTTTGTTGGCGTCGAGTCGAATGATCCAGAGCATTCTTTCAGGTAGTTCTTCCTTGCTGACCAATCCATTTTTGTCTTTATCGTATTCCATGATCCGCGAGGCCATTTCGCCGGCTTGACCATCTTGACCTCGACCACCATCGCCGCCTGCTCCTCCGCCTCTACCACCTCGGCCACCTTGACCTCCTCGGCCGCCTTGACCTCCGCGACCTCCGCGACCTCCCCGCATGGCACCAAAATCGGGTCGAACTTCGTCCTCGGTCAATTTGCCGTCTTTGTTCTTATCCAGACTTTTAAGTACAGCGGTTGCGTTTTCCATTTCTTCCGTTGAAATCTCACCGTTATTATCGGCATCCAGAGCCGCCAGGAGTGGCAACATGCTCATCATGCTAAACCCGCCCTGCCCGCCAGCTCCGCCTTGGCCACCTCGACCCCCGCCTACGCCGCCGCCTCGGCCACCCTGACCTCCACGACCGAATCCACCCGGTTGGCCAGGCTCGCCATCTTGACCTCTTGCACCAGGTTCACCGTCACCGCGCTGCGGAGGCTGAGCCAGCAAAGATGCTGAAAAAAGAAGCATTGCAAAAACCGCCAGTAGTGTTGTTGTGCTCTTCATCTGTTTCTCTCTTTCCCGTTTTTGCCCCAATATCTGTTATCTTCTAATCGCACGTCAAAAGACCTCCGACATCATGGGAGTGGCTAACCCGTCTCAGGCGAATGATGTGGGACGATCGTTCTAATTCTATACGTTTGAAGCACAATTCGCCAACTAAATCGATATCGCATTAAACAAATGTTAATTGCAAGAAAACGCCCGTAAATGTTACGCGCATCCGCTAACAATGCAGATTGCCTACCACCGATTCCAGACGCTATGATGATTTCGACACACTGGGAACCAGAGGGGTCGGCTCAATAATCGACAAATATCGAGCGATGGAATACGAATTTGACGACGATGAACTTCAACCGGAAGGCTCGGCAGATCTTTGCGAGGAGGCGAGCTACGTTTGCAACTCGTGCGGCGAAGAAGTTGTTGTACCGTTGGATTATTCAGAAGGTCAGCGGCAAGAGTATGTCGAAGATTGCCCCGTCTGCTGCAATCCCAATGTGATTTTTGTTGAATATGGAGAAGATGGCGATGTGTGTATCTGGAGTCGGCCTGAACAGGACCCAAATTGAGGCCCTGATCGTAGTATCTCTAATTCCTTCGCGTAGATCCCGCACCGAGTGCCTCGGTTCAGGGTGACACAAGTGCAAATCTACTTTGAATTTGCTTTAGAATCTGGCGGGTCCTCACAACCCTCTCTCAGACCCTCACGTGTCGCCGGGAGAGGGAATAAATCCATGGCTTCGCAGTCACAACTGAACAACCACCCCGCAACAAAATACGGCTTTGATCACGCCACACGCCGCAAGCGGTCGATAAACTCATCTAACATGATCGCCGTTGCTCCCCAGACTTGATGTGGTCCGATGGCATAATACGGAGCGATAATTTTTCGCGGATTGGACGGATCCGCTTGGTTCCAGGTTGAGACTTCTCCGTGAATGAAGGTGGCGGGATCAAGCAATCTGTCAATCTGCACCTCGAGAATTTCCGCGACTTCATATTCCGCAGCGACAAAGTCTGGCGAACCATCGTACCAGCCAACAAATGGCGTGACCGTATAATCGGAAGGCGGAATGTAGACTGGACTTAACTCGCCTAGAACCTGGATCCGCATTTGTTCGACTCCAATCTCTTCACACGTTTCGCGTAGTGCAGTCTGCTTAAGCGATTCGCCATCGTCCTGACGTCCGCCCGGTAACGCAATCTGGCCCGGATGCTTCGACATGTCCTGACGACGGCGCGTCAAAATCAGTGAAGGTTGTCCGTGTGAATTCGAGTATACAAGTAACAGAACCGCCGCGAATCTACCTGCCCCTGGCAACTCCTCGGGACGCTCGCGCGGTCGGTTGAGATTGGGCACGTCAAAGTTCGGTTGCCAATCGTCGTAACCCAAAAGCCGCATCGCGGCAGCGACAGTTTCTTTGTTCAGTTGCATAAAACGTTGCTTTACCAGCCACCACTTGCACCGCGGCCGGATGAACGACCTCCACCAAACCGACCGCCACCCCCGAAGCTGCGACCGCCAAAACTGCGACCTGAACTACTTGAACGCCCAAATCCGAAACCTCGGCTGCGGCGACCTCCGCTGCTACCGCTGCTAACCGGAATTCGAGGTGTGCTATACGAGTATCTTTTGCGGTAGTCGCAGTTCCGACAATCCTCGTCGACACGCACCCGTCCCCCATGACGAGTCGTTGCCTGCACAACCGTTCGCGTGATTTTACAGCGCGTATTGTAATTGCATCTGGGGCATTTCGAGTAACGCGTGAACCACCTGCCATAACGGATTTTCACGACCTCTTCGCAATTCAAACAGGCCCACACGTCGTAGTCCACGCTGCCAAGCTGTTCTTCGACGCTTTCACCCCGATCGAGAAACTGGTCGTCTTGTTCTTCGGACAACAATACCGTCTCACCACCACACTCTAAACAACCACGGGCTCGGTAACGATTGAAGTGTCGAAACCAAAAGATCCCGACAATACCCAGCAAGCCGGATCCAATGATCCAGGGCCATGGGCCTATTCTGGCCAATTCACGGCGCAAACTCCATCTGGGCTTGGCGCGTTGCCTCCAGCGGATTTCGTCGGCGCGTCTTAAATCGCGCGGTGCTTGGAGGCTCGCAATCGATAGAATTCGGGTCGCACAAGCTCGCGCGCCTTCATAAAGCGCGCCGCCAATGTCGCCTTGTTTAAATCCCGGCACGATGATCGTATCCATGATCTTTTCGGCGGAACGTACCTGCGGGTCGTAGTCGACTCCGTCTCCCACAATAATTTCCGCTCGTCGATCACCAAGTGCCGCCAGAAGTAAAATGCCATTGTCCTTAAACGCGCTGCCGATTCCCCATTGGTTGAACAGTTGCGTTGCATATTTGCGATGATCTCGTCCATCGGTCGAATTAATAACAACGACGACCAGCTCACGATTATTCGCTTCAAAGATTTCCGTGCACATCAAGTTGATTTCGGTCACGGCGTCTGCAGGAACCTGGCCCGTCAAGTCGACAATCCACTTATTCTTTTCAGGTGGTCGAATCGGAATTTGCGCTTGAGCGTACACACTCGAATGGCTCGCCAAGATGGCTGCCACAAATAGCGTAAGCAAGGCAATCATTATGTTAACGATCTGGCCGTTCATTTAATTTCAACGCATTCTTTTCTCGAGACGCGATAGCGTGGTATTGCGGTTGTTGAGACGAACTTGATGAAGGTGTGTTTCTCAAGGCTCTTCGATTAACCACAATGCCGTTCCAAGCTGCGTTTGTGTCATCCTGAACCGAGGAACGAGGTGAAGGATCTCCACAAACATTACGAGAGATTCTTTCGCCGCGGCGGACAAGCTCCTTCAGAATGACTTGGTTCGTTGTTTTCTACAAATTGAACGGTATTGCGTTTAACTGGTGCCCTTCGGGCCGCGTTTTGTCGGTTCAAACGTACGAAGCGTTGCCCACCCGGTTAAACGATGCGCCTTATCAATCCTGGACTTATTAGACAATTATTACCTATCGAAGGCGGTTGTGTACTAGGAAGAAATCCCGAAGTAATCATGGATGAAAGCTTTTCGGTTGCCCTCATGCTTGGCGTATTGCATCATGGTAAAGAGTTTTTGTTGATCTCGCCTAAGTTTTTCGCTCAGGCGCTCGGGATCCCGGAGCCGCTCGGGAAGTTGGCTGATCACCTGCACATAGAGGGGAGCAAGAGTCCCTTCGATTACACCCCAGCGATCCAACATCGCCAGTGTTGTTTCGAGCCGGCGATCGTGTTTTTGCTTATAGTGAAGTCTCTCTCGCAGCCAGTCGATGCCAAACGCATTGATTTGTTCCGATTCATTTTTGAGAAAGTCATAAACTCGCTCATAAAATTGCGCATCCGGGTTACTCCAGTGCATGAACTCCATTTGAGTCGCAAGGTCTCGTTCGTCGTACATCAGCAAACACTTTGACGGCAAACCGTCTCGCCCCGCCCTGCCGATCTCCTGGTAATACGACTCAAGCGAACCTGGCAGATCGGCGTGCAAAACATAACGAATGTCTTCTTTGTCGATACCCATTCCAAATGCGTTCGTTGCCAACACCAGATGACCGGGCTCATTCATGAAGCTGTCCTGCAGCTGTCGCCGCCGTTGACGAGGCAAATCGCCGTGGTAAATCAAATGTGGAACGTCTCTTTCCCAGAGACTTTCACTGAATTGCATCAATGTTTTGATCAGCGTGAAATAGACAATTCCGCTGCCCGGCAGACTCTTCCGCTGCTCGAGAATCAATTTGAGTTTTGCGTCATCGTCCCAGACTTGAACGACCTCGAGGCTGAGGTTGGGACGTTCAATACCCTGATGAAACAGCTGAACTTGATCCGGAACCAGGCAAAGCTGTTTGATAATGTCTTGCTGCACATGAGGCGTCGCAGTCGCAGTCAAGGCAATCGTAGTGGGGTTGCCTAGCGTTTCACGAATCTCACCAACGCGGGTGTAGTCGGGTCTGAAATCGTGTCCCCATTCGCTGATGCAATGGGCTTCATCGACCGCCAGCAAAACGATCTTGCGGCTCGAGATGACTTCAACAAAATCCGCTTTTCGGAATCGTTCAGGAGTAACGTAGAGCAAGTCGAACTCGCCCGCTTTGAGCGACGCATAGCGTTGCTCGCGTTCGTGACGCTGAAGTGACGAATTGACAAATGCTGCATCGACGCCTTTTCGGATTAGCGCGTCAACTTGATCCTTCATCAAAGCAATCAGAGGCGAAATAACGAGCGTAAGCGGTCGGTTGGTGGATTCGCGGTCGCGTTCACGGGCTAACAGGATCGCCGGAACCTGGTAACAAAGGCTCTTACCCATTCCCGTCGGCATGATCACCAGCGCATGGTTACCAGCCAGAATTCGTTCAATAATTTCGCCCTGGCGACCACGAAACTCGCTGTGAGCAAAAACGGTTTGTAATATTTCAGTCGGTTGTTGCACAGGATTATTAACGTAGCATTTCGCTCTGCGGAATTGGAACAACCATTGTCTTAATTGTCTTTGAACAGCACACGGTGTTGCTCCGCAATTGGAACAATTGCAACTACACTATTAATTTTGCGAGAGACAGGAATCGTAACGAAATTGGAGTCGATAGACCATGGATCGAAAAAACATTTCCAGCGAGAGCATGTGGGAATCAACCGTTGGATACTCGCGTGCTGTGCAAATTGGCAACCAGGTTTTCGTATCCGGCACAACGGCCACCGATGAATCCGGCGTCGTCGTTGGAGTTAACGACGCCTACAAGCAGACACGATTTATATTGAAGAAGATTGAATCTGCACTCGGCCAGGCAGGTGCCAGCATGAAAGACGTGGTGCGAACGCGAATGTTTGTCACCGACATTTTGCGCTGGGAAGAAATCGGCAAAGCTCACGGAGAGTTCTTTAAAGATATCCGCCCCGTGTCGACAATGGTCGAAGTAAGTCGATTGATCGATCCAGATCATTTGGTAGAGATTGAAGTCGATGCGGTTGTGAGCCAAAAGCCTGTCGTTGCTTGATAGTCTGTAAATTGCGGCGGGCTTAGAACTTTTCTTCCGTTCAGCTCCAACGGAGCGATCCTATGTCAGCCCCGGTCAACGACCTGCGAAACCGAATCACCATCACAACTTCAAGGCCCAACGGGTCGTTCCCAGGCGCTGTTTAGGGCCGCCCCGTTCGGGGCTTGATGTTGTTATTCGATCTTTGCCCTGGGCTGGCATGGAGCCGACCCTTGGGGCCTACAAAACATTTTTCAGTGCTGGCATGGGCTGGCATGGGGCCGACCTTTCGGGCCTACAAGTCTTTCGCGTCGAGTCCTTTTCTAAAGTAAGTGGATTGGCGCATCCGCCGCTAGCCCGTTGCCATTTCAAAACGCTAATAAACGCACTAAATTGATTTGTCGGTGTCGCACGGACGTATAGCGGTCGTGGCGCTCTGATTGCTGGGCAAAACCGACGAAAAGACCCCAAAAAACTCAACCCAAATGCGCTCTATTTTCAGCTGTCCCCGTAAGGAATCATGCCGCCGCTCGTCCTTGCTTCAACCGTTGCGTTACGAACGCCCTTATCGTTGCACAAACATCGGACGAATCATGTCTTCGAAAACCATCGCCAGGCTGATCGTCATCATCGTTATTGCAATTTTAGTCATCATTGGCTTTACGCAGTTTGGTGACGCTCTTTCGCTTGAATCCCTGGCGGCACAAGAGACGCAGCTGCGCGAGCATCAAGTCTCAAATCCTCTGCTCGTTCTTGGATTGGCGTTTGTAATTTATGTTGCTGTAACTGGATTATCACTGCCCGGCGCAGCAGTTTTGACGCTGGTATTCGGTTGGTATTTCGGATTCTGGCAGGCCGTCGTGTTGGTCAGTTTCGCTTCGACCACTGGCGCGACTTTGAACTTTTTGCTCAGTCGGTATCTTTTTCGCGACGCGATTCAAAACAAGTTTGGCGAACGACTTAAAGTCATAAATGAAAACCTCGAAAAAGAAGGCGCGTTTTACCTGTTCTCATTACGCCTGATCCCAGCCGTGCCTTTCTTCATCATTAATCCGGTAATGGGCCTGACCAGGATGAAGACGTGGACCTTCTGGTGGGTCAGCCAGTTAGGGATGTTGGCTGGTACGGCGGCTTACGTATGGGCAGGAGCATCGGTGCCAAGTTTGCAAACACTCGCCGAGCAGGGTGCCAAAGGAATTATCAGCCTTCAAATGCTGGCGGCCTTCATCCTGCTGGGCATCTTTCCGATCACGGTAAAAAAGATCATGAACTGGATTCGTCCTACTCAAGATCGCCAGGACTATCGCGAAGCCAAAGAGAATGTTCTTTCCAAGCCGAACGCCTAGCCACTTGCATCTCAGCAATAGGCGCGTCAAATGATCGTTTCAAAAAAAGTCACTCGCCACCGCAAGCGAAACCCAATCGGAGAACCTTATGTCTGTGCCTGTCCCGCTTCAACCTCTCGACGAACACAACCAAAAGCTTCAATCCAACGTGCATCCACCCGCGTGGACCAATCCGACGCCCAGTGGCGAATATCAGCTGGTCGTGATCGGGGCCGGAACAGCCGGATTGGTTACCGCCGCCGGTGCCGCAGGTTTGGGAGCCAAGGTTGCATTAATCGAACGGGCACTGATGGGTGGTGATTGTCTAAACGTCGGCTGCGTTCCTTCCAAAGGCGTCATCAGCGCGGCACGCGTCGCAGCAACTGTTCGCGACGCTCGCCCCTTCGGCGTCATTGTTCCCGCTGGCAGCGAAGTGAACTTTGCAAAGGCGATGGAACGGATGCGCAAGCTGCGGGCCGATATCAGCCCCACCGATTCGGCTCAACGTTTTACCGAAATAGGCATCGACACTTTCTTCGGGCAAGGCAAGTTCGTAGACGAAAACACGATCCAGGTCGTCCGCTCCGATGGAACGACCTCAACGCTGAAATTCAAGAAAGCCGTCATCGCGACAGGTGCTCGTGCTTCGGCGCCACCCATCCCGGGTCTGGAAACGGTCGACTATCTGACCAACGAGAATCTGTTTTCATTAACCGAGTTGCCAAAACGATTCGGAATCGTCGGAGCCGGACCGATTGGGTCTGAGATGGCCCAGTCGTTTGCGCGGTTTGGCAGTGAAGTTTTTTTGTTCGAGATGGCGGATCACATCTTGCCCCTCGAAGATCCCGAAGCTGCTGCAATTGTCCAGAAGCAGTTAAAACGA
>JAHEJI010000006.1 GCA_024638965.1 Planctomycetaceae bacterium
ACTATCTGCTAAACCTGATCGATACACCTGGCCACGTTGATTTTTCGCACGAAGTCCGGCGTTCGCTGATGGCGTGCGAAGGGGCGCTGATCGTTGTCGATGCTTCTCAAGGAGTCGAAGCTCAAACGGTTGCCAACCTTTACCTCGCGATGGAATATGATCTGGAACTTCTGCCCGTCATCAACAAGATCGATCTCCCGGCCGCGGACGTTGATAAAGTGCGCGAGGAGATTGATGAAGATTTGGGGCTGGACCCGTTTGCGGCGATCCCTGTTTCCGCAAAGACTGGGATCGGCATCGAAGACGTGCTAGCCGGAGTCGTTGAAAAACTGCCGCCACCCAAGGGCGATCCGAACGCGCCGCTTAAAGCCCTGGTTTTCGACGCCCATTTCGATAAATATCGAGGCGTGATTCTCCAGTGCCGCGTGATGGAAGGCACCCTGAAAACGAAAGACACGATCCACTTCATGCACGGCGGCCGCGATTATAAGGTGGATGAGTTGGGCTACAATCAGTTCAAGCTCAATCCAAAGGATCAGTTGAGTGCCGGTGAAGTCGGTTACATTGTCGCGGGTGTGAAGAGTGTTCAGGACATTGAGATCGGCGATACGATCACGCTATTGGAACGCCCGGCGGCCGAGCCGATTCCAGGTTATCAGGAAGCCAAGCAAGTCGTCTTTTCCTCCATCTATCCGATGAGCACGGACCAGTACGTGGACCTCACAAAGGCCTTGGACAAACTCGCGATCAACGACGCGGCGCTGACCTACGAAAAAGACAGTTCGGCTGCCCTCGGCTTTGGATTTCGCTGTGGATTCCTCGGCCTGCTGCACTTGGACGTAATTCAAGAGCGATTAGAGCGGGAGTTTGACCTCGGCCTGGTCATTTCGGCTCCGTCGGTGAAGTACAAACTGACTTTGAAAGACGGGCAGAAGATCGAGGTAGATAACCCGAGCTATTGGCCCGATCCAACGATGATCGAAACGGTAACCGAGCCCTTTATTAAAGCATCCATTCTGACTCCCGAGGCGTATGTCGGTCCTGTTATGGAGCTATGTCGGGAACATCGCTCGGAGAGTCAAACGATGAATTATCTCTCCGCTGGTCGAATTGAAGTGATCAGCGAAATGCCGCTCGGCGAGGTTCTCTTCGATTTCTATGGCAAGCTCAAGATGATCACGCGCGGATACGGCTCGTTTGACTATGATCCGATCGAGTATCGAAAAACTGATGTGGTGAAAGTCGATATTTTGGTCAACAAGGAGCCGGTCGATACGCTGGCTTATCTGGTTCATCGCGACAAAGCACGAACTCGGGCGCTTCACTATTGCGAACGACTTGCCAAAGAGATCCCCCGCCACCAGTTCAAGATCCCGATCCAGGGCGTGATTGGCGGCAACGTCATCGCCCGCTCAACAATCGCGCCGTTCCGCAAGGATGTAACCGAAAAGCTTTACGGCGGCGATGTGACTCGCAAGAAAAAGTTGCTCGAAAAACAAAAGAAGGGCAAGGCCAAAATGAAGCAGTTCGGGCAAGTCAACATCCCCCAAAAAGCCTTCGTCTCAGTGCTACGGGCTGATAAGGATTAGTGGATCTCTCCGAAACCAAACCATGCCCGGCGAGGTTGTGGATAACTTGGCTGTTTGTATTGACGAAGCAGTTGGAACATCATGCAAAGGAAGATTTTCAAAAAGAATACACTCTTCTGCTAGATAAACATGAAGTCGAATATGATCCGAAATATGTTTGGGATTGAGTGTGTCGACCTTCCAGGCCTGAGAACCCGTGCGACAAGGACTAGCGATGTTTGGCGATCACGCGTTCGAGACTGTCCAGACCGCGCTTGAGCGTTTCCATCTCCGGCCCAAAGCTAATGCGACAGTAGTTGTGGTATTGACCGTAGCGTCGTTTTTCGGGGTTCACATCAAAAAACACACCCGGCACCGTGATCACGTTTTCGCCGAGACCCGCTTCAAAAAACGACAGGCCGTCATCCAGTGGCTCCGGCAGGTCTGTGAGATTTGCCCAAACGTAGAACGTGCCCTCGGGTTCGGCCTCGACTTTCACGCCAAGCTGTTGCAATCGCTCCAGTACATAGTCTCGCTTCTTACGAAACAGCCTCTGCATCGCCGCGGTTTTTTTCACGACCAATTCCGGATCGAGCAAGTCCAAAATGTACGATTGAAACGGATGGTTGGCGCCACCGTCCAGGAATGAGCCAGCGCTGGTGATTGCGTTGATGGTTTGCTTGGGACCGAGAGTCCAGCTGATCCGCCAGCCCGGGTATCGCCAATTCTTGGTCAGCCCGTCGATGATCACCACTGGGTCTTTTTCCACGTCGCGAACGTGTGCCGCGGCCGAGACCATTTTGGGAGGTCCGTCCTGAGGGCCAGTATAAATGTAGTGCGAGTAAAACTCATCGAGGATCAACGAGCATCGATACTTACCCGTCATCTCAACCAGTTCCGCCAATCGATTTCCTTCAATGACCTGGCCCGTGGGATTCGTGGGATTACTAATCAGCAGCGCTTTGAGACCACGACCGAGCACTTCTTTTTTGAGCTGCTCGATGGAAACTTGGTAGCCAACTTCCGCATCCAGCAGGATCGGGATCGGCACGAAGGCTTTGAAGATGCCCAGCAGTTCCTCATACGCCGTGTAGTCGGGCAGAAAGTGCCCCATGTTGATGTTACCGAGCGCGGCCGCAACGCGAGTTAATGCCACCCGACCGCCACCCGAGATGCTGACGTTTTCGTAGGTGTATTGCGAGGGCTTGTCCTGACGGTATAACGCGTTGTACATCTCGGCGATGCGCTGGCGAAGATCCAATTGCCCCGAGATCGGGCTGTATTCATGTTGTGCGGGATCCATCGAGATCGCAGTGATCCGCGGAGGTGCTCCCTCGATCGGGCCCACTTCGGGCGCACCTTGGCCAAGGTTGGCCCAATCATCGCTTCCGCGTCGAAAGCCACATTCGGCCGCGCGGTGCATGACATAGATCACTCCCGTCCGCGGGACGCGGCGAAAACCTGGAATCGAATCACCGGGACTCAATGTCGTACCCCCTGAGGCGAGCATGAAAAATAAATCGCGGAGAGTGCAAAGCCTCGCTTCCGCGAGGTAAAAGTAGGCGTAACTGGACTCCACGCACACCCTCTAAACCGAGGAAAAACGACTCTTCTGCTCCGCGCTCCCGAGGCGCTCCTGTCGGCATTGAAATAGATCCTGATTTGCAGGTCGTCGTCAACGCCTGACCGGGCCTGCTGGCTCTGAAAAACGCGCCATTTTAACAGGCATTCGAAGGTCTGCAGAGTGCCAGCGTTTAAATATGGCGATGCGAATCGCGCCGGGTGCGGCCATTCAAGGATGATTGAAATCACTTTTTGCGTTTTTTGTCGTTTTCAATCGGCGGCAAGAAGAGTTCGTCATCGGACTTGCCAGGGTCCAGGCGGTTTGAATCGGTTGGTCGGTAATAAGAATTTGGATCAAGTTGCGGGTCGCCTTGTTGTTTGTTTTTGTCGCCGCCGTTTTGCTCAGGTTGGTCCGGCAACAGGAACGATTGAATGCGTGTCGCAAAGCGACTGCGATACTGAACGTTCGCTGGCTGGCACTCGACACAGCAACTTTGGCAACACCGATCACACGATTTTTTCTGTTTCCACCATGCCAACTCTTCGCAAAACGATCGCGAGCCAACGACAATGCGGTCGCCCGGTTGAATTTGATAATTAGTGGTTACGTCGCCAAGCTGGGTGATTTGCCGGTAGCAAACCGGTAGGACCACGCGACACTGATTGGGGTCGGTCGGACGTACGAGAATGATATTGCATGGCGATGCCTTGGACGTGAGTCCACCGGCGCTCAAGATGGCGTCCAGCACATGTTCGTTGCCATCAATCGGATAAGCGGCGGGCGAACCGACTTCGCCAATTACGTAGACTTTGGCTGCATTGGTTTCGGCAAGTTGGACATTGATCGATTCTCGCTCGCCGGACGTTGCAATTTGGCTTTCAATTACTTCCTCAATTTGTTCGACCGTCATCCCGGTCACGCGAACCCGACCGAACTTGCCAAGATCAATCGTGCCATCCAACTGGACTTTTTGATCGCCCAACGAACCGATTTGCGATTGCAGATCGACGGGTTCGATAAGAATTCGATCTCCTGGTTCGACAAAGTAGTTGGTTAATTCTGACTTAGCCAACTCGTGCGGCAGGCCAGACGGCATTGGGGAAGCTGTTGCCATTTCGGTTGTCTTGGAGAGCAATTGGAACTGAGCCGGCCAAACGCTGAGCCCAAGACTCCTACAACCGCTCAAACTGCAAACCATCAAACAACAAATCCACAGCGTCATGAACACCGAAAATGAGCTTTTTTTGGAAATCGACATGGACGCCTTCCGTGATGAACAACGACTCTTTTCCCCAATAGAAGTATTGGTTTCATTCGGAATATTCGGCAAACGTCGCCATACCTGACGATCCCGTTAGCAAACCCATGAATAGACTTTGCAATCGGCAAACTTTAACATCGCTTTTTACAGCTGGTATCACTCGGCGAGTTCGACCGCTACGGATTGGAACGGATCATTAGAGAATTCGTCTATTCGTTCGTTCTGGGTATCGCTAAAGCGTTGCGACTTAAGTTTTGTAAAAACGCTTTCGCCGCGGTTTGACTTGATTTTGCTTGCACAACTGGAATCGACTTGGTGCCGCCAACGTGGAGAAAAATCGAGCGATTACGAATCATTTCGTTTAGTTGGTTGATTGCTGCGACTTGCGGAGCCACGCCAAGCAGCGATTGTTGGAATAAGCTTTGGGCCACGCCTTGCTGGACGCCTCCACCGGTTTGCAACACAGCATTAATGTCCAGACTCGATCCACCCAGCGCTACTCGACCATCGGCAGCTAGCCAAAATGCGTCGCTGAAGAGAGTCAAATCGATGATTCGCAATTGGCCTTGTCCGATTCTTGCGTTCATTCGACCGTTTTCTATTTTGGTCGAAGCAAACTGTGCCAACGGAACGAAGCGATCAACACTGGAAAGGATGGGGATGCTTTTTACATCTCCGTCCTCAAAGTCAACTTGTACACTACCTGTCAACGCGTTCAAGGAATCGATCTGGCTCGATTGCAGGTTGAAGCTGCTGTCGAATGTTCCACTGCCAACAATTTGCTGGAATCCGAACGCGCGACTGATTTGGTCCAGCTTGCCGCGGGTGAGTTTGCCACTTGTATTGAGGGTGAATTGATTTTCTTTTTGAATCAACAATTTGGCGCCGAATCTTCCGCCTCCTCCTGTTCCGCGTAGATCGCGCGATATTATTTTCTGAAATCCGCCGTTGATACCAAATTGAGTGGTCAAATCGCCCTTCGCATTTTGAATCGGAATTCCAAACAACATTCCGTTCTTAACCGAAAGACTTCCGTTGAGTTGCACTCCTTGATGATAGATTGCCGTTCCCCGATAACTGGCTTTTCCGGAGTAATGACTTGCGTAGCCCGGGCTGAACAAGCCAACCAAACTGTGTATGTCCAACGACTGAGCCAGAAAGTTAATTCGCGAGCTTCTCAGTTTTGCAAACTCTGCTTCGTCGAATTTTAACTGGCCTTTGATTTCGATTCTGCCTTGAGTGAATTCTCCAGCAAATCTGTCGACGAATACATTGTTGTCCGCGTATCGCAATTGAACGGTCAGATCGCGCGTCAGCATCCTTCGGTTGAGCATTACCGCTGGCACGTCAAGTCTCAAGCGAGCGACGATATTTTCTAAAGATTCTCCTTCCGCCGTCAGCTTGATTGAACTGACCCCAGTGATTCGGTCGGAAAACCGGCGATCGAAGAACATACGAGCCAACCGACGCGCTTGAAATCTGGTGACCTGAATTTGCAAGGTTGAGAGTTCAGGATTTGCTTGCGACTTTTTTTGAAGGAAAGAAAGCGGCAACGACAGGGATGCTTCGCTGATTCCACCCAGTAATTGACCCTTGACATTTGCCGATACGATTCGGTCGGCGATTCGGCCAACGAATTCAAGTTCTCCGATCGACTGGCCTTGGAAATTCAGGTCAACTAAACGACCCTGCAAACTTCCCTTCCAGCCCTCGAAAAACTCTTCGGCGACCGCAGCTTTCGTAAGTTCCAGCTCAACTGTCGACATGCCTTTCAATGTTTCCAGCTGTTTCGGCGCGACCCTATCCACAAATGGTCCTAATTCAAAATCGACCACCCTCAAACGCAAGCGATGTTCGCCCATGCCGTCGCGCCGAATACTCGCAGCACCGGCGACTCGTCCATTTTGATCGAGTAATCGAAAGCGTTGCACTCGAAACTCGTCTTTATTAAACGAAACATCCGCCAATTCCAGCCGCAACGCCTGGTCTCCCATCATTACCATCGAACTTGAAAGGCTTGCCGTTCCTTGCTCCAGCCAGTTGTCCAGCGAACCCGAAACGTCAAAACTTCCGACCGCCCGAATCTGAATTGAATCGAAACCAGTCCGGCCATCTTGAACCCTCAGATCATAGTTTTCCAGTTGGCCATCGGCCCGGTAGTCCCGGAACTGAGTTGCACGAATGGTTGCCCCGGATCCGTCGACCAGATTGATTTTGATATTTGCTCGCAGCGAGCCTTGGCCTTGGCGAACAGCCAACTTGCCGTTCAGCTGATTTGCAGTTTGTGTTTTATTCCATTCCAAATTGGCTTCACCCATTTTTGTTCCGGCCGTCTCCAGCCCGTCGATTGTGAGCCGTCCCCGGGAAGACCAATCGTCAAGATCGTCTCGAGTTCTTGTTTCAAACTCGATATCACCAGTCGCTCGACCACGAATTGAAACCGGGATTTGAATCCAGCCTAATTCTTCGAGGAGAAGCTGCTGAATTTCCAGATTTGCACTTGAGGGTATTCCGCGAATTAGACGAGTAACGTCTAGCCACGTTGCCGAGCCTTTAACGCTACCACCCGCCAATTCCGCCGAAACAATGTCGAACCTGATTTCTTCAGGGGTGTAAGTCCCTTGCAGATCAAGCTGTTTGATCGGCTGAGTCTTGACAATCAGCTGCTCGGAAAGGCACGCCGCCGTTGCACGTTGAATCCCAGTCGATCCATTACCGGCAACTTTTGCATCCAGTCGGACCGTACCGGCAAGATGTTCCGCGAGGTCGTAATTCTTCGATTGGAGAACAAGTTGGCTAATGTCGATGTTTCGTCCAGCCGCCGACAGCTCAAATGGAAATTCTCCTTCCAGTTTGCCCTTCCCGGCAACGCTCAGAAACTGTTGGCCAACGCCGATTCGGCCTCCGGATAGATTCCACGTTGCGTCCTCCAGCTTGACGGAAGCAATTGAATTCCCCGGCGACTCAAGCCAAGGCAAATTGACATCCGTCAGTTCCAGTTTGGCGCTGCCTCGCCATTTTGCTGGATTCGAAACTGAACGGATTGGAACCGTTCCCTCGAATGAGACGGAACCACCAGCGTTGTCAATGGCCACGTCGATGCCAAACGACCGGAACAGTGGGCCTAAATGGACGCTATCAATTTTTGCTTTAAGCTCAATTTCCGATTTCGATGCCGCTAAGATTTTTGCGTCAGCGCTGACAATACCAACAAGTGATTGAGCTTCTGGAGATCGCAACTCACCTGCGATTTTTCCAACGTACCAATTTCCATCCGCAAAACCGAATCGGAGGCTTGCGTCTGCAACCCTCCACTCATCGATCCCGAGTTCGGCCGAGCGAATTTCGCCTTCAATTCGATATTCGGAAAAGTTGAACCAGCTCTGGTCGCTTCTTTGTGCCCAGATCCAGCCCGAGAGTTCGCCGTCCAAATCAACCGGTATCTCGATGCCGATTCGTCCAAGCCAGATTTGTAACGTTCGAACTGAGATGCCAGCAAAATCGTAATCATAAGATCGCTCGTCGCTCAATTCCTCGCGCGGTGCAACTCCAGCGGGCCAATCTGACTCTTCGGACTGGGCCTGAGCTGAGATCACGAAAACGTTGCATACAGCAAAGGCAAACAACAAGGCTAAAATAACTCGTCGTATCATTTGTGGAATCGCTGTCCCTTCCTGAGTGCTTATACCATAGATCGAATTAGGTTCTTTAAGTTTCAAATGACTTGAATAATTCAATCATAGGTCTTAACTGTAAGTCGTCAGGAACCTGCCTCTGCCGAGCGACATTTTGGCAGCTCCTAAAAAATGTCGGTAACCACATGATAAATCTCGTCGTTTTCTCCGGCTAAGCCTTGATTGAGCCGAAATAGAGTGCATCTCGGATTGTAAAGTCTGCACGAGTCTTCCAATCGATTTTGTCGCAATGGATTGCTCGCATCGAATGCCAGCTTCCTGCAAGTTTCTTGTGTTTAGCCTGTTCGAATTCTGTGGGCCAAAACTAACCTTGAAAACTTGATCAAGCTCAGTGACGTTTTTGGCAAATTGATTGAAGTCGTCTTTGACATTTTCCGAGATGGTTCCCTTTGCATCTGTTAACCCCCTCGCTCGCAATCGCTCGGAGTTCCTGGCACAACGAAGCCAGATTGGAGTTGATTTGTTTCATCGTGCACCGTCGTGATGCAGTATTTGATACTAATCAAGGCACAGGGGAATTTGTGGTGGCAGTTTTCAAGCGAGCCAAGTGACACAAGCCAAGCTAAGTCAATCCTCTCATCGGGATACACACGACTTCGACACATTCCGCATTTGAACGATCATTTGTGTCGTCGCGGCAGCTGTTCCAACTGTTCTTTCAGATCGGAGATCGAAACGATGATTGGATCGATCAGATCAGGTTCGTGGCTATGATCGCGCCAAAGTTCTGGCAGCTCCTGCTGTTGAACTTCTTTTTCCAGTGCGGCCAGCCATCCGGGCAGATCGACGCCGACACCCATCGTCGTTCGAGAAAAAGCCTGTGCCTCATGTTGCAACAATTCAAACGTTCGCCGCGATCCCTTGTCGGTTGGATCGCGCATCGCCGGTCCTACCAGCGCCCGCAAACGATCAATTTGCATTGGATGTCCAAACCGCTCTTCCAACCGTCGCCCGATGGACTCCATCCGCACGGAGTATTTATCTCGAAGCTCCTCAAGCCGCCCGAGGTATTTGTCGGCTTCGGGGCCGACGCGTTCGGTCAACGACCTCCGCCACATGCGGGCGACGCCGTTTTCAGCGTCGCGAACCAAAATTTCGTGAGCCCAGACAACCGGCTTCAAATTCCAACAGACTCGCTCGTAGCGGCTGCGTAGGCGCAGGAAATCGAGCAGGATATAAACCAGACTTCCCTGATCGGATTGCGTCGTGGTTGTATTGTAATCTCGATACTCGTTGTAGTTCTCAATCACAGCTTCCAGAACGAGAGTAAAATACCGAATCGCCTTTTGGCGCGGTAGTTTGTGATCGAGTTCATCCAGCAATCGCAAGTCAGGTCGTCGCGGCGAATCGAGTACCTGGTCAAACCAGAGATTGACGCCTTGATGCAAGATGGCGCGAACATTGGCCAGATGCAAAAACTGTTGCGTGAACAGGCCATCGCCGTAACGTTCGATAAATTCGACAAGCCGATCCCATGAAACCTTGTCCACCGCTTTTTCCAGAACGCTTAACCGCAACGTTCGGCTATGATCGAGCCACAGGATCAGCATCGTTTCCGTTAACATCTCGATACAGTCAAACAGCACGTTTTCGCATTCCAGAATTACGTTCTGCTCCGTATCTTCTCCCACCTCAAGCAGATTTTGTTTCATCATGTCCGTCGCTTCGATCAGCGAATGCACCATCGAGGTGTATGCGACCTTGAAGAGCTCATCAAATTCGGTTACGGCTCCCTGCCGAATCGGATGATTGCGTTCCATTGCCAAGGCAGTGACTGTCAGCTCGTGCGTTTCGATCAACAGGCCAAGCGAAGGGAGGCTTGAAAGCAAATCCAGCAAAGCCGTCTGGATCACGCGCGCATTGACAATCGCCGCCGGGTCGCCTCCCTTTGATAATGGAACATACAGGAGAGCCTGCTCGTTCAAGTATTCGACCAGCGGCGCGAAATGGTCGACAACCAGTTTCGGATCACGAAGCAACACGGCTGAAAAGACCGTAACCAAGGGCGTCTGATCCCCCTGAGACTCGTTCACGGTTATCGAAGCTGGTTTGTCCAGCGGGGTATCATCAATCAGATGGTTCACCGCCCGGACCACCGCGAGCAGCATTCGCACTGCGTTTTCCGTTTCAACACAAGTCTCAATGGCTCGCTCGAGCAGCGATTCCTTAAACAGCCTGTGTCGATCGTACTCGATCAATGAATCGGTATCGGCCCCGGTACAAGACAGCGGGTACCGATGAACCGACTGCAAAAGTTCGATTAGTTTTCGGCGGTTGGACAATGCCTGTGAAACCCAATTGGAGAAAATATCCCGTCGATGCTTCAACCGAGCGCAGATTTTTTCGGACGGATTGGCTTGATCAATGACAGGAAGTGGCACGGTTGCTGCGACCTGCCAATAGTTTGCGATCGTAGCTTGAAACTCCAGTCGATCAAGAACTCGATCCACTTCCGCTTCGAGCGCGTCGTCGGAACTTAAGCTGGCATCGAATATTGAGCCATCCATTCCGTCATCGGTGGTGTCATGATAAACGACATCTTCGTAGGCAGCTCGGAACAATTCATCTTCGCCGGAATCCTCCTCTTCGTCGTAGATCTCGTCCAATATCTGTTGCGTTTCAACGCCGCGAGGATCAATTCCGCCGCCACGATTTAATTGAAACTGAGGCACCTCCCAATAATGCTCGGCATTCGCTTCCACAAAATCGTAGAACTTTCGAATTCGCTTCCAGATTGTTTCCGGTTCTTTGACTTCACTTGAAGTGCTAAGCAACTCTCGTTGTTCGGTGATCCAGCGAAAGACGAGTTGATGAAAAGAACTGTCGCCCTGTTGTAACGAAATCACATCCGCCTGACTGAGCCAATGAATCAACAGGGCGGTAGACGTTTTGAAGTCTGAACGCTGCATCAATGCGTCGATCACTAACGCGTAGGCTTTCGGTGAATCAAAAAGATCCGCGTGTTGTGACCAGAACCCAATGTCTCCTGCCGCGGCACCTCCTTTGTGCCAGAGGTTCAATGCCTTAGCGACCAATTCCGCAGCCCCGAAAATATCTTCGGCATCAACGGCGTCAACCGCCATCACTTCATGCGCGGCATACTTTCGCCACCAATCGGTCATGGCGCGAAATTGCATCTTTATTTTTTCGCAGATATCCAGCCGATCATTGGCGGCAGCTTCACTCCACAAACGAGAGTAAACCGCAAGTATTCTTTCGACAAGTTCAACCAGCTCGTAGACCCGATGATCGCGCACTGAGTTTTCGATGGCCGGGAATAAGCTGTAGTTTGCGTCGAATCCAAGGATGTTCCACGGATCTACGATTGCACCACACTCAATCCCTCGCTGGAGCAGGGAAAATACCTTCGGAAGTTTTTCAGCCGCCTGCTCAAGACAATCGTCGACCGTTAATTTGCGAGATGCGTCGGTACCCTTGACCCTCCCTAACTGATCGCGTCCAAAAGACTGAGTAATCGAGCTGAGCATACAGTCGATTTGGCAAATGATGCGGGCTCCAGCCACCGGCACAATTTGTGATTGTTTTTGTGCTTCTTCGGGGTAACCCATCCGCGCAAAAATCGATGCCAGCCGGCAATTCACCAACTGACTCGCACGTCGCTGGGCCAATTGAGCGTTAAGGTCCTGCCGGGCGGCGCCAAAGGGTTGATGCCTGATTCGAGATTCCTCCCGGAGACGTCGGCGATGTTCACTTGGTAACCGATCAATGAGCTGGGCGTAAAATTGATCACGATAAGAGGCGATCATCGGAAGCAATGTACCCAGCGTCACCGTGGAACTATGAGCGGCAGGTCCCGAACCACTAATCCCGGACGCCATCAATATCGTTCCTGCCAACACCGCTCCGGCTTCGGCCATCAACTCGTCTCTGTCGATCGGTTTTGACTTGTTCAATTCGCCAGATTTCGAATCGCGTTCAACTCTCGCGAGCAAGGCATCCAGCGTTACTTGATGAATCAGAAACCGATCATAGAATCCATGCTGGTTGATTCGGTGTTCGTCCCATTGTCCGAAGTGATGGTTCGGTCGTTTGTTAATCGGATGATCAAAGTCGAACGCGCGTGGGTCAATCGCCAACTCTTCGACTCGATCTGGGTCGAAATGAGCGGCAAGCAAAATATCCTTATGGGTTTCTCGAAGCGTCGTCAAGGCGATTTCAACAATCTCGCGATAACGCCCTTGAGCGATCCCCGCTTCGTGAACGTAAAGCGGAATCGGTCTTACCCATTCATGCGAATAGGGTTCAATTTTTTGCGATTCAAGCACCGCCACGGGACGATGTCCGATGAAATCATTGAGACTATCGATGGCCGGACGAATCACTTGTTCGTCAATGAATTTAGCACGTGATGTTACATCATCGGACTCGCCAGTCGCGTCCAGGGGGGAATCACCCAGGGTCAGGATTTGTCCCAGAACTGTTTCGAACGCGCGACCAACGAAAAACGAGTTGAAAAGCGTTTCATCCGATTGATGAAATAATTGGTCCTGATGAAAGTCTCGGTAAATCGGCAACAGTCGTTCAAGAGTCAACTCGATTGCCATCCGCGACTGCCGGGTATCGCGGTAGGTTCCAGTCTCCTGTTCCAACTGTTCAAGTCGGTTCAACAGATAACCTTTTACTTTGCCGACAATCTGAAGACCGATCGAATCGCTGACTTCGTCGCCGGGCTGGCAAGCAGTCGCCGTGTCCGAATTATGTTCTGCAATCGCGACGCCAAAGATCGAATTCAAATTAGCAAGAAACTTGGCGTCCCCGTTTCCAGACGAGAAATTCAAATAGCCAACAATCTGGTCAAGAGTATCTTGGACCGGGAGTTCAGTTCTCGCCCCGCCTTTATTCATAAAAATTCGATACCCCAAATACGAAAAGCGCGATGCATTTCATCGCCCACTTTTCTTCTGTCCGCATCCAGCCGACTGTTAATCCTAAAAATCGCCCCCAAATTGGTCTAGGTGCCTACAGCATCCTGCGAAGCGAGTTGCTGCCAGCATGAGTAATTCCGGTACGCAATCCCCTCTTTTCCCGGAATTGATGAGTGTCGAATTAGGCTAAATTCGTTCAGCTGGTAACAGTTTTGAGAATTTCACGGCTCAGCTGTTGTGAGATTTGGTAAGATTCGACGTAGGAACCGTTGAAATCGGATAGAACCACGATTTACCAAAGAATTTGACTCAAACTCTAGATAAAATGAAGTGACGGTCACTTGATTGGAGAGAAGCAAAGATGAGACGAATCTTAGTTGCAACCATTTTGTTGTTGGCGAACTTTGGCTTTCTGTCAAGTTCCTCGTTGGCGAATGACGGAAGGTCGATCTCTGACATAGCCGTTGAATCCTCTGGATTAAGGGTCGAGTGGTTCACGCAGGTTGCGTCGGGTGTGCGGGCATCCATCATTGACCTGTACATGAACGTTAACGAAAACAAGACCACAACATTCTATGAGATTGGTTTTGGGCGTGGCCGCGAAGTCGTTTCGGAAAAAGACTTCGATGCTTTTGGCGAACCGCGAGGCATTGAAGGTGCCCAGGAGCACGCTGAGCTGCGGCAAGAGATCATCAAGAAAGAACTTGAGGCCCGCGGATTTGAAGACACGGAAGTGACGATCCAGAAATACACGCTGCCGGAATCGTCACTCTATACCCTGACCAGCGACGGTCTAGTTACAGCCATTGATGCCGATACCGGAAATGTCCGCTGGTCAATCCAGGTTGGAACTCACACTTATCCTTCGATCGGGATTGGCGCGAACAACAAACACGTGGCTGCAATAAATGGTTCCGATTTGTATTGCCTGGAAGCGGCGACGGGAAAAATAATGTTTTCGTCAAAGTGTGACAGCACGGCCAGTTCAAGTCCTGCATTATCGGACGACTACGTTTACGTGCCTTTGTCCAACGGCCGGATGCAGGTATTTTCGATCGAAGGCCGAGGACTCGTTTCTCAAAGTTACATCGGGTCTGGACGAGCGTTGTCTCGACCGTTGGTAACCGAAAAGAGCGTTTCCTGGTCGACCACCGCAGGACATTTAAACGTGGCGATTCACAAACAGCGTATCCTTCCTTCCCGAAAGCGGCCGCCTTCAATCGAGGAAGAAACAAAACAAAAATCCGCAGCCGAAATTGCGGTTGACAAAGCAATTGAGGAAATCAAATTACGCGTTCGTGTCCGCGAATCGATTGGTGGTATTTCCTATCGCTTGAAGGCAAATGACGAATTCGTTTCCGCGGCGACTTACAAATCTGGTCTGCTCTTCGTTTCGTCGGTGGATGGATTTGTCTACGCGATCGACGAAGCCAAAGGCGTAATTATCTGGCAGTTTGCGACGGGTGATGAAATCGAAACGTCACCCATTCCGATCGGCAACGACCTGTACGTCGTAACAACCGGCAACAAGCTCCACAAATTGGACGCCCAAATTGGTGGCGCGGCCGAAGGCTGGAGTGAACCGGTGCCCGGGATCCGGGAGTACATAGGAGCCGGCAAAGACAAACTGTACGTTAAAGATACCAAGGGCAACCTGGTTGTGCTCGGCCAAGATCGTGGTCAACGACTGGGACAGGTCGCCGCTCGCGGGTTGAACCTGAGCTACCAAAATACTCTGAGCGATCGGATTTACGTTGGAAACAAATCTGGAATGATTCAATGTTTACGCGAAGCTTCCAGCAAGATCCCGTATTTCCACTCCGCAGATTTTTTGGCTGATATGGACGATAAGGCAAAGGCAGGAGAAGGGCCCGAAAAAGCCATGGAAACCGACAAGGACGATCCATTTGCAGGCTTTGACACGGGTGACGCAGATCAAGGTGATATGGAAGCCAAGGACAACCCGTTTGCTGGTGGTGCCGACAAAACCGATGATCAAAACCCATTTGGCGGTGGTGGAGCCGACAAGACCGATAATGAAAACCCGTTCGGCGGAGCCGATAAACCAGCCGACAAACCGGACGACGATAGCAGTCCATTTGGTGGAGGTGGCGACGACAAGTCAGGAGACAAGTCAAGCGACGATGACAATCCGTTCGGCGGCGGTGGTGGGGGAAGTTAATTAATCCATTTTGGTCAAGGGCGGTTGCGAGAGTCAGGCTGATTTTCGACAATCGCCCGCAGAAGACCACTCTGACTGAGTGACCACAGTTTTCCAGGTCTTACAGTTGGAGTGGTCTTTTTTTTGATCAAATTAAATCAACCACAGCCTGGTTAACCGAAGTAATGGACTCACCGAAAATTGAACGAGCATTGATTAGTGTCAGCAATAAATTGGGAATTGTCGATTTCGCACTTGGATTGGTCGACGCAGGAATCGAAATCTACAGCACTGGTGGGACACGTCGACACTTGACTCAATCTGGGATTCCCGTGATCGATGTCGCCGAATACACCGGCTTTCCTGAAATGATGAATGGGCGGGTCAAAACGCTTCATCCCAAAATCTTCGCCGGCATCCTCTGTCGACATAACAATCAATCCGACATGAACGCCTTGGCTGAATATCAGATTCGGACCTTCGAGTTGGTCGTCGTCAATCTTTATCCGTTTGAAGCCACGATTTCGCGACCTAATGTGCTGCTTCATGAAGCGGTGGAGCAGATCGATATAGGCGGTCCCAGTCTTGTCCGTGCTGCTGCAAAGAACAGCGATTTTGTTTCTGTTGTGACGCACCCTGAACAATACTCCGATGTGCTGGAAGAAATTAAGGAAGCCAGCAGGACGACCATTCGCACGCGAAAAATCCTGATGAGCCAGGCGTTTCAGCATACCGCAAAATACGACAGCGCGATCGCCGAATATTTTTCTGGGGAAACCGAGGGCGAAGACTTTCCATCAACGCTCCAATTGACATTGCAACGAAAAGCAAGTCTACGATACGGCGAGAACAGTCATCAAAAGGCAGCCTTATACAGTCTCGAAGGTTGCAACGAAGCAAACGTAGTAAATGCGAGGCAGCTGAATGGAAAGCAGCTTTCCTACAACAATTTGATGGACCTCGATAGCGCTCTGGCGATGGTCCGGTCGTTTGGCTCGCCTGCCTGCAGCGTTGTCAAACACAGCAATCCTTGTGGTGCGGCGACGGGTGAGACTCTGACCGAAGCCTGCCAAAAGGCTTTTGCCGGTGATCCGGTTAGTGCATTTGGCAGCGTGATTGGAATCAACCGCGCACTGGACGTTCCAACCGCGGATTTTCTCGCAAATGGAGACTTCTTTGTCGAGGCGATTGTCGCACCAGACTTTGTCCGTGAAGCCGAGAACATCCTGAAGACAAAACCAAAATGGAAAAAGAATGTGCGCCTGCTTAAGGTTGGCCGGCTGGCTCCCGTTCAACCAGCCCGCGAATTTCGAAACCTGCTTGGTGGAATCCTGGTCCAAGACGTCGACAATCAACCTGATTCGCCTGGCGAATGGAAAATCCCTACCATCGCAAAACCTGACGAGGAGCTGCTGAAAGAACTGCAGTTCGGCTGGGCCATGGTCCGCCATGTCAAGTCCAATGCAATCACGTTGTCGCGAAACCATGCACTGTGCGGCGTGGGTGCAGGACAAATGAGCCGTGTTGATGCGGTTCAGATTGCCATAATGAAAGCAGGTGATCGAGCATCCGGTTCTGTTCTTGCTTCCGACGCTTTTTTTCCGTTTGCCGATTCGATTCAGGCTGCTGCGGAAGCCGGTATCAAGGCGATCATTCAACCGGGTGGCAGCGTCCGTGACGAAGAAGTGATCGAGGCCTGTAACCATCATCAGCTGCCGATGGTGTTAACCGGTCAGCGGCATTTCCGACACTAAACGAGTCGAGGTGCCGATGAAACGAAATGCTGCAATCATTGGTCCAACACCTCAATTCGTACGCTGGGCGATCGATCATTCATGCCCCTTTCGTGACATTGACTTGGGAGACCTGGCCAAAACGACGTTTCGACAGTTGAGAAGTCTTCGCGCGTTGTCGGAAGGAATTCGTGAAGAGCGGGTTTTTGAGGAAATCTGTGTTCACGAATCCGTCGAAATAGTCCACCCTGATTTCGGAAGTTCACCTGCCAGGGGATTCCTTGTCAACGAAATCTATTCCGTGTTTGGCGGCAGACAATTTCTTCAATCTTGTTGCGGTCGTTGTCCCGCGAACGCAGATGATGGACACGGTGACGCATGGGCAGGCTGTTTTGGTTGGTTAGCGGCTGATCTTGGTTGGGAGATGAGTCCAATTCAGATCGAGGAAAGATCGATTGAAGAAAATCTCGTTCAGATTTTCTCGAATATCGTGCTGGAATTGAGAGACGATTTCGAGAGATGTTTCGAATCACTTCCGGCCAACTGGTACGGATTATGGATGCCCAAAATTTTTTCGAGTGAACAGGTCAGATTATTGGCGAAAGTGTTTGCGATTGCTTCCCGATCAATCTCAACCGGGAGCAAACAAATCCGATCTTTTCAACAGCTGTCTGATGCGATCCAACGATGCAACGAATACGATCTCAATTTGCACGCGGAGTTGGTCCCAGCCGGTTATTCAGATGGAGTACGGTGGAAAATTTTGGCTCATTGCCCGGATTGCAAATGTGTACCCCATCCGACCGCGGCAAAAAGATGCGCCGCTTGCAATAGCGAGCGAAAACCGGTGCAAGCGCGTTATCAGAAAGTGCTCGGTTTTCAGCCCTTTCTTATGCTAGAGCACTTGCTTGGAGGACCCGACGCGTTCAGATTCATCAGGCGGTACTTGAAACGTAAGAATTTATCTGACAGTGGTTAACGGCCCAGATCTTTATGGAATGAACCAACAGTCGTGAAGTCTGAAAAACTGGCTTCCAGTTTTTCGAGTTCCACTTTGAGCCAACTTGCGAACGCCTCCCTGTTTGGGAATTGATTTGGGCGGCGCTTTGAATCCATATTGTTGGAGTCGTTTTGGTGACGAGCACCTAAATCAAACTCGCTTGATTCTGGATTCTTGTTGTTAGCGTACACGACCGTTCCTTTTTCTTGCCTCGTTGATTATTCGCGGTCTCAATCAGAGTATTGGAAGTTAGATGCAAAAACGGGGCCAACCTTACATGAATTCATCGAATCTGTTCAATACATGGTTTCAAAGTGAATCTTGGAACACACAAGGACAGTGGTTTTGAGCCAAATCGTCTCAATCTGATAACAAAACGATCAAAATTGGTACAGGTTCGCGACAATTCGTCAGGCCGCCGCAGATTCGGGCGAGGCAAAAAGCAGACAAGCAAGGCAATGTGGGGCAAAAAAGCAGCATTTGGATGATTTGTGGCTGTCAGCACAATGCAGAAAAACAATTATCATCGAGCAAAAAAAAGGGGTTGGGCAGGTTGAAGGGGTTGCTAACAGTGATAGACTCTACCCCTTAATTAGTGTGAAACGTCCCAAAGGGACACAATTTTAACGTAAACACATATGGAGATTTTCGAATGAAAAAGGCATTGATTGTCAAATTCGCCGTGGCAGTCGTTGTCGTAATGAGTGCATCGAGCTGGGCACAAGAAGAAGCTCAGCCTTCACTTAACGACACCGCAGTAACTGAAAGTACTCTCGTTCAAGGAGAGGTTCCTCCGGAGCCGGCCATGATGGACGTATCCATTGGAGCTCCTTGCGGCTGTAACCAACCCATGATGGCTCAGTCCACCACTTGTCAACCCGCAGCTGCTACATGTTGCAACTGTCCAGCACCTCGCAAAACCTTTGCACGCTTAGGAAACCGTCGTGCTCGCACGAATACTTGTTGTCCAGCTCCTGAATGTTCAACATGTGCCAACGTAACTCCAGACTGCACAACCTGTGCCGCTGCTGCTCCTGATTGCTCAACCTGTGGCGTTGCTACTTCTGGTTGTTCGACTTGTGGAATTGCGACGACTGGTTGTTCGACTTGTGGAGTTGCGACGACTGGTTGTTCGACTTGTGGAGACACCGGAATGGTCGCAACCGTTGGATACAACGAGATCGTCCCTGCACCAACACCCGCCAATCCAGTGTCGATCGTATCGACAGCTCCTGCTCCCACTTATGTGCAACCTTCCGCTGGTTCAAACTGCTGTGGTGATCAAGGCGTTTCTTACACGGCTTCGACATGCTGTCAACCAACTCGGACAAGATTTTTTGGCCGCGTTTTTCGTCGCCGTTAATGTTCATAGCCCAGATAATATCTGTGATTTGACATTCAAGCCGGTTCCTTTGGAGCCGGCTTTTTTCGTCAATATTCGATAACATCGCGAAATTCCGAACAGATCGTCGAATTTGATCTGGCTATCTTGACCTCACAATTTTGTGGCTGTCTAATTTGGATTAATTCGGTAGTTTCGCTAAAGGTCTACTAACAAATATTCTTATCGTTTGCCATTTCCAGCGATTGAATTTTGTCGTAGTCCGAAAATTGAACTCGACGGTTTAAAACAACTACGCATTCGACCCCTCAGGAGATAAAAATGCACAAACTAATTTCAATTACGGCCGCTGTTGCGATGGTATTGTTTGCTTCGCAAGCAATGGCACAATGCTCAGGTTGTGGTAGTGGACAAGTTTATGGCACACCATCATATAGCCAGCCAGCCTATGGTCAGCAAGTCTACAGCCAGCCTGTTTACAACCAGAGTTTCGCAAGCGCTCCAGTCTATTCACAGCCAGTGTATAGCCAGCCTGTCTCGAGTGGTTGCTCATCGTGCGGAACCGTTGTTGGTTATGCCACCCCAACATCTTACTCGGCCCCGGTTTCTTACGCTCAAAATTACAACTGCTGCGCTCAAACCACCAACTGCTGCGCTCAAACCACCAACTGCTGCGCTCAAACCTCCAACTGTTATGCACGAACCAACAACTGTTATGTACGAACCAACAACTGTTGTGCACGAACCAACAATTGTTGTGCTCAAACCAATTGCGGCCAACAGACGACTTGCTGCTCACAACCGATGAATTATTCAAATGGATGTGGTACGTGTAATGGTGCGGCCATGAGTCCGACCATCATGCTTGATCCTGTCCCAAGTACTCCAGTTGAAGGAAACCTTGTCGAGCCACAATCTTCTGGGGAAACCGTCGTTCCAAAAGAAGCTCAAGCTCCTCCGGAACCAGAAGAAGATAAATAATCGTCCAGCCTTGATTTGTATGGTGAGACCAGTTTTCATTTTGAAACTGGTCTTTTTTTTGTAGTCACGAGTTAGGGCCCAACCTTTTGTCGTGATTGAGACAATCGTTTCGAGCGTTTGAAATCGTGGTAGCGGAAATAGAATTACACATTACTGTCCGACGAAACTTCGGAATCCAGCCTTGGAAAAATTCAAACTCCCTATTTTCGGGAGCGCAAATGATCAATAATATCTGTGGATCACATTCTGATTGAGTTGGTATTATGGCGAGATTGCGAATTGGATATGGCGGACCCAAGAACTACCAACACGGTTACCGTCGTCCAACCGGAAATTTGAGCGAGTTCGAAAGACTAATTCACTTGATGGTCAGTTTGCAAATCCTGTTTGGTTCCCGCAAGGGCGGGTTACTGATCCCTGTCTTGTTGGTGGCGATTGGACTCGGCGGATGGTGGGCCTACAAGCATTTCAGCGGCCCTGACCGATTATTGCAAACTGCGGATCGAAAATGGGATTCTGGAGATACCCAGTTGCGAATCCAGGCGATTCGAGATTACAAAATCCTACTTATCAAAAAAGATCCGATAGAACCCGGTTTGCATTTGCTGAAAGACGGGCGCGAACGACTTTATCGACGCATCGTCATTCATCACGTTTTGTTCGACATCAGTGCCGCGGACGCGAATGACTGGATCCGGGATGCCTGGGACGAGGGATTTCGAGACCTTGGGTTTCAGAACGAAAAAGTCAAAAAGCGCTGGGAGGAAGTCACGGCAGGCTTGAAGCGCAAACTGCCGGATTCCAGTCGGGACCAGTCTAAAGACCCCGATCGTCTACTTCAGCAAGCCGATCGAAAATGGGATTCAGGAGATACTAAAAAGCGAATCGAAGCCATTCGCGATTACAAACTTCTGCTGACCGAAAATGATCCGATCGATCCTGATTCGAAATTTCTGAACGAAAGTCGCAAACGACTGTATCGACTAATCGTCAGCTACCATGTTTTATTCGACATCGATGAAACCGAATCGAATGAGTGGATGCGAAAGGCCTGGGAAGAAGGAATTCGCGACCTTGGTTTTCAGGACGAACGTGTCAATAAGATTTGGAAAGAAGTTACAGCCGGGCTAAAAGACAGCGGCTCTGACTCAACCCATGGATTGGACGATGCGAGTTTTTCGCCCAACCGAAGTCGACCTTTCGTTGTCGCACCGAATTTTCGTTGTCCGCGTAAAAGGGCTAATTGTCGCCTAGGGCTAATTGTCGCCTGAGTCAGCTGCTTCTTTTTCCAGTTCTTCGTCCAGAATCTGGCCTAATTCTTCTTCAGCCAGGACATCATTTTTGTCGAGGCCTAACCGTTCGTTGAGATCCTTAACGATTTTACGCATTTCAAGATACTCTTCTTCTGTAAGAGCCACCTCTTGATTAATCCGTTTGCGTTCGAGTTCATCCAGCATGACTTCAATGCTGCTGATGGCTTCATCGTAGTTTTTAGTGTCCTCTTGAAGCTTTTCAATTTCGACCTTCCAACCTTTGAGATTTCGAAGCGCGTACGTCACGTCCGTATCGTCAGTCACGTCGGCCGATGAGCGAATCCCTTTGTCTTTGAGATATTTCAACGTCTCGGTTTTTCGCAGTTCCAGACGTTTGATCCCTCGGTCGACTTTCTCGCGTTGAATCCGCAATTCGGTAATCTTGTCCCGAAAATCTCGTTCCGTCGTCAAGATCTTGTTTTCGTCGCCAAGTTTCTGGCCAATTACCTCACCGCGCGGCTGCAGCAGATTGTTAACAAACGCGTACAAAGCAATCAGGCCGAGTGCGGCGATGAGAACCCCAACAACAATTGACTTGATCGGTCGAGCCATCGTAAAACCAGATAAAAGGACTTAGAAACAGTAAAAAAATCCGGTCAATCGGTGCATCACACCAACTGACCGGCAAATATCAAACAGTCAAGCGTTTATTCGCCATTTCCGTTGGAGTCGCCAAGGAGAGCGTCGATGTCGTCCATGAGGCCGCCCAAATCAGTTGGTTCAGCCAAGAGTTCGTCGACGGCATCGGTTTCCGCCTGCATCGCGTTGATTTTTTCTTCTTCAACGCGCAATGCGGATTCGACGTCGACGAACATATCCTCGATTTCCTTGTTCAAAGCGTTGATGTCGTCGCTGATAGACGCATCGTCACCGGACAGAACCGATGCTTGGCGAACGGCATCCACGGCAATCTTCTTGTTATCAATCTCGGCAATTTTGTTGTCTAGATTGATCATCAGGTCGGTGGCCGCTTTTTCCTGAGTTTTCAGGACGGTGACCGATCGCGATAATGCGTCAATACTGACCTGCAAATTCTTGACGTTCGCTTCGTCGAGCTTGTACTGTTGGGTCAGTTTGACAACCGAAGCGGCAATGTCTTCGGTGGTAAATTCTTTGTCGTTGCGCGTGACCGTGCCGGACTCGGAGGCTTTCGCTTCTTCAATGATTCCCTTCAGCTTTTGCAGGTCCTGTTTTGTCTTTTCCAACTTGGCTTCAGACGCAGCTTTTTTCTTTTCGAACAGCTCAAGTCGAACTTCAGCGCCCACGCGTTTATCGCGACTGTTCGCGAGCTTTTTGACAATCTTCTCACGATTTTGTTTGATCTTGGTGCGCTTGACTTCAAGGTCTCCAAGAACTTTATCCAATTGCGCAATTACTTTGTTCGCTGCCACCTCAGCTCTCGGGCCGCAGCCGTAAAAAAATGCAACTCCAACGCCAAGCGCTAGAACCAGCGCTCCCAAGACTATCGTTTTCACCATTTTTTTCTCCCAAATAGAATTTTATATACCGTTCAATCATCCCACCAAGAGTCGCGGCTTGCCACAGATCGGTAATGCGGGATTAGAGTTAAGATCCATCAGCAATGGATGAGCAGGAATTTTATGCAATCACCCGGTTTCGCCATCAATCTAACAGACAGCTCTAAATTAGAGCGTCAAAAGAGTCGTTTTTCAAAGGCTTTTCAGAAAAACAATTAGATCGGACATTTCTTGGTCCGTCAATTTTCGCGGCAACTGGTGTTCGTTTTGGGTGAACAATTCTTGCAGTTTTTTATATCGACCATCGTGAAAAAAACGGTCTTGCTGCCCGAGCCCAATTAGCGAAGGTGGATTGAACCGGAGTTCGCCATTTTCGTCGCGGACACCGACCTCGTACGTCTCCGGGGTCGTATAAGTGGGAGGCGTATGACAGCGAATACAATCCAGTGTGCGAAACAGCTCTTTTCCATTGGAATGTTTTTCAAGATCGATACGCTGGCGTGCGACGTTGACGGCCGGCGGAGGAGGCAAACGACGAATAAAGTCTGCGATCGCGCTGACTTGCATATCAGTCGCCGGTTCATCCGACTGCATCGTTGATTCGATCGATGTGCGAACTTGTGACTCAAAGTCGACTTGCCCACCTGTCCAGGCCAGTGGCAAAGTATCGCCGTGACCCAACAGCGAAATGACTCGTTTGGGCGTATGAAACGATTGATCGCTAAAATTGTCGTTGAGCATCCCGTTGGTGTGGCCTTCGACATGACAACTGTGGCAACTCATCCACCCGTCATGTGATAGCCGCGCATCGAAAAAAAGTCGCTCGCCTTTCCGGGCAAGGTCCGGTTCCGGCATTTGTCCCAATGGAATTGTCTTGATCAGTTCGAAGTCGTCGAGGTCCACAACGGAGATCGAGTCATCAAATAGATTGGCAACAAAACAACGCTCACCATCAACGCTCATTACGGCGGCAATCGGTCGACGACCAACCGGTACAAACGCAAAAGCATCGTCATCCTGGCGCCCAATCGCCAATTCGTCGACGCCTCCGAGGGTTATTGCCACGGTACCGTTGCTGGCGATCGCTAATTGGCCAAGGTCCGCCTTGGCATCTTCAGGGCGACCAATCGGCTGAGTCGAAAATGCCCGCGTCAAATCGCCCAATTCGTCGGAAGCTGTCGCCGTCAAGAATCTGCTGACCGGCAACCAGCGAAGTTGGTTAGATACCATCAGCCCCCAATGCACGTCGTTGCGAGTCGACTGGGCAAGCGGATTTAACCGCTGATCTGAAAACGCGACCCACTGTCCGTCCGTCGACAAAGAAAGACCACCAGTACGATGCCCTTGAACGCGAAAAGGAATCACGGTTTGGGTGGTTGATTGAACAATCGCAAATTGATCTCCGAAAGCATCGGCGACCAACAGTCGATCGTTCGCAATCCACAAGCAGTCGCCCGGGCAAAAATCCAGATCGACCGTAACCGAGGTCTTGAATCTACCGCTGGACCAATCCTCGCTTTCAACCAGCTCGATCTGCCGTGACCACAAACCAGCAATCGCAAACCTTGTTTCGCTCGAATTTGCTCTGACAACCGACGGAAACTGTGGAGTTGGATTCGCCCAAATCAGGTTAACGTTCGCCTTGTCAGCTGCCGTGTCGACTTGAAAGCAAAATACCTTGTGTTGCTCAAGATCCGTTGCAACGAATAAATCCGCATTATTCAAATATTCAATGCACGAAAGTCGTTTTCCCAGCTCGAATTCGCCAGTGGTGCTGAGCGCGTTCGCGTCAATCAAAGAAATCGAACCTGAGTCTCGATTGGCGACGACCAGTGTCGAACCATCTTTGTCCAGCTGAATTGAGATGGGGCGCCGAAACTGCGTCGTATTGTTAATTCGTTCAAGAGCATCGTCCGCCCAAGCCGTGTTGAACGTGAATAGCACCCACCCGATACATAAATTTATTCGAATTGTGTCTCGAAGACGCATCGACGGCGACCAAAATAAGACCAAAGCGTGAAACTTCAGTTTGGCATAATTTTTGATTGGAGTCGAGGGAAAACAGTTGCGGACACGCGTTCGTTTCACCGGAAACAGAACCAAAGTTGGTGTCGGATCCAAGAGGAATAGTGTGACTCGTCAAGAATTTCAGATTTCAAAATTTCAAATTTGAGATAGGTGCAACTCGCCTTCCGCGTTCAGACAATTCAAAATACCGCGTTTTTCGACCTCAAAATTCCGAATTCCGACCTCGAATTCAACCTCTTCTCATTCGCTGAACTGCTTTGGCGATGATGGGCGCGAGCTGTTTCTTCTCGTTCTCGTTGAATACCAAATTCGTTTGAAAGGCTGTAATTGCGACCAACGCGACGGGTACGATCGCCAACAGTGGAGGTAACAGCAACACGAGTGGCAATGAAACGCACACCCAAGTGCCAACATCGTTGCGGCAGCCCGCTCGATGATTAAGCCCTAAAACGAGGACCAGGTTCAATGCGTTGGCTATTGAAGTCGCAACGACAGCTCCCCACAACTCGTAACGCGGAATCAAGGCCAGATTTAACAAAATATTGGCCATCAAGGCGATTGCAACAATGACAAATGCTTGCTTGCCTTTTTCGCGTACCCATAAGTAATCTTGGGCGATCAAAAAAATGCTGTACCAGGTACAATAGGTCAATGTCAGCGGCAGCACTGCGAATCCGCCCGCATAACGACCTTGCAACACCCAATCGAAAAGCAGGGGTGCCGCAAAAATCATACATAAACCACCGGCCGTGAATGTCAGTGCGACCAACTTGATCGCCCAAGTCAATTGGGTTCGGACCTTGGCTGTTTTGCCTTCTTCCCAGGCCGCGCTCATGTAAGGCATCAAGATTCCGGCTAACATCGTAGCCACACTGACCAATAACAGCGGAACGACACGTCCGCTATGGTACTGGCCGACATAGCTTTGAGCGACGTCTGCGGTTTCTGGAGACCAGTGAATCAACATGTAGCGATCCGAAACTTCAAACAAGTTGTTGAACAGATTTGACCACCACAGCCAGATCGCAAACGGGGCAATCCGCCGCCACATGACCCTTCTTTCAAGCCTTTCAGCGCCATCGGTAAATTCTGCTCGATACTTCCACAAAAACCAGATTGCCGGGACCGATGAGACAGCACAGCCAATCGCGCAGCTGATCGTCGCAGCCGACGTACCGTCCTCCCAGACGACTAACATCGAACAACCAACGGCCGCAAACGTAATTCCAAAAATAAATCGCATGATGGTCACGACGCGCACCTGGCGAAGTGATTCCAACAGCGAAATCAGAAAATTCATGACTGAGACCAGGATCAGCGCCAGACCAAGGAATCTGATAGCGGTGATATGATCGGTTTCGCGAAAGGCCATCCACGAGTACGCGTTTGGAAACAATAGAATCGAAGCAGACAGAGTCAGTGTCATCGCTCCGCTAATCCAGGCAATCCGTTTTACAAAGGCTCCCATTTGGCCACGTTGCCGATAGTGTTCGACGAATCGGCCAAAACAACCAGGTAATCCGAGAACCGCAAACGGCGCCAACATCATCAAGAAACTCCACAACAGCGACCATTGACCGAGTTGCTGGTCGGTCATCAAGCGACAAAACAGGATTCCGCGAAAGAATCCGATGATTCGTCCAACGACCGTTAGAGCCAACGCGAATACGATCCCCATCGCCAGCGAATCCGATACGATTTCGACGGACGAGTTTGTTTGTTGAGAAGTGATGGATTTGGCAGGGGCGGTTGCCATAGTAATGCGGATGGATTGGAGCCATTAAATAGACGTTGATTCAATTTGTAGGTTGAACTACCCGACAAACCTGGCTTTCGGATCGGGGAATGATTTTGCACGATTAAATTGACAGTGGTACAAACGTTAGTTCCGGTTTTGACGACTGGAGCGGCAACGATCAGTTGCGAATCTCGGTTTTCAAATCTTCCAGATACTCAGAATTGTGATTGCAGTTTGAACCGCATTTGCGACCGGAGCGTTGAAGTTGTAGAGATCAGAGAATAAGATTCTGGCTGGTGATTGCTTTCAACAGCTCAACCTGGCCAAAAAACGCTTTTTTGGCCGAGCGTTGCATGCATAAGCGGTTGCATGACGAGAATAATGGTCGACAATAGTTGTCCAGAGCATTTCAAGCATTGGAATTCAGCCTCTGTCATTCTGAAGCAGCTTGCGACTGAAGAATCTCACGTTGGTTCACGGAGATCCTTCACCTCGCGCCTCGGTTCAGGATGACACAAGTGCAAAACAATTTTGGAAATGCTCTGGTTGAATCTGCCGTGTCCGGCTTAATTTGTTATTCCCAGTTGTTATTTATTTCGCTGCCGGAAAAAATTTATGAGTGTTGATCTTGCGACGATAGCGCGAGACCTGAAACTGCCAACTGAAAAGGTTGAGAAGACAGTTCAATTGCTAGACGACGGAAATACAATTCCGTTTATTACGCGTTTCAGAAAAGATGAAACTGGAGGTCTGAACGAAAAACAGATCCAGTCGATCAAACAATCAGTTCAACGCAAAAGAGCTTTGGACGAACGCAGGACATTCATCCTCAAATCAATTGAGTCGCAGGGTAAACTCAAACCCGATCTCCAGAAACAAATTGAATCGACCCAAACGAGCCGCAGACTGGAAGACCTGTACCTTCCCTTCAAACCCAAAAAGCAGACGTTGGCGACCGTTGCTCGTCAACAAGGCTTGGAACCACTCGCAACCGAGATCATTGAGGGCGAGTCGCCTGAAGTTGACTTGGCTTCTCGGGCAACGGAATTCGTCCGTGTCGACAAGGGACTCGCCAGTGTTGATGACGTGATCGCGGGTGTAGGCCATTTGATTTCGGAAAAATTCAGTGAAAGCAGCGAACTGCGATCTGAGTTGAGAAAAATCCTTTGGAATACAGGGCAGATCGCCGCTCAGGCGATCGTGCCTGCTGTTCCGTCTGATTCAATGCAAGAATCCGGCAAAACAGGTTCAGCCAAAACAAGTGAAGCTGACGCAAGTACAACCGAAGCAAGTACAACCGAAGCAAGTACAACCGAAGCAAGTACAACCGAAGCAAGTGCGACTGAAGTAAGTGCGACTGAAGTAAATGATTCTGAATCGAGAGCTACGGGATCAAGTACGACCGAAGAAAAGAATGCTGATAGCGGCGAGACGACTGAAGTTATCAAGAACGAGGCCGCCAACGTCAGTGACATCCTACCGCCTCGGCCCAACGAGGCAGTTCAGACCCAGTCGACCCATCTACCGACAGCGACCTCGGTAGCTCAAGCTGATGCAGCAAATCCGGCGACGAATTCGAATGAAGAACAATCGCAAGAACCGCCGGCAGCAATTTCCGTTGATGCGACAGTAACCACTTCGACGAGCGTTGAAGACAGCGCCGCTGCAACAACCGCAACAGTTACGACCTCTTTGGAAAGCAAGACGCAGGAAGTCAGCAGTGACCAACCGACACCGGGCGAGCCACCGGCGGCGAGTTCAATTGAATCACCTGCTCCCAAGAAGAAGAGAAAGAAAAAGAAAAAGAAAGTCGCGCCCGATCCGTTCAAGGATTATTTCGATTTTAAACAGCCGCTCAAAAAAACGCCCCCTCATCGGATCCTCGCGATCAACCGGGGTGAACGAGCTGGCAAATTGAAAGTCAAAATTGATTTCGATACTTCGCTTGTTGAATCGACTGCCAAATCAATTCTGATTCCCGATGAACATCCGTCCAAACCGTTCATGGAAAAGTGTGTCTCCGAAGCGCTTAACAAATCGGTGATACCCAGCCTTGAACGTGAAATCCGACGCGAACTTGCCGAGTCTGCCGAAAAGCACGCCGTTGAAGTTTTCGCGAACAACTTGAAAAATTTGTTGCTTCAGCCTCCTGTCAACCAATCCCGAATTCTCGCGATCGATCCGGGATTTAAACGAGGATGTTCCGTTGCGGCAATCGATGAGACGGGCAACTTGATGGAAACCGGGCAGATATTTGTGGTCGGTAATCAAAAACGGCGAGAAGAAAGCGCTCAAAAGATTCTCGATTTGGTCACGAAACACAATATCGAGATTATTGCGATTGGAAACGGAACGGCTTGCCGGGAAACCGAGCAAATGGTATCCGATGTCATTGGCCAAAAGCTTCAAGGATTGAATGTCAAATACGTGATCCTGAATGAGGCTGGGGCAAGTACCTATTCGACGAGCGAAATTGGTCGCGAAGAGCTACCAGGGCTGTCGCCAAATGAGAGGAGTGCCATTTCCATTGGCCGGCGACTGCTGGATCCGCTGTCTGAACTGGTCAAGATCAGCCCGGCCAATATCGGCGTCGGAATGTATCAACATGACATCAAGGCGAAGCACTTGAGCGAATCGCTTGACGAAGTGGTTCAGTTTTGCGTCAACCGCGTTGGCGTTAACGTGAATACGGCTAGCCCTTCCTTGCTGAAATTCGTCTCGGGTCTGAATCAGCTGACGGCCAGACGAGTCTACGAACACCGGAAAGAGAAAGGGAAATTCAAAGACCGTCAACAGCTCAAAGAAGTCACTGGTTTTGGCGATGCGACGTTCGTTCAAGCTGTCGGTTTCTTGAGAATCTGTGATGGGGACCAACCATTGGACTCCACATCAATCCATCCGGAGAGTTACGGGATTGCCGAAAAGTTACTGGAAAAGGTGGGGGCAACAACGGCTCAAATGTTTAAGCCGCTTCCAGATACTAGTGACAATTCGCCGGAAGCAGAAGTAACCCCAGCGCCGGCGAGTGAGACGACTGCCGAAGCGTCGGTAGCGACAACTCCTCCGGTCGAGTCGAAGCCGATCATCGCAACTTCGGAAAATGTGGAGGAGCCAGCAGTTGCTTCCGAAACTCCGACCGCGGAATCTTCTGCCGCCGAGACACCCGCTGGCGCCGACACAACGGCTGCTGCGGGCCCTGCCGCCGAGACACCCGCTAACGCCGAAACAACGGCTGCTGCGGAAAACCCTGCCGCTGAAACACCCGCTGTTGCTGACACAATCCCCCCCGCCGAAAAACCCGCAGATGCCTCCGCGTCTGAACAACCTGAAACTGCCGTACTACTACCGACAGCTGAGACAGTTAACCCTGATGGCTCAAACGAATCAGCCCTTCAGCCTGAGGCAAGCAAACTCAAGCCGAAAGAAGATACAACAACTCCAGTTTCCTCCCCATCATCCGAAACCAAACCCGAGGAAAAGTCGGCGAAGACACCTGCAATCCAGCGAACACATAGACCGAAGCGTACGACACTGAAGTACGACCCACGTCGAGCCGAGTTCGTTGCTAAATTGAAGCAACTCGATATCAACGCGCTGGCCAAAGAGTTTTCAGTGGGCAGCATGTTGATCAACGATATTCTGAAGACTTGTTCCCAACCTCGTCGCGACCCGCGCGACGGTGTTAGCAAACCAATTTTCAGAAGTGGCATTATTAAAACCGATGATCTCAAACCAGAAATGCAGTTGGACGCGCAGGTCGTCAACGTGGTCGATTTCGGCGTATTCGTCGACATCGGTTTGGGAGAAAGCTGTTTGATTCATGTCAGCCAGTTGTCCAATCGCTTCATTCGCAATCCGCATCAATTCTTTGCCGTCGGAGATGTGGTGAAAGTCTGGGTGACTGAAATTGAAGGCGACCGTCGAAGGGTGAAGCTGACGGCGATCAAACCCGGCACGCCAAAATTTGATCCGTCAAAGGCTCGTCGCAAACCTGCGGATCGAGCCAAAACCGGCGGAAAGAGATATGAAGGTTCGCGGCCCAGAAAAACGGCAGACACTAAAGCAGGCAAACATCGTCGTGGCAAGTCCGCTCATGCTCGCTATGATCGGCCGAAAAAACGTGCTCCAAAACCTGTGACTCCGATTACGAAAGAAATGCTCGATGGCAAAGAACCGATGCGTTCGTTTTCGGATTTGCTGCAATTTGTGGAAAAAAAGCCTGAAACTAACGCTGATAAAAAAGATGATAGCTGAGGTCTGAGAGATAACATGGAATTCGAAGACCAACTGCAAAAAGCGATCTCTCGCGGCAAAGAGCGTAGCGCCAATCGTCAGGACTCCGAAAGGCAGAAATTAACAACGGCTGAAGAGCTGCGAAATCGGCATAATGACTTTCGTCTCGATCTTTCCGATTATATTGAACATGGGCTAAAAAAGCTTGTTCACCACTTTCCGGGCTTCGCTTACGAAACCATATTTGGGGAACGTGGCTGGGGCGGAGCAATCTACCGTGATGACCTGGCGCGTGGCCCAGACGGAAAAGCAGGTTCATTTTTCAGTCGAATTGAAATCACAGTTCGTCCGCAGAATGAATTCAACGTTGTCAACATCACCGGCAAAGGTACCGTTAAGAACAAAGAAATTTTTAGCTGGAATTTTTACAAAGACATCGCGGATTCGATTGACGAAGAATTTAAGGAAAAAATCGATAGCTGGATCCTCCAATACGCCGAACAGTTTGCAGCTCAATAAACCGGACAAGGTTTATTGTGAACCTTGAAATGAACAATCAACTACAAGTAGACCCTTCCCTGTCTGATACTGACTATTCCGCATCCGTTAAGCAGGATTCGATAGCTCAACCTGCGTCGATCGGCAAGAAAAGGATTACTTTTCTTAACTGCCTCGTCACGCTGGTCGGACTTGGTGTCGTTTCGGCTGCCGCAGCTTTTTTGATTCAGCCTTATCTGACGCCAAATGTCGATCCCAATTTAAAGGTCCCCGTCGCAATCAAGTCGACAGACGATAATGAATTGGCCGACTTGCCAGAACACGCCATCACGCGCGGAATTACGCAACGAAGAATCGACGAAGCAAAACATCCGCTGATCCCGCTGTTAAAGGTTGCCCAGGACGGTATCGATGTGATCGAAAACAACGTTACTGGTTACACGGCGACGATTATCAGCCAGGTGCGCACGAATGGCGAACTCCACGATGAACGTTATATGTTCTGCAAACTTCGTCATGAGCAGAAAACAAAAGACGGAGCCACCATTCCTTTCAGCGTTTACACGCGATTCCTGAAGCCCAAATCCGTTGCGGGACAAGAAGCGATTTGGATCAGTGGCATGAATCAGGATAAGATCATCGCCCATGGCTCAGGGCTGCTTAACGTCAAGAAGTTCTTTTTGAATCCTGACGGCCCGATCGCGATGAAAGGCAACCGCTACCCGATTCGAGCCCTCGGGATGAAAAACCTGATCAAAAAAATGGCCGAAAAAGGCAAGAACAGTCTCAATCACGGCGAATGCATCGCGACGGTCACACGCGGTGTGATGATCGATGGCCACAAATGCACCCTAATGGAGATTAAGCACCCAATACAAAGGCCCCATTTCGAATTTCATATTGCGCGGATCTACATCGATGACGAGCGAAATCTGCCCATCGGATACGAGGGCTACTTGTGGCCTGAAAAAGAGGGTGACCCGCCGCCATTGCTTGAGAAATACTATTACACGGATATCCAACTCAATCCTGGTTTAACAAACCGGGACTTCAGCACCAAGAACCCGGAATACGACTACCCGAAATGGTAAATTGCCATCATTGTTTCGATCTGCTGCAACGGAGGGTTTTTCGTCGCGTATTGTTTCGTTCTTCAAGGTCGAGTAATCCATCTTTGTTTACATCGTATTGCTTGTTAAGCCCTCGGCATAAGTTTCTCGCGAGGCAAAAGCCTATCTGGCCACGAGAGATACGGACTAAATACCACACATGACTTCGCCGCGCTCACCCTTCAAAAGATCACCGGCAAACTGGTTGAACAATCGCGGACCCAACAATCGATCTGGGAACGAAAACTCCAACGTTTTCAACCACCGCGATATCAGCGGCAAGACTGCCGGTTGATAGGTTCCGGCATATCGAAAATTGGCAGGACAACGATGGCGACGAAAGGTTGTTTGTTCGCCAGCCAAAATGATTGTGCCACGTTTCAAGTTTTGGCCAACCGACGCTTGACATGAACCAAAGACAACAATGGTTCCCGCCAAAAGATTCCATCCCGTGCCACTTCCGACGTTTCCCGCGACCGCGATCAAGCCACGCCGCATGCCGACGCCCACCCCGTTGCCAGCATCGCCATCGACCAGAATCGTCCCTCGGTTCATGCCGGATTTGGATCCCGGGTAGCGTCCTCCGACGGATTCACCGGCGTTGCCCGTGACGCGAATGATCCCGCCAAACATCTGCAGCCCCAGGTAATCGCCAGCGTCTCCATCGACGATGATTTCGCCGCTGGTCATCTGGCTGCCGACATGGCGTCCGGCGTTGCCCTCAATTCGCATGACAACGTGCTTCATTTGGTAACCGATCTGGTGTACCGAACTCAGATTGCCTTGCCAGACGATGTCTGCAACATCGCCGGATCTAAAAATATCGAATAATTCACCACATTCAACTTCGCGATTTCCGTGAAGTATTTTTTGTCGGGATAGCCTCTCCAAGGAGGATTCTTCGAATAGATTTGGGCGAACCGCGCGCACATCGATCGGCAGACTGTCAGTAACCCTTGTACGCAAATAGATCGACATGCAGTTAAGCTGATAACGAATTCATCAACACGTCAACCGGCGGCAACGTGATTGGCAACGAAACGATCAAACTATTGGGCAGTGGACACGCTGCTCGATTTGTAACTCGTTTCCGTCCACTCGTTGGGCGTCTGCCATTTGGGTAGTACTGCCTGCCAATTCACTTTGGATGCCTGTTCTACACCGTTTATCGCGACGTCATTGCCATCAAAATAGGCGCAGAACCATTCCTGAAATACCTTGCCGAACCGCTGCACTTTCATGCCGACCTTGTCGGCTTCGCGTTCAATTCGCTCAAAAGAGTAGTTGTTGACTGGAAGATGCGTCCATTTTTCTTCGTCGATGATGACTTCTTCGTCTGTGGCAAAACTTGCGGTACCCAAGAAGATCGACTTGTTGTGAAAACAATTGGCCAAATTCGAAAATATCGTCGTAATTTCCTTAGGCGGACAATGTGTGAAGACCGAATACGAAAGCGCGTAATCGAAGGTTTCACCAAATTCGTGAAATGGGTAATCGCTCCCTTCAAGGATGGTCGGTTTTCGCGTCGCGCATAATTCTTCACCCACTTCATGTTTCAACCCCAGCTCTGTCGCCAATTTGACAGGCTCAACCCCAAAGTAATTGCCTTCGTCAAGGTATAAAATGAAGAATCGACCTGCCCTCATCGGCCCGGATCCAATTTCCAACAATTTGTGAGATTCGCGCAATCCAAAAAACAGTGTCATTAAGGAAAGTTGAGAAACACCCATGGTGTCATACATAAGATGGTTTCCAGCTCGGCGGCGCCACGGTTTATTGGTCGCTGATGGTGAATTCATAATTACATCGATTCCTTGAGACATTATTACAGATGGATTTGCCGCGAAGTGACGAAGCGTTAACTCAAAAATTGCAGCCGACGAACGGTAGAGATCGCTCATCCGCGCGAGCAATTCTGCCGACTTGATCCCGAGGCGTAAAGCACAGTTCTTCAAAACTGCTATCGTTTCGTATGCAAGCATCCTTCAATCAGACAGATTTGATGACAAATTCTCTCGGCAGTGAAAACTTTCCCAAATCCCTCGGTGCCATCATTCTCGTTGGCGGCCAGAGTTTGCGCATGGGTCGAGACAAGTCCCAGCTGCCACTAGGTGATCGAACTTTCCTGCACGAAATCGTTCGAAAAATCGCACCCGCCGTCGGACGCATCGTTGTCGTTGGTAACGCGACTCAAGACTTGGACAAGGCTGCTCGCGAACTGAAGACCAAACAACCAACCGTTGAAATCAGCTTTGTTACCGATCAAGAACCAAATCGTGGACCGCTTGAAGGGATCCGCGTTGGATTGAAACACCTGGAACCGCTTTGTAGTCATGCCTTCGTAACCGGCTGTGATGTGCCGTTGATTAAGCCAGAATTTGTGCAATTTCTTTTCGATCGGATCGACAATTCAACTGCCATTGTCCCATGCAGCGAAGACGGAAAAGTGTTTGGAATGTCCGCGATTTACACCACGAACCTTCACCCAGAAATCGGCGATTTGATCGAACGGAACGAACTCAGAGTGTCCAACCTGGCAAAACGATTCAGCGCCAAGAGAATTTGGGTGGATGAGTTGCGCACGATTGATCCAAAACTCGACTCGTTAATGAATATCAATCGAGTGGAGGACTACGAAAATCTGCTTCGCAAAATTGCAGACGAAGACCGTTGATCACGTGACCCGTTGCATCGCTGGTGGTGAATTAGCGGCGAATGTCGGCCAAAGTTTCGGAGAGATCCAGTCTCGGGGCGTCGCCCCACAGCGCTTCGAGACTGTAAAACTGACGCGTGTCTTCGTCAAATAAATGAATGACAACCGTACCATAGTCCAACACAATCCAACGGCTTTCATCGTAGCCGTCGACATTCATTCGCCGATCATTGAGTTCATCTTCCAGTTTGTGGTCGATCTCTTCACTCATCGCGTGCAGTTGCCTGCGACTCGTGCCCGTTGCGATCAGAAAATAATCAAAAATTGCGGTGTGCTTGCTCATATCGAGCACGACGATATCGGTTCCACCATTTTCGGCAGCCGTGCGAGCAGCTGCTAAAACCAGCTCCAAGCTTCTTTCTGGATTCGTGCGCGTAGATGCGGCACGCGAAGGGCGATCATCGAGAGGCGCACTTTCTTCTTTCACACAAGGTTCCTGAATCAGTCTCATGGTTCATGCTTCGTCGAGTAGGATATTGTAAGAATGTTTGACACAAATGACAGTGCCAAGTTCGCCGGATTACCGAAACGAATGGATTCGCAGGACAGCATCAACGGCAGGCAAACGCCGAGGCCAGACACGGAGTTTTTGTCGACGGTTCAGGCGAGTCGCGAAACCAGCCGCTATTTGGAAGGTAATCCTGTCGAGGTACAATGGCACTCATTAAGCAAAGAACCCATGGCGCTGAGCCCGAGATTTCAAAATGACTACGGTTCAAGATCCGAAATCCATTACGTTTGCTGATGTCAAACGTGCTGCCCGAAATATTGCCAGCTTCGCACATCGCACGCCGGTATTGACATGTGAAACTTTGAACGAAATGACGGGCCACCAACTTTTCTTCAAATGTGAGAATTTTCAAAAAACTGGAGCGTTCAAGTTTCGAGGCGCGATCAACGCAATTTCCAATTTGGCACCGGAACAACGCAAACAAGGCGTGGTTACCCACAGTTCCGGCAACCACGCTCAGGCGCTCGCTCGGGCCGCTAGTCTGTTTGAAATACCCTCGTACATTGTCATGCCATCTTCGGCCCCAACCGTGAAGAAAAACGCAGTGATTTGCTACGGCGGAAAAGTGACCGAATGCGAACCCAATCTCGACGCTCGGCTCTCGACTTCGGCGCAAGTGCAACAGGAGACAGGGGCAACGATGGTTCCGCCCTTTAATCATCCCGATGTGATTGCGGGGCAGGGGACATGCACGTTGGAATTCCTCCAGCAGGTACCCCATCTCGATTTGATCGTCGCACCGATCGGCGGCGGCGGGCTCATTTCGGGAACGTGCGTTGCTGCGAAAGCCATTGCCAGGCGGATCAAGGTGTTTGCCGCGGAACCGGCGGGAGCCGATGACGCGTTCCAATCCAAAAAGGCAGGCAAACTGATTCCACAACGCAACCCGCAAACGATTGCCGACGGGTTACTTACCAGCATGGGCAAGCTGACGTGGCCGTACGTTCGCGATGTGGTTCAACGGGTGATCCTCGTCAGCGAAGAAGAAATCGTTACTTCGATGAAGCTGTTTCTCGAGCGCACCAAGGTCTTGATTGAACCAAGCGCGGCCGTGGCAGTTGCGGCAGCCATCGGAAAAGACATGCTGAAGCCACAAAGTCCGCGGAATATTGGCGTCATTATCAGCGGCGGAAACGTCGACTTGGACAATTTACCCTGGTAGATCCTAGCTGGATTCGTGGCATCTAGCCGGGATTTCTCACGTAGGCCGAAAACAAAGTCGCGTAGGTGCTTTCCCGGAACCGCGCAAACGCAACTAATTCGACTTGCAAACTGGTTTTGCGTTGTTTCCAGACAAGCGGCTGCAGTTCCGGCAATTACAACGTTTGCTCGTTGCCGGCCTACGACATGATACAGGCTTAATCCGATTGCAGGAAGTACAGCACGATTTGCCGTCCCATAATCGCAGCATCTTCGTTCGTGTAGCCTTCGCATTGGGACACGGACGCATTCTCGAGAGCGCAACTCAGATCATAGGGCGAAAAGACGACCGCCAACTGGTCGCCAATCGTGATGCCTTCCATCAACGGTGGGGTCTGTTGCTCACGAAAGCCTCCTTGAACGTTAAGATCGGGGACTCGTAGCGTCACCGACCGGACCCGTCCGCCAAATCTTTCATCATTCCACAACGGATGGTCTGGCCTGATTTTTTCAAGATCATAATCTGGCAATATTTCTTTAATCTCTTGTCGGAAAGATTCTGTAAACGCGTCGGAGGAACAAATCGAATCAACAAACAGGAACCCCCGGTTAAGAAGGTGTTCCTTTAATGCCAGGCGTTCTTCTTTGGTAAATGTAAACCGATCGCGGCCATGCATGAACACGAATGGATGGTCCTGCAACTCTTCAGTTGTCGCGCTGATCATCTTTTTCTCCATTTTGATGCGGAGACCTGCTTGACGGGCATGCATGAGCACATTTCGCCACGCGTTGGGCGCTTCATCCGAGCCACCACTGTGCTGCAACTTGGGCAACACAAGAACACGATCACCAAGAATTTGCTGGTCTTTGTCTTCGGCAATCTTTGGAATATCGAGCTTGTCGCGCAGTTGCTGGCCCGTCGCATACGACACAACGTTGACTCCCAATTCTGAACAATAAACGACTTCCTTCTGCGTAACTCTGTTGAGTCGATTCATCAGGTTGGGCCGATCGACCTGCCAAAAACAGGTCAAATTTCTGGGACAATAAATAACGCTGGTGCGACAACAGGCCTGCAATCCTAATAATGGCCATTCCTGGTTTGGCTTCATTCGAAAATGAGCATTCCAAACCGGATGATCCACTGGTAGCGGGGAAAGATCACTGTTGGGAAATAGTTCAGCCATCAGCGCGCGAAACTTGCGGTCAAAGGCCGCGTTTTGGCCACACCCGTCACCCTGACACGCCTCTGCAAATACAAAACCGCCGTTTTCGATGTATTTCTTAAGATTCTCTTTTTGGGTTTGATTGAACCGTAGATCATCACGCCCCGAAAAAAACAATACCGGCGTTTCGCGCAAATCGTCGACGCTGGCTTCCTTTCCATTAATCGTTTGCCAGTTGAGTTTCCGGTTCCATTGGATTTCCAGGTTCCGCGTGAGTTGATGAACGCCTTTCGGGTGAAGATCCCAATCACTATCGACTCCATGTTGGTACTTGCCAATCACAACGGGACGTTTACCCTTGGCGAGGAACAACAACGCCAACGCTGTCGCAATATTTAAATTGCTTTCCCCAAACCGTCCGGTTCCGCGCCAGGATCCGTTGAACCCCTGAGACCCGATCAGCTGTTCTGCCCCTTCGCGATACCAGTCATGAGCGCCGATAAAACGGCGTCCAGACAAACGACCCGCTCGTTCCAACGCATACAAGTAATAGAATTTTGACTTCGTGTCGCCTCGACGCCCCCCTTGTGGGTTGGCTCGCACGGAAAACGATCGAGCCAGCCAATCGAGAGCCGCTTCCACCATCAGCGACTCACGGTTATCGGCGCAACAATTCACGCGACCGTCCTTGATGAACTTCCCCTCGTTGGCGAGGTTTTCTTCGATAATGATGACTGACGAAATCCCCGCGCAGGTCATACTGCCGGTCGGTCGCATCCCGTTAGCGCTGTATCCAAAACCGCCACCACCTCTGACAAATGCCTTCTTCCAGTACTCCGCTGCCATCTCCCAGTTATTTTGTGGAATTCGAACTCCGATTCGGCTGGCTTCATGCAGGCCCAACAAAGCAAATTGGCAAGTCGATGTATTGACCGAAGGAGTGTTCCTGTTTCCATACCCCCAACCACCAATATTTGGTCCCGCTTTTACCTGCTGTTCCAGCAACCAGTCAACATCCCGTTGGACGTCATTGCGATAAACCCGACCAGCCGGGTCCGCGGCGGCCAGGACCATGATGCGAAGTGAGACCGTGTAAGTTGACAGTTTTTCGAAAGGCAGGTTTCTCATGTTGGCGATGGCTTTGACAATGCCTGGCGACTCTGGATCCTCGCCCGCGTTAAGCAGCGCCAAGGTGCACAGCGGCGTCACTCCATATTTGAATTGATAATCCGACGGCCAGCTGCCATCTGCATTCTGGTTGCCGTTTAAGAAACGAACGGCTTTATCTACGGCACCGCGAACTTCTTCCGCAGTAATTTCGTCGCCATGCGATTGCGATGGCGTTATTGTTTGGAAGGCAGGAAAAATACTCGCGATAATGACCCACATTAAGAATCGCATTTTGCCTGCTCCCCGGTAGTATCAATTCCGCGTTTCAACAAAAAACGGTTAGGAATGTCTTGCCTCACAAAGATTTGTTCGCCTGTCCCAGTTCAACGTAACAATGGTAGATGCCCCTAGCTCTGTCGGCAACACAAGTTCAGTCGCGTTGCTGCGAGCGACCGGGAAACATACAATTTACAGATTGGAGACGCTCACGGTAGTTTGGACACTTATTAACAGGGCTCAAGGGGCAACGGTGACGGGAAAACAACGCAGTTTGGGAGACGTCCTGCAGGAATTCAGCCAACATCGAAAAGTGATGGAGCAGGAGCTGCACAAAGTCATTGTTGGCCAGGATGAGGTAATCGAGCAAGTTTTTGCTGCGATTTTTACTCGAGGCCACTGCTTGCTGGAAGGAGTTCCCGGGCTGGCCAAGACCCTGATGGTCAGCACGATCGCCAGGATCCTCGACGTTAATTTCAAACGCATTCAGTTCACCCCTGACTTGATGCCGTCCGACATTACCGGCACCAACGTCATGGAAGAAGACGATCATGGCCGTCGCGAGTTTCGATTTGTCGAAGGGCCGATCTTTACAAACATTCTGCTGGCCGACGAAATCAACCGGACGCCTCCCAAGACTCAGGCCGCACTCTTGCAGGCGATGCAGGAACGAGAAGTCACCGTCGGTCGCGAAACCTACGAACTAAAACCTCCGTTCTTTACGATTGCAACGCAAAACCCGATCGAACAGGAAGGCACTTATCCGTTACCGGAAGCGCAGTTGGACCGTTTTATGTTCAACATCAGAGTTGGATATCCGTCCTCCGCCGAAGAAGAACAAATCCTGACCACAACCAGTCGCGGGGAGAAACAGGAAGTTCGCAAAGTCTTGTCGGCCAAGGCGATCATCAATTTGCAAAAGCTCGTCAGTTCCGTTGCCGTTTCCGACTACATCATCAAATACGTCTCCTCGCTAGTTCGGGCCACCAGGCCCAACGACGAATCTGCGCCGACCTTTGTCAAGGAACTCGTCAACTGGGGAGCCGGCCCACGAGCGGGCATGTTCATGATTTCTGGTGGCAAGGCGATGGCGGCGATGGATGGCCGGTTCTCCGTTTCGATTGAGGATATTCGTCGAGTCACTCCGGCCGTCCTGCGACATCGAATCAGCACGAACTTCCAAGCTCAAGCTGAGGGAATGACGGTTGAAGACATTATTTCAAAAATGCTGAGGGAGGTTCCCGAACCCGAAATCTCAAAATTCGAATCGTAACCTGTCGTTTAAGACCATTACCATTCAAAGAAACAAGAATTTAGACAATCCCAACGAGAGATCCTTCACCTCGCTCCACTCGGTTCAGGATGACTACAGCTTATCCGAGGCAATCACACAAAAAATTGAACGGTATTGCGATCAAGACTCGTCCGTCGCGACCAAAATCAGACTCATGGCAGTTGAAAAGTATCTCAAACCCGAAGTGATTAATCAGATAAAACGTCTTGATCTGCGAGCTCAGTTCGTGGTGAAAGGTTTCTTACACGGTCTTCATGCCAGTCCCTATCATGGTTTCAGCGTTGAATTCAGCGAACACCGCAAATACACCGCTGGCGATGATCCGAAAGATATCGACTGGCAAGTCTACGCGAAAACCGACAAGTACTACACCAAGAAATTTGAAGCTGAAACAAATATTACGGGTTACCTGGTAATGGATCTCAGTCAGTCCATGGGTTACACCTACCGGCAGGAATTGACCAAATTCGATTATGGAATCTGTTTGGCTGCCGCACTGGCCTATTTGATGATCAGTCAGCAGGACCCCGTCGGCTTGATCACCTTTAACGAAAAAGTCCGCAGCAGCCTGGCACCGAGGTCAAAACGAACCCAACTGGGCAACGTTCTTTCGTTACTTTCTCGACTCAAACCGGACGGCCAAACGGATTTTGCTCATAGCGTGGGCCAAATTTCATCGATGCTCAAGCATCGGAGCCTGCTGATGATCTTTTCCGACTTGCTGTTTGACGAGGAATCAACCATCAATTCGCTGTATCGACTGAAGCACGGCGGACACGACGTAATTTTGTTTCACATTCTTGATCACGCCGAAGTCCATTTTCCTTTTTCCGGAATCTGCCAGCTTCGCGATCCTGAAACGAACGAGGAAATCAAAGTCGACGCCGACGGATTTCGAACAGAATACATTAAACGGGTAAAAGACTTCCGTGAGGGACTTGCACAAAAATCAAGACAAAGCGGAATTGATTACGTCGCGCTCGACACAAGCATGCAGTTTGACAAGGCGTTAATTGAGTACCTGCATAGTCGAAAAATGAGATTTTAGATGGCTTGGGCGAACATAACGGTACTTGGCGTCGGTGGCTTGCTGCTGACCATCCCGATTATTTTGCATTTTTTAATGCGACCGAAACCGAAGCTGCTGCCTTTTCCCGCGATTCGTTTTCTGAAAGAACGGCAGCAAACAACGCGTTCACGAATGCGCGTGAGACACTTCCTGTTGTTGTTATTGAGATGTCTGTTGATCGGTCTGTTGGCACTCGCGTTGGCGGGACCCAGCGTCGCGTCCCAGGAATTTGGCAACTGGATTTCGTTGGGCGGAATCGGATTCTCGGCACTGATCGTTGGGATCATGTTGCTGGCCGCCTTGTGGATGACCCATCATCGAAACTGGCTGCTGATCTCAATTCTGGGAGTGCTCTTACTTGGGCACATCATCTACGGCGGCTGGTCCGCTGCAAAATTACTTGGGAGCGACTCGGTTCAGCTAATTGGTGATTCCCAAGCACCGGTCGCTGCCCTGGTCGTCATCGACACCTCGCCGCGCATGACTTACACCTACGAAAACAAAACCCGGTTGGAACGGGCAAAGGCAATGGGCGAATGGTTACTCGGTCAACTTCCCGCCGATTCCGAAGTGTGCGTATTGGCCACCGATAATGACCAACCTTTTTTTTCCGTCGACGTGAGCGCTGCCAATAAGCGGCTGGCAACACTGGATGTTGCGTATGCGAGCGGGTTCATCCCGGAGACTCTGAACAAAGGAATCAAGCTCCTCGAAAAGGCTCGTCATGAACGAAAAGAGATTTACATCCTCTCAGATCTTACCGCCAGGAGCTGGACGACTGAAAATGCGAATGCCACGTTCGAATTGATGAAAAAAAACGAGGGTATCAACGCCTTCGTGATCGATCTCGGTGTTCCAGATGCGCAAAACTTTCTGCTCGGAACTCCACAGCTATCCAGCGAAACCATCACCAAATCTTCGGGCCTGAGACTGTCGTCGGAACTGGTAAGAATTGGATCCGCCGCTCAAAGAACTGTCCGGATGCGAATTGAAAAACCGAATAAATCCCTGCCGCGGATCCTCGATGGAAAAACGATTGTCCCCGACAAATTTTGGGAATTTAAAAAGACCATCGATGTTCGCAAGGATCGTGCCGCCGTGTTCGAATTCCAATTCAATGAGTCGTTGGATCCGGGTATTTATCACGGCATTATCGAAGTCGTTGGGAAAGATGGTTTAACGGTCGACAACAAACGCTATTTTACAGTTAATGTCGCCGAGTCTTTTCAGACGGAGATCATTCACCCGGATGACGTCAATCCGGCCGTTGTCGAAGCTGCGATCATGCCTAACCGCGACCTGTCACCCGAAGCGTCCATGTTTACCTGCTCGGTGGTCCGGCAAAGAGAAATGAACAACAACTTCGATAAATATGACTCCGTCTTCTTTCTTGATCCAAAACCGTTAGCCGCGTCGACCTGGAAAGCGCTCGAAAACTATGTCACCGGCGGCGGTGGAGTGGCGATCTTTCTGGGTCACAATGCGATGAAAGACTCATTTGCCGACCCCTCTTTTCTTTCTGAGAACGCAACCCGGGTTTTGGGCGGCAGCTTGACACATCCATGGCGTCGCGAGGATCGAAAACTGTTTTTCAGTCCCGATAATTTTTCCCATCCAATCTTCGAGGAGTTTCGTGCAATTGAAACCAGCATTCCCTGGCACGAACATCCGATCTTCCTTCATTGGGGAATCGAGCTTGATGATCAATCTGAAAAAATGCCGACCCAGACGTTACTGCGTTATGGAAATGGCGAGCCGGCGATCATCGAGCGACAGATAGGCGATGGTCGGATCATCGTCGTGACAACCCCCTTCACCGAACCCGTTTATTCGAAAGAACGTCCAAAGGTCTGGAATGAACTCATGCGTGGTAACGCCTGGCCAAACTGGTTGTTGCTTGTAGAAATTGGAAAATACCTGGTGAAGAACGATGACGAAACTCTGAATGTGTGGGTTGGCCAGACCGCCAACCTTCGCAACGTGTGGGGCGTTCACCCGGAGATTTATCGTGTTTACACGCCACAAACTGGAAAGATTCCGTCGGAGCTACCCGCGCCTGGAAACCATGTGCGGTATAAATTTACCGATACGCCTGGACAATACAGGCTCAAAGGCAAAGTCCTCGAAGAAATCGTATTGCGAGGTTTTAGTGCCAATCTAAGAAATGAAGATACCAACCTCACACGCATCGAACCCAATTATCTGGACGGAGTTTTGGGTCACGGTAGATATCAATTGGCGACAGAACAAGCCGAAATCCAGAGACAACAAGGCACAACACGGCGTGGACAAGAATTTTACCCATTGTTAATTATCATGATGGTGGTGGTTTTGGGCGTCGAACACTTAGTTTCAAACCGGTTTTATCGGGCGGCAGGTTAATTAATTCCAATGGAGCATTAGAGTAACGAATCAGTCATGCAATCCTGGATTTTACAACCGATTATCAGTCCATTCGTGATCGCAATGATCGCTGCAGTCGTGTTGTTATTACTATTGATTCAACCGTCGTTTGCCAAACTGACTCCCTCACGCCGCTGGACATTGGTGTGGATTCGATTGGGCGTGATCAGCATGGCTCTGTTGGCCATGCTGAGGCCGGGTTGCGTCCAACAAATTGAGAAAAACCAGTCCGCGGTTTTGCTGTTTCTTATCGACGTTTCTCGATCCATGGATCTTCCTCATCACAGTGATGATTCGACACGCTGGGGAGCATTAGTCGATGCGGTGAGGCAAAATGAAAACCGCCTCGACCAACTTAATAAAAACAAGATCGAAATTCGGTTTTTCGCTTTCGACAACCAGATTAATCAGCTGGAAGTCAAAGATGGTATCGTGCAACTGCCCGATGCACCTGATGGAAGCGAAACCGACATTGGCTCAGCCATCTATTCAACGAGCCAGGATGTTCGCGATGAGAGATTGATTGGCGTCGTTGTCGGAAGTGATGGTGTTCAAAATGCGCTTTATCCAGAAATCGAAATAACGCGTGCCGCCGATTCGTTGCGCGATATGGAAGTACCTCTGTACGCCATGACATTTGGTTTACCCGGAGACACAGGCCAACTCGCCGATATCGCCATCACCAATCTCCCCGAACAACACCGGGTCGCCAAGAAAAACGTGTTAACCGTGAAGGCGACTTTGACGGCTCGTGGATATGCAAACCAGCCTATTTCGGTCCAGTTAATCATTGTAGATTCCGATGGAAACGAAACGGCGCAACCCGCCGAAATCTATACGCCGACCAGCCCCTATGAGGAAATGCAAGTTGTCCTTACTTACACTCCTCCGGAGGCGGGCCGATTTCGACTTCGAGTGCGAGCTCAACCGCAACCAGGTGAAATCGCGATTCGTAACAACGAACTACCATCTTTCCTGACGGTGGACGAACAGGGGATGGGGGTTCTTTATATCGACGGCAATATTGGATTCGAAAACAAGTTTCTTCGCACGACGATTGCGGAGGCTGCACAGGGGATCAACGTCAGCACGTTTACCATTTACGAGACCAATCGCGAAACTCGCTGGCCCGAAGATGAATGGCTGTTGCAGCTACTCAACGACCCGAATGACAAATACGACGTGATCATTATTGGTGACCTTGATTCAAGCGCCTTGTTCGAACCTGGCAAACACACCAAAGCGCTCGAAGCTCTCGCAAATGCCGTGCAAAAAGGCAAGGGTCTGTTGATGTTGGGTGGGTACCACAGTTTCGGTGCGGGCCGATATCACCAAACCCCGTTGGCCGACATTTTACCGATCTTGATGCACTCCACCGAAGGACAAGACTTCAGCCCCGCCAAGATTCGCAAAGAACTTCATGTTGATCGCCAGATTCGACTCCGCCCCAGCAAAGACCATTATCTGACGCGTATTTCCGAGGATGAAGATCCCAGGTCGGTTTGGAGACAGCTGCCAGAACTGGCCGGCGCGAACTTGTTTATCGGTGTCAAAGACAGTGCAGAAGTCTTGCTCGAAACAGAGACGGGCGGAAATCCGATTCTCGTTGCGGGTCACGTCGGTGGACGTGTGTTGGCATTCGCAGGCGATACCTCGTGGCGTTGGTATCGACATGGCTTTAAAGACGAATACAACCGGTTTTGGCGACAGATCATTTTCTGGCTCACATTCCGGGATGGCAAAAGCGACGACAGCGTGCGCATTTACCTGCCACAAAGACGATTTCAACCGAAAACGAAAGTCTCTTTTACGGTCGACGCACGAACGCAGACGGGTGAGTTCATTACCGACGGGAATTACGAAGCGCTGCTGACTACACCCTCAGGTAATGAAATCCCGGTCATCGTCAATCAAACGAACGCCAGGAACAAAACCGATCTGGAGAAAGACTCTGTCGATGAACCGGGCCTTTATAAAATCAAAGTCATTGGGACACGCGGCGATACGAAGATCGGTGAAACTGAGGAAGAATTCATCATTTTCGATCGTGACAAAGAAAAAGCCAATCCCGCAGCCAACCCGGAACAAATGAAAAGACTGGCCAATCAAACACAAGAGTTTGGCGGTCGGGCCATGGTGCCGGATCAGTTAGGCGATTTGCTGGATGACATTATTGCCAATCCACCCGTGACCAAAATTGAAATCCCAACCAAATGGAGGCTGGGCGAAACTTTTGCGGACGCGGCTGGGTTCCTGTTTGCGTTCGTTCTCTTGCTCGCCGTCGAATGGGCATTGCGAAAAAAGTGGGGACTGGTCTAGTGGTATGTCAATTTCAATGACGGCTTGTAGTACCCCCTTCAGGCGGAAAATTTCGGCTAAAGCCGGTACGACTAACTGGTCAATTCAGGTCTAAAGATCCATTGGTTTCGTATTGAATTTTAGAGTTTTGGAGTAAACATGTCAGACAATCCGTTTATTAATCCGCCGAACGAACCGGCCCCTTCAGGGGACAGCCCGTATCAGCCGCCTGGTCCGAGCAAACGGGCGAAACCGAGCTGGCTGACATTCATTTTTGTGGTCACCCTGATTCTCGGTTTGATGGGGATTCTTGGCAGTTGTTTTGTGATCGGCGGTCCGTTTCTCAGCAAGGCAATGAACAATTTAATGGGTGATCAGGGGCAATCCGATGAGCAGATCGCGGCGCGAGATGAGATTCAGGCAATGGGCGAGGAACAGTACGTCCCGAATCTGGTATTCGGCTTGTTAAATCTTGCTCTTGCCTCGATATTAATCGTTGGCTCGATTGGCGGACTAAATCGCAAGCCTTGGACGCCGAAAATTTTGAAAATGGGATATACGGCTGCCATCGTTTTCCTGATCCTGCGGACCATTTACGGTCTCTACATTCAGATTACAACAATGGACCAGATGTTTAAGCTCTCGATGAAGCAGGCCGGTCCAGCAGGCGAAAGTATGAGTGGTTTCATTCGAGGCATGTTCTGGTTTGGGATCGTCTTCGGAATGTTCATTACTTTCGCGTTTTTGATTTTTTATGCTCTGTCTCTCTTGAAAATGAAGTCGCCCGATGTTGGAGCTTATTTTGAATCTCAATGATTTGGACGGAATTTTATTTTTTGGCGAGAATAAGCCAACCAGTTGTTGATCCCGATCGGAACAAGCCCGACGGAAATCTGGAACGAGAGATTCTTCGCTCTTTCCCCTTTCTAAGAATGACTTCGTTGGAGCGTTACTTTTCTCGTTTAAACGCGTGCCCATCGGGCCGCGCGCGGGGCGTTGCCCACGCGGTTAAACGACTTGACCGATAAGGGGATACAAATTCGTAACTTTTGACTTCACAGTTTGTGCGTCCATGCTTCGGTGAGATATTTCTCAGCACTTAGTTGGCGCGTCAAATCGACGGGCCAATCGTACCGGGCCGAGTCTGCTTCCCATTGCGAAATAATCGCCTTGCGAAGCTGCTGCGGATCGGTCGGCAGCAAAGTTAAAAATTCCCCATGAGATCGGTCTTTACGATAGTCCGGTTGGCGCTGAGGCGTACCGAGGCAATCGGATATCAACTCCAAATCGAACGATTTGCACAGTATCGTTCCGTGATAGATAAGCCAATTGCGTTTGCAGCGAAGCGCATTTCCTGAGAACTTCCTGTTATCCATCGTAAGATCGCATGTCCCCTGCATTTTCACCTGGATTGCCAACGACTGGATAGCACGAAGCATTTGCAGCATCACATATTGGTGTACGTTTGCGAGCATTCTTAACTGAGGGCGTTTGCGGTAATCCAGCATGACCGCGTACATCAGACAATTTGGTCCCGTTACCACCGACTGACCGCCGCTACAACGACGAAAAACTTCGACACCCCGCTCACGGCAAACATCAAGTTTGACTTCCTTTTCGATCGCAGAACTGCGACCCATCACAACGATGGGCCGCGTCGGTTCCCATAATCGCAAGATTTCGTGTCCATCCTCGGCTTCCGCCTCTTCCAACAACGCCTCATCGAGCGCGATGTTGTCGACTGAGCGTTCTAATGTGAGGTCCAATAACTGCATGGTGTTCAGTTGAATTCAGCTAAGTTGCGCAATCGAGATACTTCTGTAAAACCTGCTCGAGTTTTCGGATTAGGCAAGCAGAGAACGCGGCAATCTGTCCAATGAACTGACCGAAGTCGATCGCATGAAGTGCTGTCATTCGACGCCATCATTTCCGTCTTTTGCTCGGCAATTCGAACGACTTTTGTGATTCACATCATAGCGGCCCGTGTGGATTGTACGTATTATGGGTTGTTGTTGTTGGCGGCAACAGTACTTCATTTTCGTCGTGTTCTATCAGGGAATCTGACCAATGTGCTTTCACCCGTTTCGATTGAAAAAGGTATTCACAATCGTCTTCATTTTTGGGTTTGCATTGCAGACGCCAGACCAGAACTTGCTGGTTGGCCAGGATACATGTGTGGGTTACCGGCTAGTTCCGCAGACCGTTTACGACAAGTCTCCGGTCAAAATGAATAAGTGGGTCAATGAGACCGTCAATGAAAAGCAAACGATCACCTCTTACAAACCTGTCTATAAGACTGAAAAACGAGAACGGCGAACCACGGTTTTGAAACCTGTTCGCAAAACATCCACACGAGAAGAAAAATATATCGTTCGACGTCCCGTTGTCGAAACCAGCTACCAGGAAAGAGAGGTCGAAGAAACGACTTACGAGACGGTAACGGAAATGCGCGACCAGGAAGTCGTTATCGAGACTCCGGTTTACGAAACTCAAATGCGTGAAGACAAAGTGGTTGTTCGTCGTCCTGTAACCGAGACCACGTACCAAAGTGAAATCGTAACGACTTACCGACCTACGGTTGTTTCCAGTACTCAACTGACACCGGCCAATATGGAAGTCAGCCAACTGGTGCCGGCATATGGTGGACGACCGCGTGCACGCTGGCTACCACCTGGTTACTACCTCGATCCCAACACCGGATTGACCGTTTGGCGGAGCCGAGGATTTCACTGGGTCCAACCACCGACTGGCCTTCAATTGCAAACCTCAACAGTGCCGGTTCTCACCCCGCAACAAGTCCAAAAAGTCGAACTTATTCCGGAAACTCAGCAGGTCCAAAAGCCGGTTCAAGTTACCCGCTATGTTGAAACGGTAGAGACTCGAAAAGTTCCGATACAGATTCAAAAGACGCAGCGCAGGACCGAAGTTCGAAAAGTTCCTGTGACGGTCACGCGCCCCAAGACGATTGTTCGCAAAGAGAAAATCCCTTACGAAACAACGCGATACGTGGATGAAGTTCGGGTTCGAAAGATTCCAGTTACCGAGACGACCTACGAGAGGGTAGAAGAAGTCGTTCCGTACGAAGTCGAAACGGTAGAGTGGGTTGCCGTGACGCAGGAAATCGAAGTGCCCCAAGTACGTCGCAAATTGGTCCAAGTGGATATGATCAAACACACACCACGAACTGTCATGATGAAAGTTCCGGTGGACGCGTTTGGCAACATCGTCGGAACTGCCCAACCCTTGAATGGGACAATCACGTCGACGCCGACCATTGCTGTGCCGGAAAGCCAAACTCCACCGCCCGTAGTTCTTGCGGATAGAGAGCCGGAATTGGCTGAAAAATCCCTGGAAGAAACATCGTCGTCGAGTGAAAAATCAGTTTTGGAAAACAACGGCGAGTCCAGCGAGCCGATCATCGAGTATCATGCCCGGCCCGAGTTGCGAAAACCAGAAAGCGAGCCTTCGGAGACTTCTTCCTCAAAGTCTAAGACAGATCAAGATCTATCGACGTCAAAAACAACATTGGTTCCAATCAGGCCTCGAACCATGGAAGAACAGCCAGATCCTGATCTCCCGCGAGCCAAAAAGCCAACGCGTTCACACGATTCGAGCGATGAGCCAGCCGACATGGTCCCCGCCCTGGATTCCCGTCCTTCACAGAATCCACCCGAAATCAATGGGCCGACTGAGAAGGATCTAGACAAGCCAGAGAAATCGGATACATCCGAAGACATCTAAGTAAGTCGGACACACGGCGCGGCACTGATAATTACAACTTGTGACAACGTAGTGTTTTCAGCATTAAATTGTGGGGTTGCCAGTAGAAGTGGACGAGGCCACGCGGGCCACGCGTCCTGCCATTAACTCAAACTCAAATAGGACTCGTGGCCTCATCCACTACCCTAAGATTCAATACTGACAGAACAGAAGGCCCTTTGTTGCAATATTCCGTCGCAGATCATTTCGGGCATTCAGGTTCCTGCCCGGACGATCAGCGACGGCACCCTCGACTTTGATTCGCCAATAGCAATCGTCGAGAGCTCAAAATCGTTTCCCTCAGACTCGCCAAACAAAACAGCATGCCGGAAGCTCCAATTGTGGCGTTGTCAACACGCTGTGAACACGTTTTCCACATTCAGGTCAGTTGATGACACTTTGGGGATTGTCGATTGACATTCCAAAACGTGTTTCACAAACTAGGGCTCTTCTTGCGTGTCGAGCATTACCGATTTCAGAAGACCATGAGCGTCGAAGCCATAAAGCCATCCAGTGAATCCTCCTTGATTGCCGGTAAACGTATATCGTTTGTTGGAAAGTTGGGTGGAATCAATCGAAAAGAAGCTCGTTCACTGGTCAATGAACACGGCGGTACGATGATCGACAAGATTGATCCGACCGTCGACTTGATCGTCATCGGCGCGGACCAGCATCCGATCGACGATGTCGAAGAATTGCTGGAAGACTGGATCATTCAGTCTGCGGCCGAAGGCAAGTTGACCATTATTAACGAAACTCAGCTGTGGCAAGAGTTGGGACTGGTCGACAGGGATCCGGATGCCTATCGGCTGTACACGCCGGCCATGCTGGCCCGGCTGCTCGACGTTTCTATTGCAACCATTCGCCGTTGGCATCGACGTGGTCTAATTCGCCCAACGCGACAAGTCAATCGGCTTCCGTATTTTGATTTCCAGGAAGTTGCTTCAGCTCGGCGAATCGCGGAATGGATCGCCAAGGGTGCGTCTCAGAAGTCCGTGGAGTCCAAACTTTCAAATCTGGCAATGCTCTACCCCGACTTGCAGCGTCCCCTCTCGCAGCTTTCCGTCATAGTCGAAGGACGAGAGGTATTGCTGCGACAGGGAGAAGGTTTGGTCGAACCGGGTGGCCAAATGCGAATCGATTTTGACGCCGGGGATACGACTCATGAAGCCGATGACGATGTAAAAGTTCTTTCGATCGAATCGCAGCAGCCGGAGCAAATTACTGCGGAACCTCTCACCCGACTGTCAACGCCGGAACAGTTCTTCGAATTAGCGGCGGAGATGGAAGACGCAGGCGACATTAAGGCTGCAGCCGAAGTCTATCGGGCAATGGGCTTGGCGCTCGGACCCAGTGCCGACGCAAGTTTTCGTTTGGCCGAGGTCCTCTATCAGTCAGGTGAATTGCTGGCAGCTAGAGAGCGGTATTATCAAGCAATTGAGCTTGATACCGAGTTCGTTGAGGCGCGAGCAAGTTTGGGATGCCTGCTTGTTGAACTTGGCCAACGTGATCTGGCAATCTCTGCGTTTCAAGGCGCCCTGGAACACCATCCGGATTATCCCGATGTTCATTTCCACTTGGCTCGACTATTTGACGAGCTGGGCCAGGAAAACAAGGCCGACAAACATTGGCATGAGTTTCTCGACTTGGCACCCAAGAGCCCCTGGGCCGAAGAGGCGCGTGAACGATTAGAGCCTTTAGATTGAGTCCAGAATAACTTCCTGATCCGATCACGTCGTGAGTCAATCCGGCAGCCTTAGATTGCAGTCGTCTAATCGTAATATGGTTCGCTCCGTTCGATTCAGGATGACGCAAACGGATTCGAACCAAATTCAAACGCGTCCACTTTGCTAGCTGTTGCCTATCCGTGCCGAAACGGTTGTTTGCTCATTTCCCTCTTATAGGCCAACAGGCCACCTGCACAAAACGCCCGGTTGGCAATTGTCAAGTTTTGCGGATTAGGCAGATTGCTCCGTTTACGTAGGCGAGACCGGTCGTAACTAATTTCATACCTGTCAGGTGAGATTGATCCGATTCTTCTGAATATATCGATTCCTCCTGTTTGCGCGGATGCCAAGCTGACTCGGAATTTTTACCAGCGATACGTTTTTTTGCGAGTTCTCCCGGCGGGCTAAAACGTGATGAAATACTCAAAATTCGCAGTTATCACTTGTCTGATCATAGGTCTGGTGATTTGTTGGACCGCTGCCCAGGCACAACAACAATATCCATCAACTGGGCACAGTGAATTCACTCCTGCGGACGCTTGGTCGGTTTCAACTCCTGACGAGTTCGATCAATCGAAGAGTCCAAACTCGGACATGTCGCCAGACCATTGGGGTAGTTCGGCTTCACTTGACAATCCACTTTCGTACCAGACCGAACAAACGTGGCAAGCTTGGGAAGGAAATTTGGAAAACCATCCATGGATCAAAGCGGATGAGATTCCAGACGAGGAAATTGTAAAATCGAACGCCGACAGTCTTCGCGGCGACAAGGCTCGGGCTCCGACGATGTCCGTTCGATCAAATAAAGACACCAATGCAGAAATCCCACTCCCACCGAGCGCGATTCGACTCCCGGACACACCAGCTTATCCTCTCGAGTCATCGACTCCCGAAACGACATATCCCGCACCAATTCCAAACCCACCATCGACGGGCAACGTTTACCCTGACTTGTCGAAACCGAATTGGCCCGTTGAGGCAATTGCCGTCCCGAACCCAAACTGGCCGGAAATGGAACAGCCTGCTTCCCAACCTGAGTTTGGCAACAGTCATCCACCCACCACGAATTCCCCAATCTTCTCTCCGAACTTCCGACCTGACCTGGGACAACGCTCGCCCACCGCGACGTTTCGTGCACCACCGACTCAGTCCGACTTCGGACAACAATATGGCTACGAGAAACAACAACACCCGCCGTTGAGTGAGATCCTGGCGACAGGCCGTTACATCGGATCGGTAGATCTAATGACTCTCAAACCCTATTTCCAAGGCAATTCGGCGATCGCCACGTCCAATGGATTCGTTGCCCCGTTCGACTTTAATCATGAATTTGCCTGGAGTCTGAGCCTCGGCTTTGAATCCAAACTCGGTCCCGGGGTAAAATTGGATTACTTCCAATTCGATCAGGATTCCAATACTTCTTCGTTTACCAGCAATGGCATCATTTCGGGCACGACCAGCGTATGGATGCTTGGCCCCAGTCAATGGAGTCGCCTTACGGCCAGCAACGCCGGTGAATCTCTAAACGCCGACCACAGTCTGGAAGTTCATTTGGCTGGCGCTTCGTTTTTCAAAGAACTTAAATTTAGAATTTCGCGTTTGACCGGAAGCTTTGGAATTGAATACGCGAGTATTACACAAGAGATGAATTCCGTTCTCACTAATTCCGGTGGAGCCGAGATCGGACGTCTTACGGCAACATCCGATATGGATGCCTACGGTCCCAACGTTGGATTTGAATACTTTCGCCCGATTGGTCACACGCGCCTGGAAATCTTCAGCGCATTTGGTGGTGCCCTGTTATTTGGAAATCGAGCTCAACGTGTCCAAAACAGTTCCTCCGGCGATCTCAGCCGAATTGGAGCAGACGAGTTTATTGCAAAGTTTGACATTGGAACGGGTGTTCAGTCGCATCGTTACTTTGGTGAACACCGCAGTGTTTATTGGAAAGTTGAGTATGTTGCGCAAACATGGATGAACGGCGGCACAGGAACAATAACCCAGGACGATTTCGGATTCCGAGGATTCTCGTTTTCGCTCGGTCTCAACCGTTAAGCAAAAAAACGTAAGAACTTTCATCAACGAATTATCGTCTTAGTCTTATTCTTAGTCCTTTTGTCAGTCTGGTTCGCCCCTGTGTCAATACGGACTGAGCGGATCCCCGGGTTCGATTACGACTAAGATTACGACTAAGATTACGACTAAGATTACGACTAAGATTACGACTAAGATTACGACTAAGATTACGACTAAGATTACGACTAAGATTACGACTAAGATTACGAGTAATTAGCCTTAGTCTAAGTCCTTTTGTCAGTCTGGTTCGCCCCTGTGTCAATTCGGACTAAGCGGATTCCCGGGATTGGATTACGACTAACTAAGACTAAAAATCGGTTTCCCGCAACCAATAATCGCTGTTATTTTTGATGACTGTTGCTGTTTACGTAACGAAAGAAAGTGACGCTGCGAACCTTATTCCCTGGGGCGTTCGGTTTGCCCGAGCAGATCACTCCGATCTGTTGATCATTTCCACCAAACGTTCGAAAGGCAAAGTTGGTTGGGAAGACCTGGCGATCACTAAGTGCAGCGAACGTGCGTTGCACGCGGCGATTTTCAAGGCGATCGAAGGCCTCAACCAGGAAAATGTCGTCCTCAAACAGGACATTGCGGCGGGCGTGGAATCGTCTGACATGGATCGCGTCGCCATTGAAACCAAGGAGTTTTCGGCGCCTTCGCCAGATATTGCGATCATCAACGAATTGAACAAATTGGGCCTTTCGTTGTTATTGGTTCCCGCTGACGAACCCTCCAGAGCTGGGAAACACGCGGAATCGTCGTCGATGCAGTTGTTCGACCTTTCGCCCTGTGACACCTGCCTAATTCGCGGAGTTGCTCCCGACGAATCCGAGCCGATCCGAATTCTCCTGGCGACTCACGGCCACACGGATATTGATATCGAGCTGAAGCGATCCCGTCAGTTGGCTCAAACTTACAACGGAAGTGTGACCGTGCTTTACGTTCGTCCAGACGACGACGAAGTCGCGGATTATGTTGCCCTTCGAAATCTGGATCGCATGGTGCGGAGCGTTCCGGGCCCTTACGACGCCTTTGAAAAGCAGATCGAGTTGGCCGACACGTTGCTCGATGGAATCAATCGAAAAGACTTGAGCGAGTTCGATCTGGTTATCGTCGGCTCGCGAAGACTTAAATCGTTACGACGAGTCTTTCGTGGTTTGGAGGACAAACCAGACGAGCCGTTTGTGACTGCCGTGTCGACGATGCGCGAAGGAATTCCTTTGGCCAGCCGGTTGTGGACGAAATTCCAGACGGCTTTTCGCAGCAAGATTCCCCAGCTTAATCGAGAACAAAGAGTCGAACTTGTTGATCGGCTGGAGACAAACTCGACTTTTGACTTTGATTTCGTGGCATTGATTTCGCTGTCGACATTGATTGCAGGTCTGGGCCTGATTCGCAACTCGGGGGCAGTCGTGATCGGTGCGATGCTGATAGCACCACTGATGACGCCGCTGGTTGGAATTGGTTTTGCGCTGATTCAGGGAAACGAGAAACTGATTCGAAACGCGATGCGGTCTGTCGGGTTTGGGTTTGCAGTTGCCTTTGCGATCAGCCTTTTCCTGGGTTTCGTCAATCCCGGAATTGAAACAGGAGACCAACTGAATTCGGAAATGCGGGGTCGTTGTAATCCTAACCTGTTGGATCTTGTCGTTGCGCTTGTCAGCGGGATTGCCGGTGCCTACGCCACAGGTCGCCCCAATCTGGTCAGTGCTTTGCCGGGCGTTGCGATTGCCGCAGCCCTCGTTCCACCGATTGCTACATCTGGAATTGTCCTTGCTACGGGCGAGTTGCAACTCGCCTGGGGTGCTTTTCTGTTGTTCTTCACCAACATCGTGGCGATCGTCCTGGGTACGACGTTCGCTTTTTGGGCAATTGGAATCAACTCGGTCACGGTCAAAGGGGAGGGTGGCCGACTGCCTCGCGTTTGGCCGCGGTATTATTTTCTCGCATTCGTAATCCTTTCGTTTTTATTAGCCGCTTTCTTTACCCTGCACGAAGAAGAGAACGTGGATACCGATATTGATACGATGAAATCAGATATTATCGAGTTAAAAGAAACTCTTGATGAGTTAGACGACGAGATTGAGTAATAAGTGGCGCTAGTTGGAAAACGCCATAAACGGTCTCTCGCATGGAAAAACACGATGTTTTACACAGCTCTGAGCGGCAAGGCGCTCGCCACCGGTTCGATTCAGAAAAACCGGCGGCTAGTGCCTTGCCGCTCATAGAAAGTGCAAATCAACTTTGGACGTGCTCAAGTTAGTCCAGAAATCTTTGAACGAGTTTCGCCGTTGCTTCCGCCATCGACTTTAAATTGCGTTGCGCGTGAACATATTGCTGGCCGGAATTTCCAAGCTGAGTGGACCGCTGCGGATCCTCAAGCAGGCTCTGGAGTTGACCAATATAGTGGGCAAGATTGCCGTGCTCGAACAAAAGACCACCATTGGTTTGTTCGACCAGTTCCGGAAAACAGGCGCGATCTGGCTGAACGACGGGAACTCCGGCTGCCATCGCTTCCAATGCATAAAGTCCTTTAGGTTCAAGAAACTCCGTCGGCACCGAAAGCAAATTGATCGATCCTAACATCGCCAATTTCTGTTCTCGATTGACGACGCCCAGGTATTCATAATCCTGCCGTAAACCAGCGTCGTCCAGGAGTTTAAATTGCGCGGCAGCGTAGTCGCGGTTTTCCGGCCCCAGCCACCCGGCGATTTTGAGTTTGACGTTTTTGTTCTGCGGTTTCTTTTTGAGTTCGATAAAAGCTTCGACAAGATGATGCAGCCCTTTTTGAGGTGCCAACTTAGCCAAATAGCCGATGGTACGCATTTCGTCTTCCTCGCGTGAATCCGATTTCGTCAAAAAGACTTCAAAATCTGTGACGTCGATTCCAAGCGGTGTCACATGGACTTTTTCGCGGTCAATTTCAAAATACTCGCACATATAATCGCGAAAGAAGTGACTATGAACAATAAATCCGTCGACCCGTTTTACAATGTTGTTGATTTGGGCAATGCACTGCGACTTGAATCGTTCATCCAGGCTGTCCAGGAAAACATCATCGCCTTGAAGCGTGACAAGGATCGGAATATCGATCGCTTGTTTTAGATTTGAAATACAGCCCCCAATTAAGATGTTGGAAAAAATCAAAATGTCGGGTTTTTCTTTCAACAGCCAATGGCAAAGTCGTTTTACTTCTTTCCGCTGATTGCCCTGCATGCCTTTCAACATGGATAACGCGAGTTGTCCAAGCAGCTTGGGATCGGTGTCCATGGCGTTTGCCGTCACCCGACGAATCAACTTGGGGTTATCCAGAAACCGGTCCAGAGCCGCAGGCAAAAACCTCAACACTGGCATTTTCTGTTGCAGATAAACATTTATCCCACCAAAGAAAACATGATCAACGCTGACGTTCGCTTCATCCGTTCGAATCGGTGTGTAGGTTGGGACCAACTGGATGTTCCAACCCTCGTTTGCGAGCGCTTTGGCAAGCGTGTTGTCGTGCATGCAACTACCGCAAAACATCCCCGCCGCACCGGCGGTCAAGTAGATGATCTTGGGTGAACCCGATGTGGACATGAAATTTCAAACGTAACACGATTGGTTTACTTGTTCTGAATTCTCACGAATGCAGCGACGAGCCCAAATTCTTACGAATCCGGCTATGGCACCCAATCCGCTCACTTTCTGCTATGCCACGAGACTCGCATCAAATTTTGCTTTGCATTGTTCGACGATTTTCTGGCAAACCGAGTCAGCCTGTTCACCTGTCAAGGTCGCATCCGACGAACGCAAGGTCACTGACAAGAGCAAACGCTTCTTATGCGGGCCATCTTTCTGTGCATCACGAAACGTCTCGCGGTACTCAATCGATTCCAGAATATCGCCGCCAACTTCGGTTATCGCAGATCGCAAGTCCGCCCAGTGAATGGAATTACTGACGACAAAGTTGAAGTCTCTTGAAATGGCCGGAAACAGACTTTGGTTTTCGTGTTGAGGCACAAGTACACATAGTTTTTCAAGCACGCTCATGCTCAATTCGGCAACGCTCGCATTGTGACGAAGCCCAAAATGCTTTCTGCCCGATTCCGAGACCTCGCCTATCCAGCCCAACGTCTGGTCGGCAATCAACAGTTCTGCTGATCTATTGACGTCCAATAGTTCCAGGTCGCAGGCCCTTGCTTCCATCGAAACATTCGGGTTCAAGTAAGCCACAAGTGTCTGCACCACGCCTTTGACTTCGAAGAAGTCTCGCCCACTGACCAGCGCGATCAAGGTCGGCTGATCTGGCAGTTCTTTGCTGTTTCGGGTCAGATAGACTTTTGCGATTTCGAACAACTCGATTTCCGTGTTGGAACGATATTCGTTAATGCGTCTCGCCTCCAGCAAACTTGGCACTAGACTGCGACGCAGCAGATCAACCGCACCAATGTTCTGGGAGGCTTTTTCCAAAACGCCCAGCATCGGCTGACTGCTCGCCAGCGGTTCGGTTTGGCTCCAGGGGCTGAATGGCTCAGACCATGATTCCGGAACAAGGCTGGGTGTCATCGCCTCGTCAAAACCGTTCGCAATCAACACCGTTCGCACCGAACCCAGCACTCGATCAGTCGTCAGTCGGAAGGAAGCAGCCATTGGCACATTTGCGTTTTCGGGAACTTTTTCAAACCCGTAAATTCGCCCTACTTCTTCAACGAGGTCGACTTCTCGGGTCAGGTCCTTTCGCCAACTCGGCGGCACGGCAGTGACGGCAGAACCGTCTTGGCATTCAATCTTCAAACCAAGAGCCTCGAGTGTATTGGGAACGAAGTCCGCCGGGATGTCGATTCCAAGCACCCTTTTCAGCTGAGGTAGTCTCAAAACAATGGGCTCATTTTCAACCGGTCGAGCTCCCACATCGATGAAGCCGTCCAGCAATTCGCCGCCCCCATTCTCGAGAATCAGCTGACAACATCGCCGACTTGCCCAATCGATTTGAGCCGAATCTACGTTGCGTTCAAATCGAAACGAAGAAGGACTATGCAAATTCAGCATGCGTGCGGTGTTGCGGACCGAAAGTTGATCGAAATAGGCAGCCTCGACCAATATGTCGGTCGTTGCTGGACTGACTTCGGAGTCGGCTCCTCCCATTACACCACCAATCGCGACCGCGTCGGTTTCATCGGCGATCATACACATGTTGGGTTGCAAATGATACGTCTTGTGATCAATTGCGACGAAGGATTCGTCCGCGAATGGCCTACGGACGACGATCATTCCGCTTTTGATTTTGGCGAAATCAAAAGCGTGCAGCGGTTGGCCACATTCGAACATTACATAATTCGAAATATCGACGACATTGTTAACGATCCCGATTCCAAGCGTTTCCAGTCGATCCTGCAACCAATCGGGACTTGGACCGATCTTGACACCTTTCAACAATCGCGCGGTATAGCGGTAACAAAGATCCGGGCATTCGATCTGAACGCTGCAATGGTCTTTGATGTTTCCGCGACCCATAGCTGGGTTTGGATCGGGAATGTTCAGCGGCAAATCAAACAGAACGGCGATCTCGCGGGCAACTCCCAAATGCCCCAGGCAATCAGCTCGATTGCTAGTCACTTCCAGATCGATGGCGCGATCTCCATCCACCTTTTCTGTGCCTTCATGGTTTAGACCGGACATGGTTAACCGATCCGTCAATTCGTCATGGCTCATTTTCAAGTCAACGTATTGTTCAAGCCATTTCCAGGAAACGATCATAGTTTTTTCTTCATGAATATTTGTGAAATTGTTGGGCGCCGGCGTTAGAACTGCCTGAGGAATCGCACGTCATTCGTAAAGAGATAACGGATGTCGGTAATCTGATGACGAATCATGCAAAGGCGTTCGACACCGAGGCCGAAGGCGAACCCGCTGACCTGTTCAGGATCATAGCCGACAGCGGTCAGCACACTTGGATCCACGATTCCAGCCCCGCCAAATTCGACCCATTTCCCGTTCCAGAAATAATCGGCTTCAACGCTGGGTTCGGTGAAAGGAAAGAAAGAGGGGCGAATGCGAATCGGAACTTCGTTACCGAGATAACTGGTCGCAAACAGCTTTAACACAGTTTTGAGGTCGGCTAGTGTCACTAACTCGTCGATCATCAAGCCTTCCATTTGATGAAACATCGGGTAGTGAGTCGAGTCGGCGGTGTCCGGTCGATAAACGCGACCCAACGAAATGATTCGAATGGGAGGTTGAGTGGTTTCCATAACACGGATCTGAACCGTGCTGGTTTGAGTGCGCATCAGCAAATCGTTGTCACCGAGAACGTGCTTTTCCCGAGAACTGGCAAGCGAAAGATAGAAATTATCAAGCGGATCACGTGCCGGGTGTGAATCAGAAATGTTGAGGGCTTTGAAGTTATGCCAATCATCTTCAATCTCCGGGCCATCTGCAGGGGTGAAGCCGAGACGACCCATGATGTCTTTTAGTTCTTCGATGGTCTGGGTAATTGGATGCAGTTTGCCAACTCGTTGCTGTGGCCCGGGGAGCGTCGGATCGAACTTTGCATCGCGGACTTTTTCGTTGCCGCCGCCGCTGATCCGCTCGACGGATTCGTTGAGAGCCTTTTCGATTGACTTCTTGACGTCGTTCAATTTCATGCCGGCCGCCTTTTTGTCCGGACCGTCAATTGAACCCAGTTTTTTTTGAACCGTTTTGAACTTGCCTTTTCTGGCGCCCACGAATTCGATCCGAGCTGCTTCAAGCTGTTCGCTGTCAGCGACAGCACCAAACTCCTCGATCGCGGACTGAGCCAGATCTTCGAGTTCTTTTATAAAATCTTCTAATGGAATCGTTGCAGCAGGAGACATCTTCTTTCCTGATGTGATGGTACAAAAAAAAGGGAAGACAACCTTGGATGTCTCCCCGTATCATATCAACTTTAATTCGAAAACGGTTCAGGCGGCCAACGCTTGTTTCGCGGTCTCTACAATGGAATCAAAACCTTCCGGATCACAAATTGCGATTTCAGAAAGTGATTTTCGATCCAGCTCAACCTCGGCCTTGGTCAAGCCGTGCATGAATTGACTGTAGCTGATTCCGCGGCTGCTGCAGGCTGCACTGATGCGAGTGATCCAAAGTCGTCGAAATTCGCGTTTGCGAACTTTGCGATCGCGATAGGCATAAACGCCACTCCGAACCAGAGTCTCTTTAACAGTCCGCAAGAGGTTGCCGCGTCCGCCGCGATTTCCTTTTGCCCTTTTGAATAGCCGTTTCTTCGCTTGATTGCGCGCGGCGCCTTTTGAGGTTCGCATTGAATTCTTTCTTTCTCTCCGGACCGGCCTCGACCTGATGTGGCCGAAGTTGTTTGCCGAAATCGGAGGTTTCCAACTAATCGTCTCAGCCGAGATAGATCAGTAACTGTATTTGCCCAAAGAGCGTTGAATTGTCTTTACCATCGTTTCTTCCAATGCCGTTGTGCCACGAAGATTTCGTTTCCGCTTTGCGCTGACGCGGACGTTTCGGTGTGACGTCCCTGCAGAACGATGCATTGGTTTCCCTTTGGCGCTCAAACGAAATCGTTTTTTGACACCCTTGTGGGTTTTCATTTTGTTAGACATTGAACTAAAACGTCCCCAATCGGAACTCGTGCTCTAAAAGAATTGAATCGGGGATTTTACGATCATTTCCAACGGGTTTAAAGGGGATTTTTTAAGAAAACGGCATTTCTGTAACCGGTTGGAGCAGAATCGAGGGCGCCGGTTCGGTTAATTCAGTGCGAAGGTAAAGTTCGGTAAGCTGACTTAGTCCCTTGGGCCAAATATGGAATGGCCCTCGGATGAAAGAGATCTCCCATTGGCCTTGAATCCCGTTTTCCGTTACCTGACCTGCATAAACGACATGATGTTTACCAATGTATTTTTTTACCCATTGGCAAATGCCTGAATCCAGATCGTAGTTACCGGAAGCTACCCAAGGTCCAACGTAATCTGTGCCTTCACCTTGGATCTGGCCGTTTGCAAAAGACAAGTAAAGGTGCATCCAGCCCCGTTTTTCCTGGTGTCTTTCCAGATAGAACCCATTCCATTCACCAGTCGGTAATCGATTATCTATTTCCATTTCTATTTCCATTTTTGCGCACCCTAAATTATCTCGTGTCCATGGCTTTGTATTCAAGGAAACTTGACGAGGCAAACCACCAGCAAGTTCGGACTTTCTAAACCATGTCTGGAAAACGCAATTTCCCGCCAAAACTCGCAAAAAATGCTTACGCACAGCCACCAAAACAGAGAGTCCGGTTCATCCAAGACATTTTTTTTGGTCAAAACAGTCCAACCGCTCGGATCATCCGCTCCGTTAAATTAACAAAACCCCAGCCGAAGGTCACAAAAGGCTGCTTTAACTTTTTGTTGGGAATCGCCTTGGATTTGG
>JAHEJI010000099.1 GCA_024638965.1 Planctomycetaceae bacterium
GACCACCACGTTTCCAGTTTTTACATTCGTTCGATTGGTTGTCTATGATGTTAAGCGAGAGTAGGCGGTCACTTCGACAAGAAGTTGCTTTGCATCTGACGAAGGTCGAGCCAGGACGATTTCCAGCCGCAGACCGAATTTCTGCTGGTCCGTGATTCGAGTTGTGGCCTGATCACAATCGACGACAGCCGCTTCCACCTCGGGAACCTCGCCCATCGCCGGATACAAAGGGATATGAAGCACAAATCGTTGCTGCAGCGCTTTGAACGGGCACCGAAAATAGCCGATCAGCGTATCGAATCCATCCGTTTTTCGCCGCGTCAGCTGCTGGGAGATTTGTGGATCGTTAAGAATTGAAATGGCCGAATGTTCGAACTCCGCCACATCCTCGATGGCATTGGATTGATCGTCCAGATTTTTCCCCAGTTGTCTCAGTCTGCGCTCAATCTGACTGTCATACGCCCCTTCTCGAAGAGGATTCGCTTCGGCCATTTGATTTCCTGAAATTGAAATTGGGTCTGAGACCAAACATAAGTCCAGCTTTTGGCTGCGCTTGAAAACATAATTCAATTCACAATTGGCTCAAATGGCAATTCCAGTTCTGAGTCGTGATTAGGACGCTGAAGTTGTCGCGGCTTTTTCCGCCAATTGCACGGCCGAATCCGTGTTTTCCCAAGTGAAATCCGGATCGTTTCGACCAAAGTGACCTCCGGCGGCTGTCTTGCGGAAAATCTGACGGCGTAGCTGCAGGTAATCGATGATCCCCTGAGTCGCGAGCGGATAGTGCTGTTTGACAATCTGGCAGATCGAGACATCAGGAATGGTCCCGGTCCCTTGCGTGTCAACATGCACACTGACCGGATCAGCGACGCCAATCGCGTAGGCCAGCTGAACTTCGCAACGCTTTGCCAATCCCGCCGCAACAATATTCTTGGCAACATGCCGAGCCATATAAGCAGCACTGCGGTCAACTTTGGTAGCGTCTTTTCCACTAAACGCACCGCCACCGTGGCGGCCCCAGCCGCCGTAGGTGTCGACAATGATTTTTCGACCCGTCAAACCGCAGTCACCATGCGGGCCACCGATTTCAAATTTCCCCGTGGGGTTAATGTGATACGTGATGTCGCCCTTGTCCAATCCCGTCGGCAGGCAGGGAACGATGATTTCGTTCTTAACAAAATCTCGCAAGGTCTCGTTATCGACAGTGGGTCCATGCTGAGTCGAAACGACGACGGTGTCGATCCTGACAGGGGTGAAACCATCGTACTCGACCGTAACCTGGCTCTTGCTGTCCGGGCGCAACCAATCCACCTTTTTTGAATAGCGAGCTTCGTTGAGTTTTTCGAGAATTTTGTGTGAAAGTGAAATTGGAAGTGGCATCAATTCTTCAGTGTCGTCACATGCATAGCCAAACATCAAGCCCTGATCCCCGGCTCCATCGGCATCGACGCCCAATGCGATATCCGGGCTCTGCTGATCAAGCCTGACAATGACTTCGCAGGAGTCGCAACCGATCCCGATCGCCGCATCGGTATAGCCAATGTCTCGAATCACGCTACGCACGAGTTTTTCGATATCCACCTGTGACTTGGAAGTAATTTCTCCGGCGATCACGACGAGTTCCGTCGTCACCATTGTTTCGCAGGCCACGCGACTGTAGGGATCACCAGCCAACATTGCATCGAGGACACTGTCGGAAATCTGATCCGCGAGCTTGTCTGGGTGGCCCATGCTGACAGATTCACTCGTAAACAGGTAGTTGCCAGATGCCACGTTTTTCTCCTCGACTTTCAATTTTCAAATGTCTGATTACAAGCTCGACATTGTAGTCGAAACGAACCGGATGTCTCAACGGTGAATTCTCAATTTGCCAAAGTAGAGGGCGGCCTTTCAAACTCAGGAGCCGTGAGATGACGGGCGTTTTGACTTCTCATCAAAAGCCTCATCTTATGCGGCTCGTCGTGCTGCATCCAAGGTGCAATTGAGTAACGCTAACACGCAATCAAGGGTTCGCCTGGTCGCCCCTTGCTGATCGAGGACCAACTGCCGAGCGCGATTGCCTGTGCTTTCTGCCCACGCAGAGTCAGTGATCGACCGCCGCATGAACGACTCAAGCTCCGCCTGATTCGAAACCACAACGGCTGCGTCGCGATTAAGAAGTTGCTGGACGACATGTCGAAAGTTCTCTGTTTGTGGCCCAAAAGAGACCGGAATCCCAAACGCAGCCGGCTCGATCATGTTCTGGCCGCCACGCGAACCCATGCTGCCGCCGACGTAGCCCGCATCAGCAACTCCCCACCAAGCTCCTAACTCACCGATCACATCGACGACGAGAATCGGATTGGACTGACGCTGATGCGGGCCGTCTGGTGGTTCATTTAATCTGGAACGCAACCGATAAGGCAGCCCTTGTTGCGCAATTTGTCGCGTGAGTCGGTCACAACGATCCGGATGACGCGGGACCAAGATCAATTGAAGATCGGGGTGTTCTGAAATCAGCCGATTGTACGATTCGATGACAAGCGCGTCTTCTTCAAACTGGGTACTCCCAGCCACAAAGACGAAGCCCGCGGTATCAGGCAAGAGCCCCGCCAATTCCATCGACCGTGGGTTGCTACGATCCAACCCTGCATTGTCAAACTTGATGCTACCGGTGTTCGAAATCTGATCTGCGCGGCAACCGAGCGCTTTGAATCGGTTCGCGTATTCTTCGTTTTGGGTGGCAACCAGATTAACGCTGCGCAGAATTGGTTCCATCAGGAATCGAAAACACCTGTATCCACGACAGCTAGACTCGCTCAGGCGCGCGTTGGCGATCATCACCTTGGCACCGAAGTATCGAGTATTCAAAATGAGATTGGGCCATAGTTCAAGCTCGGTCAGGACCAATAGATCGGGTTTGATACGGCTCAACGTCTGCCGCACGGCCCATGAGAAATCCATCGGGCAGAAGAACACGTTCAACTTCAGATATTTGTTTTTCGCCAGATCGTAACCCGTTTCCGTTGAAGTTGAAATCACGATTTCGATCGAAGCATCGGCTTCATGAATCCCGGCAATCAACGGTTTGAGAAGATTCACCTCACCGACGCTGACGGCGTGAATCCAAATGCATTTTGCTTCACTACGCCGCGGCGGCACGCGACCGAGGAGTTTGTGGGACCACCCACGCCGGCCTTTGTTTCGGAACAGATAACGCCAAAGCAGCCACGGTGAAAGGGCCAGCAAACACACGGCGTAAATGATGTTGAGTAACCAGCTCACTGGGATTCCTTCCCCGAAAAATCGTAGTCTTCGTCTTAATCCCAGTCTTAGTCATCCTGGTCTGAGTTAAGATTGGGAAACTAGGACTACGACTACGACTAAGACTACGACTAAGACTAAGACTACGATTACGATTACGATTAAAAGGGGCGACTAAACCTCTTGTTGTTTTCGCAGACAACAAGCCTTGTACTTCTTGCCACTGCCACATGGACAAGGTTCATTTCTTCCGACTTTAGCTTTGCGATTTCGAATCGTCTCGATTTTGTGTTCGCGTTGCGAGTTATCAATCGCTTCATTTTGCTCACGGGCAATATCCGACTCGGTTGGTGCAGCATCATGACGAGCGTTAGTTTCGACCAGAGTATTGCTGACAAAACCCTCGTTCATTTGTTCCATGCGAAATACCAGATCGGTCACACGTTCTCCGATTGAACGCCACAGACCATCGAACATTCGCATGCCTTCGCGTTTGTATTCGACTTTTGGATCGAGTTGAGCCATGCCTCGGCTACCGACCGCACTTCGCAAATAGTCCATCGCCAGCAAGTGGTCTTTCCAGGCTGAGTCGACGATTTCCAGCAGCACGACTCGTTCCATCCGTCGAATTTCCGGGTGATAGTGGTCTTCGACGATCGATTCGAGTCTTTTTTCGAGTTCCTCGCGTTCGAGTTGTTCGACTTTTTCGAGTTCTAATTCATAGTCGAGTGTGCTTTTGAACCAATCGCTCAACGACGAGGCGGAACCATTGGCATTTTTCAGCGGCACTTCTCCGCTATTGGACAGATCCGACATCTTTTCTTGAAGCGTCGCCATCGCCGTTTGGGCTAGTTTTTGGTGATCAAGACTCTTCGAAACCAATAACTGACGGATCTCGTCTCGCTGCTTGTTCTTCAGATCCTCCATCGTCAGTTCAGATTCGAATCGACGACTGGCCCATTGCACGAGCCCCTCGCGATCGATTCGCGACTGGGCTCCGCCGCCACCGCCGGGGATCGCGAACTGGTACATTCCGGCCATCACGGGGTATTCCGCTTCTTTCAGGATGTACTTTTCAATCGCCAGATCGGACAGGTAGTCCATGATTTCCTGGTTTGAGTGAAAGTCCTTGGCCTTATCCAAATCGACCTCGACACCGAATTTGGCTTTGAACCACGCCAGCGCCGTGCGCAAACCGTAATGTGTATCGAGCATGGGCTCACCAGCCGACACATCAACTTTCTGGATGGCGGCGCGGGCTTTATCGATCAACATTTCGTCGACCCGGTCGCGACCGACCTTTTTCAAATCCTTGTCGCGAACGCTCAGGCCCCAACGAACGTTGACGAACTTGGCTAACGCTTCCCAATTCCAATCAGCTTCATCCTCCGAGAGAGGAAGGTTTTCTTCGATTGAACCGAGGATGTCCGTTTCGGCGGCTCGTTCTGCTTCATCCCTGGCAATCTGGATCGCTTCTTCCAACTCGCGATTCTTAAACGATTTGGGTTCCAATTGAACGGAGAGAAGATTTCCGGCGAAGCTCGCAAACGACTCACCGCCGAAATCAGGTTCCAGACATGTTGTGACACTTACATCGATTTGTTCGCTAATCATGTCATGAACGATGTCTCGACAGCTTACGCCGTCAAGAATGTTCTGGCGAAACTTGTAGACTCGCTTTCGCTGCTCATCCATAACTTCGTCATACTCAAGCAGGTTTTTGCGAATCTCAAAGTTGAACTCTTCGCGCTTCTTTTGAGCACCGTTGATTCGACGGGAAACCATCTTGCTTTCAATCGGTACATCGTCGGTGAACCCGCCCATTTCAAGAATTCGCTTGACGTAGGGCCCGGCAAAAATCCGCATCAGATCATCGTCGAGGCTGAGGAAAAACTTGCTGCTTCCGGGATCGCCTTGTCGACCACAGCGGCCACGCAACTGCAAGTCAATTCGACGCGCATCGTGGCGTTCGGTACCGATCACGTGCAGCCCGCCAAATTTTTTGACCTGCTCGCCCATTTCTACCATCTGGTGCTCTTTGTCGATCTCCTCGACCAGGGCATCCCATTCTTCGCGTGGCACATCAAGCCGCGTTTCATACTTGTCCTGCAACCGAGCCCAGGCCATCGTCTCCGGGTTGCCCCCAAGAACGATGTCGGTACCACGACCCGCCATATTGGTTGCAATCGTGACCGCCCCCAACCGCCCGGCTTGCGATACGATTTCGGCCTCACGCTTGTGATTCTTAGCATTAAGAACCTCGTGCGGCACCCCGCGTTTCTCGAGTAAGCGGCCAAGCAACTCACTCTTTTCGATGGAAACGGTACCAATCAACACAGGTCGACCGGCGTATTGAATTTTTTCGATCTGATTGCGGGCGAATTTCGTCTTCTGTCCGTCGTCTTTGTCGGAGACCACGATTTCACTATCGTTTTCCGATTTGATTTTCCCGACAAGTATGTCGCCATTTTTGAGGAAGACCATATCCCACTTGTGAAAGTCCTCGATCTCATCTGCCACCGCTTGCCACTTGTATTTTTCGGTGCTGTAGATGATGTCGGGAGCTTCATACCGCTGCATTTCACGGTTAGTTGGAATACCGATCACGTCAAGTTTGTAGATCTGATAAAACTCTCCGGCCTCCGTCATCGCGGTACCGGTCATCCCGCACAGTTTGTCGTAAAGTTTGAAATAGTTCTGCAAGGTAACCGTCGCAAGGGTTTGAGTTTCCTCTTTGATCTTGACCCCTTCCTTCGCTTCGACCGCTTGATGCAGGCCATCACTCCACTGGCGCCCTTCCATCAGACGACCCGTGAATTCGTCGACAATTACGATCCCACCATCTTTGATTACATAATTGACATCGAGCTTGTAAAGGTTGTGAGCCTTCAAAGCATTGTCGATCATGTGGGGCCATTCCATGTTGCCCTGTGTGTAGAAACTTTCGACGCCCGCCATTTTCTCGGCGAACCGAACACCCTCATCCGTTAGCGTTGCGGTATGATCTTTTTCGTTAACCCGGAAATGGAGCTCTGGCGTTAACGCACAGGCAATCTTGTTCACTTCGGCATACTTTTGAACGTCTTGGTGTGCGGGGCCAGAGATAATCAGCGGCGTACGGGCTTCGTCGATCAAGATGTTGTCGACTTCGTCAATAATCGCATACGCCAGCGGTCCTTGCGATTGTTGATAGCGTTTTGGGTACCGGTCGTCCCCTCGCGCCGCCTGACGCATGTTGTCGCGAAGATAGTCGAAGCCAAATTCATTGTTCGTCCCGTAAGTGATGTCACAGGAGTAAGCCTTTTGACGCTCAAGCACGGGCATGTTGGATTGAATAGCCCCAACTGTCAGACCCAAGCCCAGGTAGAGCGGTCCCATCCATTCCATATCACGACGGGCCAAATAGTCGTTGACCGTAATGACATGAACTCCGCGACCCTCGAGTGCATTCAAATACGCCGCCAACGTCGCGACCAGAGTTTTTCCTTCGCCCGTCACCATCTCGGCAACCGCCCCACTGTGCAAAACCATGCCGCCTATCAACTGAACATCGTAATGACGCATGTCCAGAAACCGTTTGCCACCTTCGCGACACAGCGCAAACGCTTCCGGCAAGATATCGGTCGTCGTTTCACCGGCCTTCAAACGATCCTTTAAGACCTGAGTTTCGGCGCGCATTTCTTCGTCCGTCATGGCTTCGTACTTGGGCTCGAGCGCATTAATCGCGTCGACTTTGCCCTGCATCTTTTTGACATGCCGAGCGTTTGACGAACCAAAGATATTGGTGACCGTTCGCTCGAAACCGCTTAACAGACCATTAAAAATGTAGGCCGTGCGATCCCAAAGTTGTTCAAGTAATTGTTCCATGGCCGAGTCTTAAAGGGCGTTTGCTTCAACGAATTTTTCGTTGAAATAGGTATTATTCTTGCACAAATTCACAACAAATTGCAATTTGAAGTTCGTGCAGGCGGATGCTGATTTGTCAGGCGACCGACATTGTGGCTGACGAAACACCAGACAGTCGGGGCTCGATTTATACATCGCCCTCGACTTCGGTTGCGTACCTGGTCGTGTGCGTTAACGTAAGTTGTTTCGCAATAACAGATTATATTGCTATCGAAACAGGGTCAACGGAGATCGAATCTTACCGGAAAGCCTGATTTCGAGGAATTGTACTTGTCAATCCGACCTAACCACCGCCCGTCAGCGAAATTTAGGGCAATTTGTGTGCCGAGATGGGATTTGACGCGATAATCCCAATAATAAAAAACCGATGTCCCCTGCAAATTCACAAGCCATTGTCGAAAATCCTGGATGAATTTCAGGCGAATCCTGACACAAAACGAGGAATAGTGAAGAAACAACCCCTGACGACTGATATTACTGGCAAGATGATTTTGCTGGGAACAGGCACTTCGGTGGGCGTGCCGGCAATTGGGTGCCGTTGCCCGGTCTGCCAAAGCAAGGATCCCCGCAACAATCGGACGCGTGCAAGCGCGATTCTCGGACTACCCGATGGCAATCTGTTAATCGATACATCTCCCGATTTGCGGCTGCAGCTGTTAAGGGAAAAGATTGGAATTGCTCACGCCGTAATTTTCACTCACGAACACTCCGACCATATCGTTGGTTTCGACGACCTGCGATTGTTTCAATTTTACCTGGGTCACGCAGTTCCCGTTTATTGCAACGTGGTCGTTGAAAAAAGACTCAAGACCGCATTCGATTACGTGTTTGACGATGCCGACAAGACGCATATTGGTGCTACGCCAGCGATCGATTTGATTCGGATTTCCCATGAACCGATTTCGATTCTGGGAGTTACGGTGACTCCAATTCCGCTAAAACATGGTCCAAACTTTGATGTGCTGGGTTTTCGAATTGGCAACGTCGCCTACTGCACGGATGTCAGCGAAATCCCTGCTGGCAGCTGGGAGCTGCTTCAAGGGCTCGATACGCTTGTATTGGATGCGTTACGCCCCGATCCTCACGTGACGCATCTGAGTATTGATCAAGCTGTTGAGATCGCGAAGAAACTGAGAGCGAAACAGACTTATTTCACTCATTGTGCTTGCAGTATTGATTACCACAAAGTCAACCAGACACTTCCAACCGGAATTGAAGTGGGTTACGACGGGCTCAGTTTTGAGCTGACGTAATGTATTTGAAAATGCGAGTCTGGGACAGACTCGCTTACTGTACTTCAGCCTGTCCCAGGCTGAAACGAGTCTGGGACAGACTCGCCTACTGTACGTCAGCCTGTCCCAGGCTGACACGAGTCTGGGACAGACTCGCCTACTGTACGTCAGCCTGTCCCTGGCTGACACGATTCTGGGACAGACTCGCCTACTGTACTTCAGCTTGTCCCAGGCTAACACGAGTCGGGGACAGACTCGCCTACTGTACTTCAGCCTGTCCCAGGCTGACACGAGTCTGGGACAGACTCGGCCGCTGTTTCCACCATGAAAAAAGCCACGAAACTCTGAAGTCTCGCGGCTTTAAATTGAGAACTTAGTTCGCAAGCGTCTATTTTTTTGCGATCTTGTCTTCGTTCAGCAAGCTCATATATTCAGCCGTAATTCGCAATACCTCATCAAGATAGTACGTTCTCTCAATGTCTTCATTGGAATGATTGATTTGGTCGTCGATTGTCTTCTCGTCTTCCTTATCGGCATTTAATTCTTTGCGACGAGCCAGGAATTTCTCTTCGTTAAGCGTAACGGATTTGCGTGCCTTTTGCTTTTTGTATTCTTCGATGTTTCGAATACGTTTTGCAAAATCCTCGGACTCTGCAATCCGAGATTGAGAACGTTGTTGCAGGGTCTTCAGCATGGCCGAGGGAACCAATGATAGTTTTTCGTGATTTGCCGACGGAACACGATCAAACTCAACTGGATAGTCGAGGTCAGATTCGCTGACATCCATGTGATCACTGATCGACGGCAAAGTAATATCGGCCAACACCCCGCGTTGTTGGGTACTGTCGCCATTGGGGCGATAAAACTGTTGCATGGTAATCTTTAACGCGCCAAACATGTTTGGCGGATTCTCAACTCGGAAAACTAGCTGGTTCAAATTAATCAGGTTTTGAACCGTTCCTTTTCCGTGAGTTGTTGTATCGCCAATCACCAAACCGCGCCCATAATCCTGGATGGCGCCCGCGAGAATCTCACTCGCACTGGCACTGAATTTACTGGTTAATACAACCAGCGGCTTGTCCCAGGCCATCCCGAATTTCTCGTCTTCGTGCTTCAGAATCTCACCATAAGCGTCTTTGACTTGAACGACCGGCCCATGGTCGATAAACAGTCCAGTACAATCGATCGCTTCTCGCAAGCTTCCGCCTCCATTTCGGCGCAAATCCAGGACCACGCTGTCGACCTGTTGCTTTTTGAAGTCATTCAAAATCTTTTCAACGTCTTTGGTCGAACTGCGCACATCCCTGCTACGGCGGTTCGAACTGTTCATGTCAGCGTAAAAGCTGGGCAGGTCAATTACACCAATCTTGTATGGCGTTCCGTCCGCTTTCTTTCCTTCTTCAAAAACGACGCCGCGAGCCGCGCTGTCTTCGAGTTTGATTTTTTCGCGCACGATAGAAATCGTTTTGATTTCGTTGCTATTTTCCGGCATGACTCCCAAACGGACGGTCGTACCGGCTTTTCCGCGAATCTGTTTGACAACGTCATCCAGTTTCATTCCGGTGACGTCCATCGGTTCGCCATCGGGGCCTTGACCGACCGAAACAATCTTGTCCTCAACTTCGATTTCGCCCTGTTTGTCGGCGGCACCACCAGGGACGATTCGTTTGATAACGGTATAACCGTCATCCGTTGCTTGCAACGTCGCACCAATCCCTTCCAACTCAAGGCTCATTGCGATCAAGAAGTTTTCGAACGTACCTTTCGACATGTAGTTCGTATGTGGGTCGAAACTGCTCGTGATCGCAGTCACGTACATTTCCACAACGTCTTCGTTGTCGGTTTGATGCATCCGTTTGGCATACGACGTATATCGTTTGCGAAGCTTTTCAATTGGATCCTGTTTTGGCTTGTCGTCGTCTTTAGCTTCTGCCGCGGCACCTTTTTCGACCAGCAAGCTATATTTGATTCGTTTTCGCCAAATCTCATTTGCTTCCTCATCACTGTCCGGATACGTTAAGATGTCTGGTTCGGTAATCATCTCTTCTTCGATGCTGAAATCAAATTCCCTGTCAAGTAACTCCAGCGCCGTTGCAACTCGTTGATCCACTCTTTCCAGGAACCGCTTAAATATTTTGAACGCAGCGGTGTAGTCACCTTTCCTCATCTGGTCATCGAGTTTGGATCGATATTTTGTAAACTCATCGATGTCAGATTGAAGGAAATAAACCTTCATCGGATCGAGACTTTTGATGTAAGTGTCAAAAGCTCGTTGTGATATCGCGTCATCAAGTTTCCGGGATGAGAGGTGGTCTTGCGTCATCAATGTCGAAACCAGCACCGACACCTGGCGATCAGCTGGAGAGGGCTTGCCAAAATCTTCGGCAATCAAAGAACTCAAACCGAACGTAAGAGTCGCAACAACCAACGCACCGAAGATAGTTTTTCGGTACAAAGAATGAAATGAAAACAGGAAAAAAACTTTGGGTTGTCTTGAATGCATACTTCTTCCTCAATAGGTGATATCCGAGTTGGCTCAGATTTCGTATTTTAACACTATGGGGCAGTCGAATCCTAGAGTCTTGGGATTGTGGCGGCAAGAGCGATTTTTAGCTTAATGGCTGACCAGCAAGACTCGAATTTCTGACTTATCCAAGATCGCTGAATTCAACATTATACATACGAACCGAAAACTGCGATTGGTTCGGAATGGATCGGCAATTCCGCCCCGGACATCTGAGTATTAAACCCCACTTCCTGTTTATCGGACCTCCCCAGATACCAGATTCGATCGAATTCGTCATTCGGATTCCAACTTTGAAATAAGTTTCCCTGTTTATCGACTGAATGGAGTTGGCAATTTACAATGGCGTTTCGGTGGAATAACCAACAGACTTGATCACCAGCGATCAACTTAATTCTTGAATTCTGGACTTGAATGACAAGCTTTGTTTCGTGACTTGTATGTATCGTTAACCTTGACCCGGCTTGTTCATTCCGTTCGTAAGTTTTGCCGAGCCCCATTTAGACAGGTTTAGTCGAGTAGTGCCAGCCTTCCTTTTGATGAACGCCGGAGCGAATTCTGGAGCGCGATTTGAGCTCGATCCTGGAGAACAGAATATGCTCGGGCGCGACTGGAAATGTCAGATCGTTTTGAACGATCCGCAATGTTCTCGTGTCCACGCGCATGTTTACAAAGACGACGACGGCTGGTGGGTTAAAGACAACGAGAGCAGCAACGGTACTTATGTCAACGGTCAAACGATCGATCAAGCAAGACTTGGCGATGGCACGGAACTTCGTGTTGGTAGCTGTTCCTTTACGTTCACCCTGAATGAAACGATTGTCCCAACGGGCGAAGACGCGGAACCCAAATCAACCAGTCACACCATCATTCTTGACGAATCGATGAATCCGCGCGAGATGGGACAGTACACGCTTAACTTTCTCAAGGGTCATAACTGGGGCCAAGATTTCTTTTTCCTGTTTCAGTTAAGCGTAAAACTTTTGGGTATTGATGACCCGGAATCGGTGATCGCAATTTGCATGCGACGGCTTTTCGATCGTACAAACGCTTCAGCAGCCGGATTCTTGTGGCTGAACGACAAGGGTGAACTGACACCCAAGATCGTCTTTCCGGAGGACCAGTCAAACAACTTGCAGCTCAATGCAGAGCTAACTCGGAGAGTCGTATCGCAAAAACGGGCGATTCGAATTGAACAGGAATCAACGGAACGGTTTGCTGATTCAATCTGTGTCCCTTTGATCTCGGAAGAAGAAGTCAAAGGCGCGATTCATCTTTACCGCCAGAACAAACCGTTTCACGATTCCCATTTCCAGCTGGCTTGTGCGATGGCCAACATTATGGTGCGGTCGCTGGACCGGGCCAACCGCCAAGCCTCGTTGGCCGCCGACCATTCACGACTTGTCGAGAAATCGGCGACCTTTGATGAGCTGCTTGGTGAAAGCCCGAAAATGCTCGAGCTCAAATCAAAGATTCAACGCGTCGCCAAAGCGACTGGCTGTGTCTTGATCCGCGGTGAAAGCGGTTCGGGTAAAGAACTGGTCGCCCGCGCCCTGCACCGTGCCAGCCCGCGTGCGGATCGCCCGATGTTGAGCGTCAACTGCGCAGCAATTCCGCGGGACTTGATGGAAAGCCAACTGTTCGGACACAAGAAAGGCTCCTTCACCAGCGCTGACCGCGATCATATCGGTTGGTTCCAACAAGCAGATTTGGGCACGCTTTTTCTCGACGAAATTGGGGAATTGACACTTGAAGGCCAGGCCAAACTACTGAGAACTCTCGAAGGACATCCGTTTCTGCCCGTCGGAGGTACGGAAGAAGTCAAAGTCGACGTGCGAGTCATTTGCGCGACCAACCGCGACTTGAAAGACTTTGTAGCAGAGAAGAAATTCAGAGAAGATCTGTTCTATCGCTTGACCGTGTACGAACTTTACATTCCGCCTTTGCGAGATCGCGAAAACGATATCCAGATGTTGATCGATTTCTTCCTCGAACATTTTCGTAATCAACATGGAAAATTTGACCTGCAGCTGTCAAAAAAAGCCAGTTCTCGACTGCTGTCCTACAATTGGCCGGGGAACGTGCGACAACTGCGAAATGTAATTGATAGTGCCGTCGTGATGTCTGAAGCAAAAGAAATTCGACTGGAAGACATTGGCATCAGAGACACAGGCGTAACCGAGTTCGAAACGCTCCGGATCGATCACTGGGAACGCAAGTTAATTGGCGACGCACTCAAACGCACCAACGGCAGCGTTCCCAAAGCGGCCGAACTCCTCGGTGTCAGCCGGGCGACGCTTTATCGAAAAATCGATGAATACGGCATCAAGCGAAAGTAGTTTTTGCAGATTCTTGTAGCCGGCTTCGTGAGAATTCGGGCATGATGGCTCTCTGAAGTCTCACCACTCCGGCCACCCGCAAACGCTTCTTTTAATTCCGTTTATTGCAGCTACATGTTGCTCGTCACGCAGCTCGTCTCTTGAACGAAACCTCCGGCGGCTGCGATGCCTTGCCCGATCGGCTGGCCTTGGCAAACACCGCCCCGCTAATGTCGTTTGGTCCAAGCTGGTTCGGTAGCGGAGGAATGATCGACGATTGAGTTGTTTCCATCGGGCGGCCTGTTGTTGGCGGCGGCTGAATCTGGATCGGCTCAATTCCCTTGACGTGAATATCCTGTTGCGGGAAGGCAATCTCGATATTCTTTTCACGGAATGCGCGATCGATCGCCATGTTCAATTCGTGCTGTACGTCTGCAAACTTTTCACGCGTTGGAATGACAACGCGCAATTCAAAATTCAGGGTGCTGTCACCAAAGCTCTTAAACAGTACGGTCGGCTTCGGATCATGCATCACCAAGGGATGTTTGCGGGCAACTTCGATCAATGTATCTTCGGCAAGTTGGGTATCGGATCCATAAGCGATGCCAACGGGAAAAACCAACCGTGACAAACGGTCAGTCAATGTCCAGTTCATCACGTCTTCAGTGATAAACTTTTTGTTGGGTACGATCAGTTCGCGATAGTCCAGGTCCTTAATCGTCGTTGCCCTCAATTGCATTTGAGTTACCGTTCCGGTCACGCCATTCACGGTCACCAAATCTCCGACGCGAACCGGCCGCTCGATCAAAATGATGATGCCAGATACAAGATTGGCAAAAATCTCCTGCAGGCCGAAACCAAGTCCCACGGTCAGTCCGGCAGCAAGCCATTGAACGCTGTTCCACGAAAAACCGACGATTTGAAAGGCGCTCAAGGTTCCCAGGATCCCCACCACGTATCGGAGCACAAAAGAAATCGCGTATCTCCCGCCTTTGTCCAAAGGAAGACGATCAAGCAAAGTGATCTCCAAGAGCCCCGGCAGGTTACGACTGAGCACAAACGTAATCGACAAAACGGCAAACGCCATTAGCAAATGACGCAGCGTGATCCACGATTTTACCCCTTTATCAGCAAGTTCATTTGGCCAAAGATGAACTTGATCGAGATAACCGATGGCCGGCAAAACGGTGGACCAGATCTGCCAGCTGATCATCACCAACGCAACTAAAGCCGTCACTCGGAGAAGTCGATTGACCTGACAAGTGATTTCGCTGATATCAATCGATTCGTCTTCTTCGATTTCGCCTTCTGAATTTCGATTCAGTTGACGCAGCTTGATTCGAAATTGAGTGATCAGCAGCAAGCGGCTGACCAATCCCGTTGAGACGGCAATTCCGATGGTCACCACGATCGTCAACACGGTTCGCCAACTCAGTTGCACGGCCGTAAAGTGAAATCCGGCGACCGCCATGAGTCCCAGCCCCAGCGGACAGAACGCGACAACTTTCAACAGAATTTTGCGCAAAAAGCCAGTCCAATGTTCGTCAGTGTTATCCGGTTCTAACCAGCGATCAATCGCCTTGCCAGTCTGCAACAGGCCAACCATCAAAAATATCATCGACGCGACGAAAAAGATTCGGCCGAGCGATTCGTAGTAAATACCCCCTTCAAACGTCTCAAGGGCCGTGTACAGAAGCTTCAACGGGATACAAAACAGGATCAGCTTGTAGACCGTCTTCAGCAAACCATCACACAGAATCGGTGACCAGCCGAAATGATTTTCGGCTGCACCTCCAGCGCGAAGCATCCTAGCCAATGTGAGCGCGAAAAAGAAAATCGGAATCGAGCACCAAAGACTTCGAACCACCGACCCCCGCAATGTGCCGACCTGGTAAGCCGGCGATAATTGCCAGATGATGAAACATACAAAAGCGGGTACGATCGTCGCGCCGAGTACCGCGTATCCCGTTGCGTTAAGCGTTGGCGCATAACGTGAAAACAGCTGAATATTATTCAGCAGCGTCGGATTAGGCCCTGCCTGTAGTTCAGTTGCCGCTGGATTCTGGTCTGGCATTGCTTCTTTTATTTCTGTTTCAATCGTCGAGTCATGAGTACCACCACCATTAATCCGCACGCCCCCAACGCGGTTTCGTGAGGCTTGGAAGTCACGCGTTGTCCAAGAACATTTCCCATTGCCAACCAGTCCTCGGGCTCAAAAAACGCCCGGAATCCAGCGACTGACGTGCGTACGTCTTTGATGGAAATGGGTGCGGTGTTGCGCACCCATAACGCCATTTCATCAATGTATTTTCGATTCTCGGCGATCTGGACGACCAGATCGTTTCGACTAACTTCCAGTTCCTCCAGGAGTCCACGATACTGGCGGTAGTCGTTCAGCAACCCATCAAGATATTGAAGTTTGGTTTCGGCAAACCTCACTGCCGCGACTGAAAGTTTTTCCTGTTCGAAATTCGCATTACCGCCCTGCCCTATCTGTTGCTTGATAAATTCAACAGGGTCGACCAGTGGCTCTCTTTCTTCTTCCAGGGTCAACACGGCGACATTGACCGTTTTTCGCTCAGCACGGATCGCTTTGATTCGAGCAAGACTTTCAAAAGGTGATTCGAGACGACGGCGACTCTCAACTAACGCCATTCCGCTGGAATGGGTAACGCCGCCCGCCACATCGATCTTTTTCTCAAGTTCCTGCTTGTTCTCAACCAAACTTTCAACGAGACCCTTGACTTGTGCAAATTCATTGTTGGCAGCCTGAATGCGTTCGGTAATGTTGCTCCTCAGCTTCGTCAATTCCTGATTGCGATTGGCAACATCCTTGAGCGCCGGGTGCGCGTTGATTGCTTCCAATCGAGCTTGCTCCGCCTGCTCTTTCACTTCATCACGGCGCAAATCGGCAATCACTCGTTCGTAAGTGCTGATTCGAGCTTCAAACTTCTTGATCTGGCGAGAAGCTTCGTCTCGCTTTGCTGGAAGATACTTACCCGCTAATTTTTGACGGAGTGATTCCGAATCCAACATGTCCAATTCTGCTTGCAAAGCAATTCGTTTTGCACTCTGAACCAACCAGTTCATCTGAACGTCGAGGTCCTCATCTTGCTGCGAGAGCGTTGATAGAATTTCGTCAACCTCGACTAGCTCTTCAGCCAAACGGGCCCGGATCGAGGGGATCTCCGTAATTCGATCGTTCAACTTTTTGAACTCACTATCGAGGTTATCGAAATTCTGTTCTTCGTCCTGGAGTTTTTGCCGCAGCGACTGCAGCTCCGGCTGGAGCGAATCCGAAGTTGTGTCGGCATCAATCTCCAGCGATTCGGGCTTCGATTCATCAGCGGTTGCTTTGTTGAGCATTTTTAGCTCATCCGGATACTGCTCGAGCTGACTTCGGTATAAGTCCTTTTTGACTGCCAAAGTCGCGGCTTTGTTCAATGAATTCTGAGCAGTCGTCAACCGTTCCAGCCGTTCATTTTTTTTCGAACTATCGATTTGTTCGTTAGATCCAATTGTCGCTTTGAATTGCTTTATTTGATCCTGCAAAACAGCCAACTCGCTGGAAGATTTCGATTCTGAACCCCCGCCGGCATCCGTCGAATTGGTTTTTTCATTTTCGGCGTCATTCGACGAATGTGATCCGCTTTCCTCCTCTAGAATCTCGGTTGTTGCCGATGCGAGGACCACACGACTGTCGTCAGCCGGAGGTTGTTTTTCGATCGCTGATTCGGTAACCAGGGGCTGTAGCGGTCTCGCCATTGGAGGCGTTAATTCAGAGACGGGTGGTGGCGATTGCATCCGAGGTTGTGCTTTTGGTTCATCCAGTGTTTCAGCCACCAGCGAACCTTTACGCAATATTGGCTCGAAACAAGTCGCCAAATGTTGTCCACCCATGGTCTGCTTGAGTTTTTCGGAGAGCCAGTCTTGTTCGGCGATCGGTGCCAGAACTTGACTAGTGCCGACCAGGGTCAGCTTTTCGCGTATTTGAGAATTGTCGGTGACGACTTGGGCGTCGCTGGTGTCACTGAGCAAACAGATTGCCAGGGCCAAAATAAGGATTGGATATCTCATCGAATTTTCCGTTGCTCATCGATACGTAATCGGCTAGCGCGTATCTCTGCCTCGATTGCCTAATTTAATGCGGCGAGAGTCTAGATGAGTGCCAGGACAGCGACAAGATCAATCGATCTCTACAAAATACGCAAATTCAGGGCCGCTCCGCGAATATCTGTAGGTCAGCCTGTCTCAGGCTGACGCGAGTCCGGGACAGACTCGCCTACAGTTGTCATTCACGTCCGCTCCGCGAATTTGCGGAAAGTTGGTAGGATGGGCCGAACGAACTAGAATCGTTTGACTTAAATACCTTCCATATATTTTTGCATCAGTATTATGAGTTCAGCAGTATTGATCCGTAAGATACGCGCACTAAAACCGTGGCATCATAATTTGCAGTTGACGCCCGAAGTCGATATTCGCTGTGCTTTCGAAGCAGAAGAAATCGAGCGGGCTAACAATGGCAACGTCAGCTTTATCGATGCCCGGGACGAGTTCGAAAGCAAAATCAAGGCCATCTATCCAGACGGCGTTGAGGGCAAGACATTTTTGGACTGCGCCTGTAATTCTGGCGCGTATTGTTTTTGGATGCGCGAATTGGGAGCCTCCAAGTCATTTGGATTTGACGTACGAGATCACTGGATCGATCAGGCTCGTTTCGTCCAGGAAAACTGTCGCGTAGCGCCTACGGATAACATCGAGTTTGCAGTGTTCGACATGATGCGGTTGCGCGAAAGAAACCTTGAGCCGATGGACATCACGCTGTTCAAAGGCATTTTCTATCATTTGGCCGATCCGATTCAGGGTCTCAAGATCGCCGCCGACATGACCAAAGAGCTGCTTTGGTTTAATTCGGCAATGATCTTTAAGGAAGACGAACGCGGAATGATCTGCACATTTGAACGATCCGAGAAGGTGATGTCCGGCGTTCATTCACTTTCGTGGACACCGACCGGCCCCAAAGTCATCGTGATGATGCTTTACTGGCTGGGTTTTAACGACATTTGGCACGTGTTCACGCGGCCCTATCCCGCCAACCTTAAATATGGGCGGATGGAAATCATCGCTGCCCGCACCGAAGGGGAGCTCGACGGACTCGGCAGTGTTCAAGGCGCGAGGAAGATGGATACAACGGTTTTCAAAAATGCCGTCCCCGCCGACGACGACATCAAGAGCCTGTTTTGAACGGGCTGCCGAGCTTCGAAATTCTGAGCTCCTTGTTCTTCAAACGATATTCAATTTTGGCTCGTATGTTGTCGCTTTGACGAGTTGATTTACTTCTCTGTTGCCTTCGTTTCCTCCTGTTCTTTTTTTGATTGCGGCTATGCCGCGCTGGGAAATCCGCGTTTAAGCACATAAGGACTCAGCGCTGTTTCGTCAGGCTTAACGTTTCAAAACCCAATTGAGGACAATTGTGGCTACACTTTTCTGGATAACTAAGTGTCCGATGGCGTTGGCGTATCGTCGTCCCGTATCGTCCCAGCGCTACGCGAGACATCTGCGTAAATGTCATCTGTTTCAGCTGTCTCGGTTGATTCCGCCGGTTTGGCAGGCGGATGACCGTGCGGTGTATAGCCGGCGGTCAAACAAATTCCAACTGCAACCAGTGCCATCCCGATCCACATTAACGGATGGGTCTTTTCACCCTCGTGCAGCATGAAATACGCGGCGATCGCATTGACCGTGACGGCGCCTCCAAACACGATCGGCATCACATAAGCCGGTTTGCCACCGGCTTTGGTAAGCGCAAAGGTCAATCCCAGGGCACCGAGTGCGCCAAGACAACCGGCAAAGAATCCCCATTTCATGGCCGGAAAATATTTGCCTGAGAAGTCGAAGTTATCGTTGAACACGAATTTCATCATGATCGAGCCACCGATAATGGCGATCACCAGGTAGGCAACCCCGATAAACACGTAAGGTTTGAACGGTCCCCATTCACGGTTCAGCGACCGCGCGTTAGACAACGTCGGACCGTACAAGCCCCAGCACAGCGCAACGCACAGAGCACAAAAAATCGCAAACCACTTCATCGTTATTCTCCAGATGTTTTTTGGATGTTATCTCGGCACGAAGCAACTGCCGCGTTTGTCTTTTTATCACAAGAAATTGGAGAGTTCATCCGGCCGTTTGTCGAGAGGAGGTCGGACGACTCGCCCACACTCCCGGCACAATTCGCCATCTAAATTTAGTTGTTAACGGCACCCGTCAATGAACCACGGAAGACACCGAATACACGGAATTAACAGCTCGGTTTGTTGAACCGGGAACGCCGTGCATTGAAGGAAACGTTCGATACCGATCGCTTGATTCACGCCCATGATTTTCGTCAAACCCGTCCGGATAGTCTGGAAGCTCAAGAACAAACTATGGAAAGCGATTTCGGCAGCTTTCCGAATGAAGATAAGAAATAGCGGCGAGAGGACTCGAACCTCCACGTCCAATGGACACTTGATTTTGAATCAAGCGCGTCTGCCAATTCCGCCACGCCGCCGCGTTGGTGTTTCAGAATTTTAGCCCATCCAACCGTTGTTGGACAAGTCCCGCTATTTTTTTGAACAGAAGAATGGAGAACAAGGAATGCAGAATGAAGAAGTTTGTGCCGACACCAAACCATTGGTCGTCCGAT
>JAHEJI010000100.1 GCA_024638965.1 Planctomycetaceae bacterium
GCGGATTTCTTCCAGGAGTTCGATTCCGTCCATCCCCGGCATTTTGAAGTCGAGCAAGCAGAGATCGAATCGGCCTTCACCTTTTGGGCAATTGCTTGCAATCTTATCCAAGGCAATTTGACCGTCGCACGCCGTTTCAGTTTCGTAGCCAATGTCAGTAAGTATGTCAGACAGATTCGCCAGGTTGTCCGTATCGTCATCGACGATGAGGATTCGACGTGATTCTTTTGACAACACAGACATGGCTTAATTATGAGATACCGACAGTTCGTTACTCAATAATTATTTACCATGAGATGGAATGGATCAATCCAGATTTAGTTACTTCTTCCAAGAGCAACGCTAAACTTGCTACCTTTGCCGAGTTTACTCTCGATCGACAATGACCCCTGATTCTTTTCAACAATTGCCAGTGTGATTGACAAACCGAGCCCCATGCCACGTGCTTTGGTCGTAAAAAGAGGCTCGACAACGTTATCCAGGATTTGCTCTGAGATTCCAACCCCAGTGTCAATTACCGAAAAAACAACGGAATCTTCATTGACTTCAGCCCGGATGATGAGAGTTCCACCCTCGGTCATCGAATCACGGGCATTGCGAACCAGATTTCGAAACGCGATGCCGATCTGGTTTTCATCTGTCACTACATCGGGCAACGTTGCGGGAAACTCAAACACCGTTTGAATGTTTGATGGCAAGTTGGTGGAGCCGACGACTTCGCGCAGGAGAGGTCCCATCGCGACCGGACGCAAATTGACGTCCGGAAGCTTCGCGACATCCGAAAGCGCCGTGACCACACTGTCGATCAAGGTCACCTGTCGATCAATTCGCTGCAGATGTTCCTTGACTTTCTCTGAGGAAACGTCTTTCGCATTCATCAAATAGTAGGCCGACGTTTTGACCGCATTCAGTGGATTGCGAATCTCGTGAGCAATCCCGCCGGAAACCTTGCCGAGCGTGGAAAATTTCTCGCTACGAACCAAATCGGCTTGTGCCTTGTGCAACTCTGCCGTTCGCGTTTCGACCAACCGCTCAAGGTCTGCCTGCATATTTGCCTGTTGCTGTTGCAGCAAACGTTCCTGCTTTAACCGTTCGGTAACATCCAGAATGATTGCTACGAAAACAGGATTCTGCAGGTGCGTTGAGAGCTGCAAATTAACTTCGACGTCATAAACCGAGCCGTCTTTGCGTTGATGGACAGTATTGAAATTGACTTTCTTCACCTCACGCTTGAGGAGAGGCTGTATGATCCTGCTTTCAAACTCCTCGCGTGTGCAGTCAGGCTTGATATCCAGAGGGGTCAGCTGGCGAAGTTCTTCCAACGTGTATCCAAGGTTTTCGCGAGCACCACGATTCACTTGTATGAACCTCAGAGTTTCAGCATCAAAGGTGAAGACTTCATTCAGCGAATTTTCAATGATCCCACCGAGCATCGCTCGTTGCTCATCGATTAATTTGAGTTCGGTGAGATCGCGGATGAAACCAGCAAATACTCGGCGGCCCTCAAGTTGTACTTCACTGACGGTAATGTGAATCGGAAACGTCGAGCCGTCTTTCTTTTTCGCGACCGCTTCACGACCGATGCCGATGACGTTTCGGAACCCGGTTTTCAGATAACTGCGCAGATAACTGTCATGTTCGTCTTGAAACGGACGGGGCATCAGGATATTGACGCTTTCTCCTAGCAACTCGTCGGGAGCATATCCAAATAGAGATTCCGTGGTGGGATTTATGGTTTCGATAATGCCGCGTTCGGTAATGGTAATGATCGCATCGACTGCACTATCGTGAATCGCTTCGAGTGTCTTCCGACGTAATTCAGCTGCAAGTATTTCGTTCACGAATATATTTCGCTTGATGGTTTCATGGATGTGCCACAAGAGCTTGGTCGACGCATTCGGACCGTTGACCATGCAAGTCAAATGCCAGTCCAATAAAACAACGATACCAACATGTTTTAGTTAACAACTGCGACGAACTAGAACACTTACTGTGCGACAACGCACACCCAGCTTCAAAAACATCAAACCGGCGCCATGGATTCACGTTTGGCACCACAATTGCAACTTCTGTCTCGGAGTAATTTTGCCGTGCCAGTCGACAGATCGCACGGAACACCAAGGAGATGGAAAAGACTGAAATTCTCATTTATTGTGTCGTTGCCGCGCTTTTGTACAGCCGCTCCACGTTTATCGTGCCCTTGTATGACTCGCTGCAAAACAAGCGCTCGCAACACGCCGTACGAACGCACGTAACATCAACAAGGTCTACCGTTTGGCGTGGAAACAAGGTGTCGGCATAGCCAACGCAAAATACTGTCTGAGGTAATGAAGATGTCCGAGACGAATGAGCGATGGGAGTTCTATAAGGACGCCCGAAACAAATGGAGATGGCGGAGAATCGCCGCCAATGGGCGCATTATCGCTGCGTCAACTGAAGGCTATGCGAAACGATCCGCATGTCTAGACAACGCTCGAAGATGCGGTTACGAGGCCAATGAAATATCACCAAGCTAGTCTGACAGTCAATTCTTTGTGCTTTGGTCTTACGAGCCCTGGAGCCTGAATGATCAACGTCTGCGGAGGTGACCAATGCGTTTTGATTCGTATTGAACATGATTGGGCTAAAGGCGGTACCAACACCTAAACCAAGCAAAAATCGTTCGCAGTTGTAGCAACTGGTCCGAAAACGACAGGCAACAGCAAATTCAATTATAGGAGTGAAAAAGATGACGTCGTCAACCAAAGGTAAATCGAAAGCGGATAAAACGAATGACAAGGAAAACAAAACGACTGTTGGCCCGACGGCAAACAATCCCTCGAGACGCGGCGTGATTCCATGGGCACGCAAACAGATTCCTTCTCTCCGAAACGAGTTTCAACATATCGCAGATCGAGTTTGGAATTTTGCGGAAGACGAGTTGTTCAGCGGCGATATGAAACCAGCTGTCGACCTATCCGAAACGGATACGTCAGTCGTCATCACCATGGACGTTCCCGGGTTTGACCCGCAAGATATCGATATCCAGATCAGCGGAAACACAATTACAATTCGATCACAACGCGAGACGCGCTGTGACGATTCGGAAGAAGCGGTTTTTCACCGCACCGAACGACCGTTTGGAACGTTTTCAAGAACACTCGCCCTGCCCTACGATGTCGGTGATAATGAAACCGCAACATGTAAGAACGGTGTTCTGACAGTTAAAATTCCAAAACTGAAATCGTCAACCGCCCGCAAAATAAAGGTCAACGGTTAGCGTTGCCGGTGGTGGGCTGTTTTGTTAGGAGTGGAGTACTCCTGCACGAGAAACGACGGCCAAGTGTGGGTGTCCTACATCCATGGTCAGAATTCGTTAATAGAAGCACTTCACGAGCTGAAGACTCGTGCAAGAAAACTGCCAGGCAACGATACGGAATCCGCTATTCGCGATTAGGTCAATATGCAACACAATCGAATCCTTGTTCCGATCGACTTTTCACAATACAGCAAGGCGGCCAATTTCTACGCGTCCCAGTTTGCTGAGGCGATGGACGCCGAAATAGTCTTTTTGCACGTTGCTGATCCTCCGCCCAAGGACAGTAATGTTGAAGATGAACTGGATTCTATGATCTTGGACTTCAGCTATAAAGTTCGACCCTTTGTCTTCGGTGTCCGACATTGTTACGAGATTCGTTTTGGCAAGCCCGCTGCGCAGATTCTGAAATTGGCTGACGAACGAAATGTCGATTTAATTGTGATCGGGACTCATGGCAGAACTGGCTCAAGCCGTGTTCTTCAAGGTAGTGTTTGCGAAAAAGTTTTTCGCCGTTCGACTTGCCCTGTTTTGGGGGTGAAATCGTCAATCAATATTAACTGGGTTTTTCGAAGCGAAGATCAAGTCGGCGGTTAAGCGTAGACTTCGACTTGATTCGTAGCGGGATTTCATTCACATTGGGCTCGTCATATTGATCATGAGCCCCGAAAGCCCTTCAATCCTCGGCATTATGTCGCTTAAAGACGTTCATCAACACGAACATTCACATAATTGCCACCAGCCGGTCGATTTTGGAAATGCTTTCAAAGTCGGTATCGCCCTGAACGTCGTGTTCGTACTAATTGAAGCCGTTTGTGGATTCCTTTTTCACTCCGTCAGCCTGCTGGCCGACGCGGGTCACAACCTGAGCGATGTCTTCGGCCTGTTATTAGCCTACGTGGGATTCCGCTTGGCCACCGTTAAACCGTCAGCACGATTCACGTATGGATTGGGAAGCTCGACGATCCTCGCCGCGACGCTGAATGGAGCTATTTTGCTGCTGGTGGTCGGCGGAATTGCGTGGGAAGCGATCGGGAGGTTTAACGATCCGACAGACGTCTACGGGAGTGGGATCATTTGGGTGGCGGCGATTGGGGTCATCATCAATACCGGCACCGCCATGTTGTTTTTTAGAGGCCGTTCTCATGATCTGAACATCAAAGGGGCGTTCTTGCATATGATGGCTGACGCAATTGTGTCGCTGGGTGTTGTCGTGGCCGGTACGATTATCATGTGGAAAGGCTGGATGTGGATCGATCCGTTCGTAAGTCTGATGATTGCGACCGTGATTCTGTACAGCACATGGGAACTATTTCGTGATTCACTTATGCTGCTTTCTCACGGAGTTCCAAAAGGCGTCGACGTGAACAAGGTACGTCGTTTTCTGGCTGAATTGCCTGGGGTTGAAGCAGTTCACGATTTGCACATTTGGGCACTCAGCACGACGAAGACTGCAATGACCGTTCATTTGGTCAAGCCAGAAATTGGAGACGCCGATCAACTGTTGGCCAAGATTGCAAACACGATGCAAGATGAGTTTGGAGTCGACCATTGCACCGTTCAAATCGAATTGAACCCCGATAAGCTAGGATGCAAACTCGTGCCTGATGAAGAAGTTTAAGTCCTCCTCCTCCTCCTCCTCCTACTACTCGTAGTCTTACTCGTAGTCTTACTCGTAGTCTTACTCGTAGTCTTACTCGTAGTCTTACTCGTACTGGTACTCGTACTCGTAGTCTTACTCGTACTCGTACTCGTATTCATAACACAGACAAGATGACTAAGATTACGATTGCGATTAAGACTAAGATTGATTGAGAATAGTTGTTTTAACCCAGGCAGAATCCAGTGAAATTGGACTCTGGATCGATCAGATCAGTTTAGGAACGAAACAAATCCAGGAACTTGTCTTCGTACTGATCGTACAACCCGAGTCGATCAAGTTCTGCTTTTAGATGGTTCGCAAGGCTTTTGTCTGCCTTCGCCTCGGTGAACAGTTGCTCAATCATCGCGACGTTTTCGGCGTGTCGAAATTGATCTTCAACCGATTCGCATGATTCTGCAGGTTGCCCCGGGTCGTTGGCGTTGTTTTTTGAGACCATTGATTTAATGTGTTTTTGCATACGAATTGCTTGCCTGGACAATTTGCCTCGACTCAAATCGATTCCCGTCAACAGAGAGAAAGTGTCAAACATCTGTCTTGTCGCTTGAGGTGAAACAAAGCCCGTGTCCACGTCGAAATCGACGACAATGCAGAACCCTGGCAGATCGAGTTCCGATGCCATTCCCAGCAAGACGCCTTCTGGCCCCACCAAAGACCCCTCCTGAAAGACGTTCAGCTTGGGATTGAGCCCACTCAAGTCGCAATGTCGGGCTGCGGTTACAGAAACGGAATATTCTAATGACGTTGAATGTGAGCTAGCCCTTCCGGCGAAAGTTACGACCTTGTCAATGTTCGGCGGACAGACGAGGTTCAAGATGTCGCGGCATTCCTGTGTGATGCATCCAGGAGTTGGGGGCTCGCAGGTAATCATTAAAAGATCATGCTCCTCTAGCGGATCTCGCCACTCGAACAAGCGGACCGGCAATCCGGTAAACGAATGGAAGTGGCCCTCCCTGATTTCTGCACCCGTGGCTGCGGCGAGTTCCGTTGGAAGAAAGATTGAATGATCTTCCATTGAGAATCGTCCCGTAAATTCTCCGCCAACATTAGCGACTGGTGGTGACGAATGTGGCCAGAGAATTGTCAGTATCGGACGAAGATATTTGGTCATCTTGCGGTACCCACAGCATTTGCACGAGCGAATTATCGACGAACTTTCTCGTCAGCGTTTGCTTTCAACGCGTCGGAATTCTTAGTCAAAGTCTCGACGGTAGAACGTAGGTCGTTCATTCTGGTCGAGATCAGTTTTTTGGTTTCTTCGTCTGCTCCTGAGAGCCGATTGGTCAGGTGTTCGATTTGTTTTTTGATAAAGCTGATTTGCCCGGAATAGCTGTTTTGAAGCGCGCTTTTTGTGTCGGCAATTTCGGCTTGGAATTCGGCGAGTTGATCCTCCAAGTTCTCTTTGGCTCGACCGGTCGCTGTTTTCAAACGGGAATTCATTTCTGTCAACACAGACTCGGATGCGGAGATGGTTTCCCGATAACTGACCTGGAGATTCTTGAATGTCTCGTTTTTACGGTCGCGAAGTTGTTCGAGCAGCTGCTCAAATTGTAGTTTGGCTTTCCCTTCCTCCGCCGCCTCAAGCTGAATCATACGAATCGCAAGTTCATCATCAAGATGGCCCAAGTGGGACCGATAGCGCTGCTGTAATCGTCTTTGAACTGTGAAATACCGATCTTTTACTTTTTCTAGGCGGTCCGCCAATTCACGGTTGCCGGGTTCCTCCCTGAGCCTTTTTTTCAGGTGGACGAGCGTGTCGCCAACGATTTGGGCATAAGTCTGATTGACATTCAGGAATACCTCATGTGTTTGCTCCCAGCGGGCCATCGATTCGAAGTGGCTGGTTTCCAGTTCTTGCGCGGCTTGGCCGGCAGCCGTGGAAAAATCATTGCGGAGTTTTCTGATTCCGTCTTTCAGTTGATCCAGGTGTTGGTCGTGAGTATGCGTCAGGCGTTGGTAAACACGGTCCCAGTCGGACTGGAGAAGTTGAAGCTTTTCGTCCAGCGACTCTCGCGTTACGCCTTCGGAGTTCTCGATTTTCTCCCACACCTGTCGCATTCGGCTGTTGAGCTGGATGACCTGCTGCTGATAACTTTCTTTCATTTGGAGATAGGTTTCGTCGATTTGTCCGATCAGCCCAAAAGCTTCCTCTCCGAGCGCCTGGGTGCGTTTGAACTCACCTTCTTTCATTTCCTTTTCGATTTCGGCAATCCGCTGTTGCATCTTCTCAATAGATGCGGCCCGTTGTTCCTGCTTTTTCAGTTCCTCTTCCTGCCCGAATGCCGAAACGGTTATGCCCACGGCAAAAGTCAGGATGAACGACAACAAATATTTCTTATTAAGTTTGATGTTCATCGTCTTATCCCAAAAGGATTTGGTATCGGAATACCAGATGAATTGCAAACGCCATGCCGAAAACCCGGTGCTTTCAAGCCGTCCAAGCCCACCAGGGTGTGTGCGATTGCCATCCACGACCGTGCGAACTCGCACAAAACGAATAACGCCCGCTGTGACAACGGATCTAGCGATCTTCAGCTTACGCCAACCATCGAATACTCACAGCCTCGTCGAAACTGATCAATCCTGACACGGCCTTGTTAAGAGCGTCAAATTCGAGGCTTACTGATCCATTTGATCTCCAAAGTTCTTCCAATTCGAGCTCGGGTTTCTCATTGAGGATTGCTTCACTAATGTCTCTTCCGATGGCGACAACTTCGAAAACTCCGAGTCGACCATGAAATCCGGTGCCGTTACAAGCGCTACATCCAACGGGATTGTAGAGTTTTTCTGGTACGTCAATTCCTGCATTTTGGAATTTTTCCGACTGATGTGAAGCAAGTTCGTGCTGAACCTTGCAGTCCTGGCAAAGTCGCCTCACGAGTCGCTGGTTAATAATGCCGGTAAGGTTGGACGAGAGCGACCGGTTGTTTAGCTCCATGTCTCGCAGCGCAGTAATCGTCGACGCGACATTACGGGTGTGCATTGTTGAAAACACGTATTTGCCGCTACTGGCGGCCCGCATCGCACTGATTGCAGTTTCCGTGTCTCGGATTTCACCGATGAAAACAACATCTGGATCCATTCGCAAAATGGTACGCAATCCTTCTGTCATGGTTACACCGTGTTTAATATCGACGCTCATTTGTCGAACGAACGGCACTGCGTATTCGACTGGATCTTCGATGGTTACGATATTTTGCTGGACACCCCCAATGGAATGCAACATGGAATAAACGGTTGTCGTTTTACCCGATCCAGTTGGGCCGGAAACGAGCACCAGCCCTTCCCTACGGCGCAACATCTGTTGGACTGTGGCAAACGCGTTTTCCGAGAGGCCAAGGTGATCAACAGGAAAGAGTATCTGGTCGGCATTGAATAGTCTTAAGGCGACCGCTTGCCCACCAGCCACCGGAATCGATGTTAGGCGAATATCCAAATCGGAGAATTCCTGAGGCAAGCGGAGGTGTCCTTCCTTCGCGTGAAAAGGATCCGCAATATCAAGCCCTGCCAACGACTTGAACTGATTGACCAGATGTTCGGCAACACTTCGGTGCAGCCGACAGTATTCTTTGAGTTGCCCATCAATTCTCAAACGCACCAGGTTTTCTTCGTTACTGATCGGGTCCACGTGAAGGTCTGTCGCACGCAGCTTTCTGGCTCGTTGAATCAAATCAATGGCTGGTGATTCGTTAGTAAAGTCGGGTAAAAACGATTCGGCTTCGTCAACTAAATCCACGCCTTCAATAACGGTCCATTTGCCATCTGCAAAATTGAGCCATTCTTGATTCTCTAATTCATCTACCAGCAAAATTGCGGTCGTTGCAGGAATTCGGAGCTGATTAACCAGCAATACATGCATCCAGGTCCGACCGTCCTCCAGGCTTTTTTCAATTCCAACGCCGATTGCTTCCGCCAGAACCTGCGCGGCGCGATTGAGCGATGCCGTTTCCCCATCGTGCGGTCCAAGCACTAATACGGGACAAGGCGAATTGCGAAGCACACATTCGGTGACGCTGCCCATGGTTAGATGAGCCAAGCCAGTTCTTCCATGCGTGCCCATCACAACAAGGTCAATTTCATGGTCCTGGGCGTATTGACTGATTGCGTCCGCCGGATGACCGGCGACGACCTCTTTTACCGTCGATGTCGAAAGTTCAGCACGAGCATCCAACATTACACCCAGGTGCTCCAGGCGATCGACTGTGTCAGTTCCATTGTCCAACTCACCACGAACGACATGCAACAGGTGCAACCTGGATTTCGCCTGAGTTGCGAGATCACAGGCATAGTTTATCGCATGTCCGCTGTTTCGGCTGAAGTCAGTTGGAGCCAGGATCTGTTTCAAAAGTGGCATCGTTGTTTCTCGATAGTCATTGAATCAAAACGGATTTACTAGTCTCCGTCGATTCGACTGGAACGCCGAATCGCGCGAAATATCGTCAACCCCAGAAATACGGCCACCACACAACCGAGGAGGCCCGGAATCGATGTTCCAAATAACAAAGGTGGAACCTGTTGGCTCCAAAGCGCCGAACTTCCCATAAACAGGGCGGCGGTCAGTACTCCGGAAACGAGGCGGTTGACGATCGAATCAAGCCGGCGATGGTCAAGGTGCACATCGAATCGGCCTCGCTTCACTCGACCGAGAATATCAGCCAGATCCGAAGGAAAGATTCGCATCAGGTCATGCCAATCGCGGGCATGATCTTCAAGATGTTGGCGAATCTGCCACGGCGAGTATCGTCGCCTTAACGCTTGCCAGCGATAGGGCGCGATTAACTCGGCGAGGCTGAAGTCAGGATCAAGCAGTTTCGAAGTTCCTTCTAGCATGATCAGAACTTTCAATAATAAGGTGATCCCCGAGGGCAGCGTAATATGATGGCGACGGATCAGCTCGATCATTTCCCGTAATGCGCTGCCGAGGTCCAGTTCGGAGATCGAACAGGTCGTGTACTCCGCAATAAACTCCTCAATGTCGTTTTCAAGTACGACTTCATCGAAGTCAGATGGCATTGAGCCAATGTGAATCACGGATCGGGTCAAACGACGCGCATCGCCACTTGCAACGGCAAGTAACATGTTTTCAATTTGATCCCTCAAACCACTTTCGATACGTCCGACCATGCCACAATCGAGAAGGCCGATTCGACCGTCCTCCATTACGAGAATGTTCCCAGGATGTGGGTCGGCGTGGTAAAAACCGTCCCGGAAGATCATCTCGAGAAAAATTTTTGCGCCGGTTTCGGCCAACTGAAGAGTGTCCAGACCTTCATCCTCTAAACTCTGTTTGGAATCCAGGCTTATTCCAGACATAAATTCCATTGTCAAAACGCGGTCGGTCGTCAATTCAGGAAAAGGCTTCGCAAACTTGACTCGTTTATCTTTTTCGAAATTGGATTCAAACTGAAACATGTTTTTCTGTTCGCGTTTAAAATCCAATTCGCGCAGCAGTGTGGCACGAAATTTGGCAACAGTATTCACGGGCTGATAGTGGCGAATATTTCTTAAGTGACTTTCGGCCAGCGACGCAATTCGAATCAGAATATCCAGATCCGTGCGAATCTGTTGTTCGATATCATTACGTTGAACTTTGACCGCGACCTCAGTACCGTCCCGAAGAGTGGCCCGATGAACCTGTGCAATTGAAGCTGCGGCGACCGGGTCGCGGTTAAACTCGACGAAAATTTCGGTGATCGGTTGCCCAAGTTCTCGTTCGATGGTTTCGGTGATTGAATCAACCGATTCCGGAGGGACATGGGAGCGAAGCTCGCTCAAGGCATCTGCCAAGTCGACACCGATCAAATCGGCTCGAGTGCTGAGAATTTGTCCGAGTTTGATAAATGTCGTGCCCAGTTCGGTGATCGCGCAGCGGACGCTTTCTTCGAAGGACAATTCGGTTAACTGGTGTCCCTCGGTATCACGCAGCAATTTGCGAATCCACGGAATTGGAGCGGCAACTAACCACCGGGCCAGTCCGTACTTTGCCAGAATCGTTATGACTTGGCGAAATCGATTCGAATCTCGAACAAGCCGAGGAACCGACGATGAAATCACGATGTCACCATAATCCACCCTTTGGGCCGCTCGCAAAAATAGTCATCAGAAGGTGCTGTAGCGATCGCAGCAAGTCTCGCAGCGACACGTGAAATTCTTCAGGCAAAAAATCGTCGAAGATCGGGATTACAAACTTGCTACTTTCGTATAAAGTCCCATAAACGTGTCTTGTTCGTGTCATTGACGCAACCAGCGTGCCAACAGGCCTTTCGAGGCACTTGAGCCTTTGATTGGGCTTTTTTTGAGTTGTTGAGCGGTTTCAACCTGTCGACGTGCTATTCCGCACATTGGTTCGGAAAACCGTCAATAGATCGGCCAAAGTGGTGTTGGACGCGTTGGAAAGGCACAAAGATTGCACAATAATAATCGATAAAAGGGTGTGGCTCTCGACCGCAGCCTGTCATTATCTCTTGCTGCAGCCGGAAGCCGCAGCCAAAGTTGGTAATCAAGTCCACAGCAAAGGAACGTTATGAGCAAAGGCTACGACAAAATAATTCTTGTTACGGATGGAACTAGTTCATCTCAAGCCGCCGAAGAGACCGCACTAAATCTGGCCAAGGAAAATTCTGCAAAGGTCTTTGTTGTGGATGCGGTTCGGCCACTTTCGTTTCCGGCCCGGTGGCTGTCCAGCAATTCTGACGAACTTTTTGAAATTGTGGTTGCCGACAAGCAAGATCGACTTGAAAAGGTGGCCCGGCGTTTCAAAAAAGAAGGAATCGATGCCAAGGTTGAAATCCTGTTTGGCAAAACCTCGATCGAAGTTAGTCGTGTCGCTTTGACCGAGAAGGCTGACTTGGTGATTCGCTACATGAAAGGAGCCAAGAGCCGACGACTGAGTCCGTTTGGAACGACCGCACGCAATTTGATGCGTGTTTGCCCGTGTCCTTTGCTGTTAGTCGGTGACAAACCGATTTGTAACCCTAAAGTCCTGGCATGTGTCAACGCCGAACATGACGCCAAGGAAAACGAAGCCATCTTGGTCGAAGCAGAGAAATTGGCGACTGAAAAGAAGCAATTGCAGGCAATTTACTGCTGGAATTTCTTTGGTTCCGAGTTCTTGGGTGAGTATGTCGACGAGCAGACTTTGAATCGTTATGTAAATGAAGCCGAACAGAACTACCGAGGCCTTTACGAGCAATTTTTGCAAAAGTACGACTTAAGCGCTTTCGACGAACGCGTGCATTTGGAGAACGGCGATCCGATTGAGGTCATTCCGGAGCTTTGCAGACACGAATCAATCGATGTCACAGTGATGTCCAGTGCGTCTCAAAACCACCCACTGCACCGGTTACTCGGCAGTACCGTTGAATCCCTACTCGACAATCTGCCCTGCGCTCTGTTGGTTGTCAAACCTATCGGCTTCAAATCGCCGATAAAGCCCGGACGATCGAGTGTCGAAATCGCGCAAAACTGACTGGAATTGTCACGAGTGATCCGATTCAACGATCAGAGTGAATTAAACAAGCCAGCTTCGCGTTGGGCGATCGGCAAAACTGGACCAATTCGCGCCCCAGGGCCCGGCGAACCCCTGAGCGGAATCGCGCGCGTGGTGCGGTGTAGCGGCCAGAGTCAATCAGTGCTGGCGTTGACTCGACCATTCGCGACTGAAATCCACCCCTAATCGTCCCATTCAGGTGCACAAGTTTGAATTAACGAGTAGGCGTCAGTGTTTCGCAACCAAGTTTTGTGAGTGGTATTGAGTTTGCGTCGTCAAATGTTCAAATTTGAAAAACAAAATCTTAACCCAGACATTTTTATTCAATGAATGAATCAACAGCGGCCCACCCAAAGGAAGATTCCGCAATCCAACCTCTCGACAGTTTCACTTACGATGATCAGATTGTGCGGCAGTTTGCGCTGGCGACCATGGTTTGGGGAATCGTCGCAACGTTGGTCGGACTAATTGTCGCATTCCTGTTAGTCGCGTTTCCGCTACTCGATTGGTTGCAAGCCGAGCAGGAATTTAATGTCGACTTTTTTCGATCCATTTTAGGAATCGAATATTTTACTTTTGGCCGTTTACGACCATTGCATACCAACGCGGCAATTTTTGCGTTTGCGGGAAACGCGATATTCGCCGCTGTTTACTATTCGACGCAACGGCTTTGCAAGGCTCGAATGTGGAGCGACGCGTTGAGCCAACTTCATTTCTGGGGCTGGCAGCTCATCATCTTGGCGGCCGCGATTACCTTGCCATTGGGAATCACGCAAAGCAAGGAATACGCCGAACTCGAATGGCCGATCGATATTGCGATCTCTTTGGTGTGGGTTGGCTTTTTCGGTGTCAACTTTTTCATGACGCTTATCAAGCGTCGTGAAAGACATATGTATGTCGCAATCTGGTTTTACATTGCCACGATTGTAACCGTTGCAATTCTGCATGTGTTTAACAACTTGGTGGTGCCATCGAGCCTGTTCAAAAGCGTTCCGATTTACGCTGGTGTCCAAGACGCGATGATGCAATGGTGGTATGGCCACAATGCGGTGGCGTTTTTCTTGACGACGCCTTTTCTCGGATTGATGTATTACTTTTTGCCGAAAGCCGCCGAACGGCCAGTGTTCTCATACAAATTGAGCATCATTCATTTCTGGTCGTTGGTGTTTATCTATATTTGGGCGGGCCCGCACCACTTGCATTACACCGCCTTGGCCGCTTGGGCTACTTCGTTAGGGATGATCTTCTCCTTGATGCTGTGGATGCCAAGTTGGGGCGGAATGATCAACGGTCTGCTGACACTTCGCGGTGCGTGGCATAAAGTCGCCGAGGATCCTGTGTTGAAGTTCTTCGTGGTTGGGATCACGTTTTATGGCATGTCCACATTTGAAGGCCCGATGCTCTCGATTAAGAGCGTTAACAAGCTTTCACACTATACGGACTGGACAATTGCCCATGTTCATTCGGGGGCACTTGGTTGGAACGGGTTCATGACCTTTGGGATGTTGTACTGGCTGTTGCCGAGAATTTTCCAAACAAAGCTCTGGAGTACGAAACTGGCGACCTGGCATTTTTGGCTTGGAACTTTGGGAATCCTGTTGTATATCGTCCCAATTTATGTTGCTGGCTTGACGCAAGGCTTAATGTGGGGAGAGTGGAACGATCAAGGCCAGTTGCGTTACAACTTCGTCGAAACGGTAATCAAAATCGTTCCGATGTGGTGGATTCGAATCGGTGGAGGTTCACTGTACATTGCCGGCATGGTTTTGATGGCCGTTAACTATTACAAGACTTGGCGAACGCGGCCCGGCAAATACGATGTGCCAGTCATTCAGGCTGCACCATTGTCTCGTGAATTCGTTGATCCGCCCGTGCCGGTATCTCGACTCAAAAACGCGCCCGTTACCGATTTCGCCAAAAAACTTGACGTTGTCGAGCAGTTTCAATGGCACCGGGTTTGGGAACGTTTGCCGATTCGCTTCACGGTTTGGGTAACGATTGCAGTTTTGGTGGCGTCGGCATTCGAGTTGATTCCGACGTTTCTGATTCGCTCGAATGTTCCGACCATTGCATCGGTCAAACCGTACACACCTCTGGAATTGGCGGGTCGAGATATTTATGTCGCCGAGGGCTGTTACAACTGCCACTCACAGATGATTCGACCGCTATTTGCCGAAAAAGAACGTTATGGCGAATACTCCAAACCTGGCGAGTCAGTCTATAACCATCCGTTTCAGTGGGGGTCGCGCCGGATCGGCCCCGATCTGGCACGCGAAGGTGGCCTCAAGCAGCATTTATGGCACTTCAGGCATTTTCTTGAGCCCAGTGCGATGACTCCTGGGAGCGTGATGCCGGCTTATCCGCATCTGATTACTCAGCAACTGGATTTCAACGCCATTCCCCCGCGGATTCAGGCAGCCGCAGCGCTCGGGGCACCCTACGATCGCGAACTGACGGAAGCCGTGGAAATGGCCAAGGAACAAGCCGAAAAGATCGTTAAGGAACTGGTCGAGCAAACCGGTCCCGCAACGGTCACAGATTCCGATGGAAATGAAATCGGCTTGGAAACGACTCAGGTCATCGCATTGATCGCTTACATTCAGCGAATCGGCATCGACTTGTTTGCGACGGAGGAATCGGCCACTGCGAATTCCGAGGAACCCTTGGATGGTGAGTCAACTGGTGAAGAATCCAGCGACGGCGAAACTGCCGATGTACCGGCAAACGAGGAAACGACCGAAACAGAATCGGAGAGCGATTCCAATTCAGCCAATCAGGAAGAGCAAAAATGATCAAACGACTTACCAGCTATCTCGATTACTCAACTTTTGCCGAACTAGCTCTGTTGCTGTTCGCCTGCATCTTCGTTGCGGTAGTGATTCGAACTCTCATGACTCGCAGCGACATAACTGAAAGACAAGCCAAGATTGTCCTTGGCGATCAAACGGAGAAGAATTCATGAGCAGCGAACCTGCCGCTGAACCGGTATTGACAGATCACAGTTACGACGGCATCCAGGAATACGATAATCCATTACCCGGTTGGTGGAAGTTTCTGTTCTGGTGCTCGATTTTTTTCGCACCACTTTATCTGATGTATTATCACACGGGTGTGCAAGGTCGTTCCATCGAGGACAAATACGGTCAGGAAATGGCCGATATATTTGAGCTTCGATACCAGGAAATTGGCGTCTTGGAGCCGGATCGCGAGACGCTTCTCGAGTACATGGACAAAGAAGGATGGCTTGCGGTGGGTGAAACCGTCTACAACTCGAATTGCATCAGCTGCCACGGCGCTGATGGGGGCGGTTTGGTGGGTCCGAACTTGACAGATGATCATTGGAAAAACGTCCGAAAAGTGGAAGACATTGCGACAGTCATCCAAGACGGCGCGGCCAACGGTGCGATGCCAGCTTGGAAGACCCGCATGAGCCATCCAAACCAAATCGTCTTAGTCGCTGCCTACGTCGCTACATTACGAGGAACGACTCCCGCGAAACCCAAAGAGAAAGAGGGAAATCCTATCCCGCCGTGGAGCAATGAGTAGTATGCAGTATGCAGTACTCAGTACTCAGTCCTCAGTACTCAGTCCACCAAGTTTTGAAACAGCTTCTAATCAACATCGGAATTGAAACCGATCGATACGCAAACAAATACGTCCAGCTCAATTCTGGAACCTGAAGAGCACGTCCTGAGTACACTTGAAAAAGATGGCTCGCGACGCTGGCTCAAGCCAAAATTAAGCAAAGGGAAATTTCTCGAACGACGGCGATGGGTTGCTTATCTGCTGATCGCCGTTTTTACCGCGTTGCCGTTTGTTAAAATCGGCGGTAAGCCATTTGTACTTCTCGATATTATTGGGCGTGAGTTCACGATCTTTGGATTCACTTTTCTGCCAACTGACACAATCTTGCTGGCGATCGTCCTTGTCGGCTCGCTCCTGACAATTTTTTTGTTTACCGCGTTATTTGGTCGAGTTTGGTGCGGATGGGCGTGCCCGCAAACCGTGTATATGGAATATCTGTTTCGGCCGATCGAGCGAATCTTTGATGGAACGCGCGGGCGCGGCGGGTCCAAAAAGAACATTCCAGCTTGGCGAACAGGAGCCAAGTACGTTGTGTTCTTCATCGTCTGCGTTTACCTCGCCAACACGTTTTTGGCTTACTTTGTCGGAGTCGAACGACTTAGCCAGTGGGTTCAGCAATCGCCTTTGAAACATCCAACTCCATTCCTGGTGATGGCAGTTGTAACCGCGGCGATGATGTTTGATTTCTGCTTCTTTCGAGAGCAGCTTTGCCTGGTTGCCTGTCCCTATGGGCGATTCCAGTCGGTTTTGCTCGATCAGAATTCGCTGATCGTAGCCTATGACGAACAGCGTGGCGAACCGCGCGGCAAAGCCAAAAAAAAACCTGCTGCGTTGCCAGTCCTGGGTGACTGCGTCGATTGTGGCAACTGCGTGACGACTTGCCCGACCGGGATAGACATCCGCGATGGTCTGCAAATGGAATGCATCAACTGTACGCAGTGCATTGACGCTTGCAACCTTGTGATGAACAAACTTGGGCGAGCTCCTAATTTGATTCGTTACAGCTCTCAAGCCCGTGATCGCGGTGAACCAGGGAATCTGTTTCGACCTCGCACCGCCATTTATCCCTTGCTTTTGGCTGGCATCGTGACTGCATTTATCATCGTTTTGACGTCAAGCAAGCCGTTCGACGCAGTGATTCTCCGCGAGCAAGTGGGCAACCCCCACACCATGACCGACGACGGCCAGGTGCGAAATCTGTTGCTACTCAAACTCACAAATCGTAGTGACGAAGCCATGACGCTTTCGGCAAGTGTCCTGGCACCGGAACTGGCGACGCTGGATCTTCGAGAAGACTCGATTGAGCTTACCCCCAACGAGTCCAAGACGTTTCACTTTAGTGTCGTTGCTCCGCGAAATGTCTTCAAAATGGGTCAAGCTAATATGAAAATCAAAATTGAAAACGACAAACAGATTTCGAGGATCATTCCATGTAAACTGATTGGACCATTTGACTAAATCGAGGTCGGAGATCGGAGACACGAAGGAAAAAAATGAGTGAATTAACCACGGCAATCGAGCAGCGAGAAAAAACGGCCCAATTCATCTGGACCGGATTCATCCTGTTGTTTTTTTTCATGCAGGCCGTCATTTGGATGGTCGCGCTTACCTTGACGTCCAGTGATAAATCGAACGCCGTCGTTGCCGGATACGACGAAAAAGCACTTAACTGGGACGAAGAGATGGCGCTCCAAAATGCCAGTGCACGGCTCGGCTGGAAAGCCGAACTGTTCGTCGATCCGACGGCCGATATTGATCGTAGTCACGCGATCACGTTGAAGTTAAACAATGCTGATCAGGCCGTTATTAAGAATGCGACGATTGAGTTGAACGCGTTTCATCGAGCGCGGTCGGGCGATCCGCAACAAATCGAGTTCACTGAAATTAACGAGGGCGTTTACGCTGGCAGAATTCAGATCCGCAAAAGCGGATTTTGGCAGTTTGACGGCGCGGCTCGGAAAGGCGGCGACACTTTCTTGATCAACCAAAAACAAGTCCTGAAAGCGAGCAAGTAAAAAAATGTGGATCTTGCTGGGAACGGTCTTCATCGCAAGTCTGCTGGGCAGTGTGCATTGCGTCGGCATGTGCGGTCCGTTTGCACTCCTGGCCGGAAGTTCGCCGGACAGCCGTCGTTCGGCAATGGTGCCGACCGCTGCCTACAGTCTTGGTCGCCTGACAACTTATTCGATTGTCGGCGTCGTTTTTGGTTCTTTGGGAATGGCACTCAACCGAGGCGTCGCTTTCGCATCATGGCAACAGACTGCAACTTATGTCGCCGGCGGTCTAATGATCATCATTGGCGTGATCGCCCTCGCACGGCAAGCAGGTTGGAAAATTCAACTGCCTGGCGTTGCGGGCGGGCTTCAAAAAATCTTGAACAAGCTTTTTCATCGGATCACCAGGCAACCGCCGTTACGACGCGCTTTTTTGATTGGCGGCCTGACGTGCCTGATGCCTTGCGGATGGCTATACGCGTTTGCCGTCGTCGCCGCGGGAACCGGTAGTCCCGTTATTGGAGCCGTCGTAATGGCCGTGTTTTGGTCGGGAACTGTGCCAATCATGGTCGCCCTCATGCTGGGTTGGAATCAGCTCGGTCATTCGATCCAACGGCGAATCCCGGTTGCGATGGCCAGCCTGGTGATTCTGATCGGAATCTTCACGATTACTTTTCGTGCACCCATTGCGATTGGCAAAGAAACGAAAGTTGTCGACCAGACGGGAGCACTGATCGAGCAGGTTCGTGATCTGGACGAAACTGAACTGCCTTGTTGTGAAGAGAAGTAACCTATGTCGCTAGTCGAGCCAACGACGGGCAACTCCAAACGAATGGTGGAATCGCCAGCGGCGATTCCCTGTACGCATTGTGGGCTGCCCGTTCCCAAGGGACTGCTCGATGCTGCGTCGCGTGAACAATTTTGCTGCAGCGGATGTAAGTCGGCTTTTCAGTTAATCCATTCGTGTGGCCTGGACGCGTTTTACTTGATGGCCGAACCCGATCGAGCGGGCTCTTCTCTCACTCGCCGAGACTCAAATCAATCACAGCAATTTAGTGAATTCGATCATTCCTCGTTTATCGACAAGTATGGAAGAAAGCTCAACGACGAGGTTAGCGAAATCTCGTTACTGCTGGATGGAGTTCATTGCGCCGCCTGCATTTGGCTGATCGAGAAACTTCCCCGAATCGTACCGGGCGTGCTGGAAGTCAAACTCAATTGGGCTCGACAGACCGCGCGCATTCGCTGGCAAACAAAACAGGCTCAACTTTCGCAAATTTCGAGCACGCTTTACCAACTCGGCTATCGTCCTCATCCCGTCCGTGACAGTGAAAACGAGCTTCGTAGAAGGCAGGAGAACCGCCGCCACCTGGTGCGAATCGGAATCGCCGCGGCAGCTGCCGGAAACAACATGCTGATCGCGGCGGCCCTGTATCTTGGCATGTTTTCTCACATGGCATTCGGCATGACGCAGTTATTGCGAATTGCGAGCTGTGTCATCGGAGTTGCGGCATTATTGGGGCCAGGCCGAGTCTTCCTGAAAGGTGCGGCGAATGCGATGCGGACCCGTACTCCGCACATGGATTTGCCCATTGCGCTGGGTCTGACCGTCGGTAGCTTCGCCGGAGTCATCAATACGATACGTGGAACGGGCGAAATCTGGTTTGATACGCTTTCAGTGTTGATCTTTCTCTTGCTGGTTGGGCGTTGGTTTCAGTTTCGGCAACAAAACCGAGCCGCAGACGCGGTGGAAATGCTCTATCAGTTGACACCCAAGACTGCGCGGAAGATTGTCGATGGCCAATCAGTCGAGACTTTCGTCGACCTGCTTCACAAAGACGATTTGCTCGATGTCCGCCCC
>JAHEJI010000101.1 GCA_024638965.1 Planctomycetaceae bacterium
GTCGCTTCAGTTCGTCGATGTAATTGCAAATCGCCAAGGCTTGTGAACGTCGTGTGGCATTGTAAGCACCTTGGCCGTCACCTTTGTTCTTGTTGGCAACATCGGCGCTGTCCGAGCCCCCCTTTGATTTAAAGTGGTTGACGATCACGACGAATGGATTGTCTGCCGTTTTTGACGTGAAACTTTGAACGATCGGTGTTCGCGCTTCCTCGAACGCATCGTCGCGGATCATCGAAACCTCACCCACAGGTGCGACACGGCTACCGAGACGTTGGCCTCGCCAACACCAGGTCGCGGCGGCCGCTGAGCGGGCGTCCATTGAAGCGGGCCTTGACCCCGTCGAACCAAATCGTAAGTGTCGACAACCACCAGTTCCCCCGTGATCGTTACTTCTTGACCAAGCATCGAACGCCAGTCGACTGAGCTCAGATCGTCGTCGATGCGCACCGGTTCGCCACCAGCTTCTGAATCCGTGACGGCTGTAGCTGATGAAGCAACTTCATCTAATCGTGGCTGCGAGGTTGTGTTGTCTGATCCGACGGTTTCCTTCTTGCCTGTCGGTTTACAACCGGAACAGACCAACATAGTGATCGTCATCAGGGCAATAAACGGGGCGCGAAATGTTTTTATCGTGGGGATCATCGTTAAAGGTTTCTCAACGTTCATGGTATCGAAGAAAATAAAACCGGCCGTCTGGACGGTTTCCGCATTGGCACCGGGCAGTATCAACCGTGACGCACCACATCTGGTATTCCCTGACAATTGAGCTGCGTCCCGTTCTTTCCTTGTTCCATCCTTTCCAACCAAATGGATTCTCATTTGGTCCCCTCAGCGTAAAGCATCGGAACCGTCATTCGCAATTCGCCTTCCCGTGCCGCCCGTTCATTGAGTTTTTGTTCCAACAATCGGAAAAATTCTTTTTGCTCTTCTGGCGGCAAGATAGCGCGCCACGCCGGCAAGAAACCAACGATCACCAACAAGTGATTCAGCAGGGAAGTACCATCGGCAAACCGCATCTGGAAACTGTCTGTCAGAATTTTCAAATCGCGAAAATTCGACTTTTCAAACAGCTTGCGGACACTGTCCTCAGTGCCCCGATGAGCCTCTTGAGCCTTGAGTTCTGGTACGAGATCCTTCCTTCCGCAATCCTTCAACGTGATTTCAAAGACCCTGTAAAACTCCTGGTAGTGGCCCGAGATGTTGGTGGTAATGGCCATCACGCCATTCTTTTTTAACACCCGGTGACATTCTTTCATCACTTGTGGCGGATCGTCAAAATTGTTGACGCCAACATTGGATACAACTAGGTCGAACGTGCCAGTTTCAAATGACATTTCACCAGCATCGCCTTCCATTAGCCTGACGTTTTCCAGTTCCTGTTTTTTTGTTTTCCATTCGGCCCGATCGAGTGCGGCCTTCCACGGATCAATGCCGATCAGACGTGCAGCAGGCCCAAACAACTGAGCCAGTTCGATCAGCGGAAAGCCAGTACCGCAGCCAACGTCCAGAACCGTTGCCTCCTTGCGGATCGGGATGTTATTCAGAAGCAAATTGCCAAAATGTGCGGACCAAATGGAAACTTGATCGAACAGCAGCGGCGTGGAGGGATCATCCAACGGAAAATTTTTGCTTAAGTAATGCATGGGTTAGCCCCTGGGGCATTTTCCTATTTCTTACTCTCCATTGCCATCGGGAGATTTATTACGAATTTAATCTATGTTTCTTGTTTTCATGCATCCCCGTGGCAAGGAACAGGGACAGGTCCAGTTTAGACAGAATCGTTGCGGCGAAACTGGACCTGACCGGCCTGCCTCTATCATTCTGACGGAGCTTGCGACTAAGAATCTCTCGCTGGTTCAGGGAGATCCTTCACCTCGAGCCTCGGTTCAGGATGACAAAAGTGCAGATCAAATTTTACTGCTTCTCTAAATCACCGGCTCGGATAATGACCAGCTTTTCTGGGTCAACGTATTTTTGGAAAGCCGCCTGAATCTCGGACGCTGTCAATTCGGCAATACGTTTTTCGACTTCACTGGTATACGCAAACGTGCGCTCCAGATACAAGTTGGAGTTAATTTGCCCAGCAATTGATGCGTCGGAAGCACGCGAAACCTTCTGCCTTTCCAACCAAGCGGTTTGCGCATCGGCAACTTCCCGTTCCGTCGGACCGTCTTTGATAAACCGAGTCAGCTCTTCCATCGCTGCCTTCTCGACGGCATCCATGTTCATCGGATTCGTAATCGCATTGATTGTGAACCGAGCATCCGTGCCTTTGCTTGGAATCGCCAGCGAAGAAGAAACGCCGTAAGACAAACCTTCTTTTTGTCGGATTCGATCGCCAAGTCTTGATGAGAGGCTACCTCCGCCCAGAATAAAGTTGCCTAAACGTAATGCCTCCGTTTCTTCCGCCGATTCGTTTAGCGCGAACGCCAGCCCGGCCGTGAAAACTGCGTTCGCTTTGTCCGGTGTGAGGATGTCGTTTTGCGCACCGTCCATGTCTTTACGGGCTTCACGCTCGATCGGCTGAAATTCAATTTCGGAGTCCCAGTCTTTCAATATTTCGGACAATGCTTCCAACGCAGGTTGTGGATCGAACTGGCCGACGATCGAAATCTCACCAGTCGCGGTCGACAATTGCTTGTCATAAATCTCCTTGATTTGGTCAAGCGTCAAGTTTTCAAATCGTTCGATCATTTCATCAATCGTGGGCGCGTAACGCACATCGCCTTTCGGATAATCGGAAAGCGCGCGTGACATTTCGATTGCGGCGAGTACTTGCGGCTCGGTCTGCATCCGTTTCATCATCATGGTGGATCGAGCTTTGCTTTGCTCAAATTCTTTTTCTGGAAAAGCCGGCTCACGCAAGATCTCGCCCAGCAATTGAATGGCTGGAACCAGCGAACTTTGCTTGGCCTGAACGGAAAACGATAATTGACCTGCGTTTCCACCTCGACCCCCGCCGCCGCGCCGCCCTCGACCTCGGCCGCCACCGCGTCCTCCAGAGATACGGATACCCAGGTCATCCATTTTGGCCCGGAGCGCCTGACGGTCGAGATTCTTCGTACCAGCCATCAACATCGAGGAAATCATTCCCGCAGCTGTTGTTTTGTCCTGTAATGAGTCCTCGTTGCCGTATCGCAAGGTAAAACTCATATTCACCGTTTCGCCGCGATTCTGTTTTTGCAGCATTGCAACTTGAATTCCGTTCATATCAACGGTGGTGATGCGGGCGTCAAGATTTTCTGGAGACGAATCAAACTCCTCACCAGACGCGATTGCATTGCCACCTTCGTAGTCCTTCACAACAGCCGCGATGGACGGGACGGCTGGAATCTCCATCCGCATAGGTTTTTCGGTCGGAATAAACAATCCAACGGTTCGATTGTGCGGAGGGAAATACATCTTGGCAACGCGATTAACGTCCTCGACAGTCACTTCCTGAATGCGATCACGCTGCAAGAACAACAAACGCCAATCCCCCAGCGAAGACGCGGAACTTAGCGCCGATGACATTCTCTGTGCATCGTTTAACAAATTCTCGGAAGCTCGTTGGGCTCGTGTCTTTGCACGTTCGACGGCGTCTGAACTGAACGAGTTGCTACCCAATCCGTCCATTGTTTTCAACATCGTCACCCGAGCGGCTTCCATGTTGCCTTCGGTCGGCTGGACCGAAACGGTGAACAAACCTGGATCGTAAGCATTGTCAGATCTGGCCGAAGCACTTGTTGCCAAATCGGTTTCCACAAGTACTTTTTCCAGCAGGCCGACTTTGTCTTCCGACATGACGCTCGCCAATATCGAAAGCGGTGCCCAATCTTCATGAGAAGCCGCTGGGATGTGATAGGCCGCCATCATCGATCCGATTTTGCCAACCCGACGCAGCTCAACCAGTCGTTCTCCGTCCTGAGCAGGCTCTTCGGTATACGGGGCATTGAGTTCACGTTTTGGTTTCGGGATCGCTCCCAGATATTTGTTAACCAACTCCAGCGCTTTGGCTTCTTTGAAACGACCGGTAATGATCAACACGACATTGTCTGGTTGATAGTACTTGCGATAGAACGCCCGCAAGTTATCGATTGGAACTCTTTCAATATCGGAGCGATTACCAATCGTGGTTTTTCCGTAGTTATGCCATTCGTACGCGGCCGCCATAACGCGCCGGGACAAGACACCTTGGGGACTGTTCTCGCCCCGTTCAAATTCGTTGCGGACGACCGTGAATTCGGATTGCAAGTCTTCATGACGCACAAAACTGTTGACCAATCGAGAAGATTCCAGGCGAATCGCGAATTCAAGATTCTCGTCAGTGGCGGGGAGGGTTTCAAAGTAGTTGGTGCGGTCGCGATTAGTCGTGCCGTTGTAGCTGGCTCCATGGTCACGAAGCGCGGTAGGGACTTGAGGAAACTCGGGAGTACCCTTGAAAACCATGTGCTCCAACAAGTGAGCCATCCCCGCTTCGCCGTAACCTTCGTGGCGCGAGCCAACAAGGACCGTCATATTGACGGAAATCGTCGGTTTCGACGACTCGGGAAATAGCAGGACGCGAGCACGGTTTTCCAAACGGTATTCAGTCACGCCTTCTACGGACGCAACTTTCTGTGGTGAAGACTCTTGTGCCACCGCATTTTCCAAACAGAATGTGAACAACAGAACGACAATAGCCCAACGCATGACTAGCTCCCAAGTATCGACGACCTACCAAACAATCCCAGCCGGGATCCGAGCTATTCTAGTGCATATCGAGCTTTTGATGTCACGGGTGGGATACATCGCCGAAAACCGTGGCGAGTTTACTTCAGCCGTTTTTCTAACCACTCGGTCATCAAATCAAGAGCCACGGGGGAGAATGTTTCTTCGATCATTGCGTATTCCCCGACGGCGCCCGTGTTGCAGTTCTGAAACAGGTGATTCAGGTTCGGCAGGACTTCAAGTTTGTAATCCTGATTGCCGCCGTCTTTAAGCGATTGTTCGATGACTGGCATGTTGAGCTTCGGATCGACTTGAGCATCTTTGTCACCCACGATCGCGAGAACCGAACATTTTGTTGCCTTGAGCGCTGGGGCGGGATCGTACTTTGCAAAAAAAGTAAACCAGGGCGTGTCGATTTGTCGGATTGCCAGCGTGATCATTGGCCGACCGTCAAACGACTCGCGACTGTCTTCGGGTAAACATGCTTTCATTTCTTCGTTCAATCGATTCTGGAAGTCCTCATCAAAGGCTCCGCCTTGGTCCTTTCGATCGTAGAGACCATTCAACATCGTCGTTTGCAACTGGATCATGTATTCAGGAACTCCGGAGGCTTCCATCAGCCGTCGCGATTGATTCACTGAGATTTGGCGACCGTTCACACCGGGCCCAGCCAATAACACGATTGCCGCAATGTCGTCCCGGCGGCTGGCAATCATCGGTGCAATAATGCCGCCTTCGCTGTGGCCGCACAATGCTATTTTGTCCGGGTTCACCTTGTCGTGGGTCTTCAAAAAGTCGACCACTGCTTCAACATCATTTGCAAAGTCTTCGCTGGTGGCAGCGTTGAAATCACCAGTCGATTCAGCCGTGCCACGATCGTCAAAACGAAGCACCGCGATTCCATGTTTGGCCAGCTGGTCCGCGATCACCAAAAAAGGCTTGTGCCTCATTATCGTCTCGTCTCGATCCTGTGCACCGGAGCCACTTATCATCACGACGACAGGGAAGGGCCCTGCGCCTTTCGGCGATGTGAGTGTTCCGGCGAGAGTGACATTGTCTTTCTTGTTTTCGATTTTGACGTCTTCCGAGTCGTAGTTGAACGGAGGCTGCGGCAATTGTGGCCGATTTTCCCCAACGATCCGTGTTGACTCCAGCGGAATGTTTTTCAAGACAAGATCAAACGAATTGCCACGCTGTGTCCATATTCCAGTGCACGTTTTTTGATCTTCACTCAACGTTCCGACGAACTCGGCCGGCGCTGCCGCGATTGGCACGTTAATCGTAAGTTGATCGCCTTCGTGTTTCATGGTGCATTGAATATCGGACAGGTTCTCTGTAAAACTATCCAACTTTAGACTCAGCTCGCCATCATTGTCTTCGAAAACTCGAAACTGAAAATCAAACACCTGGGGGCCGGCTGTCATTTTCCCCGTCCATGTTTGCGTGTGCTTCAGTTCTGGAATTTTGTCAACTTTTTTGATTGTGAAGGGAAACCTGGCAGCACCCTGTTCAAAGGTTCCAGTCGCTTCGTCTTTTTCCGCATTCAATGAACCGGAATATTTAAGGCCAAGGCCCTTGATCGCGAATGCAAGTTCTTTGTCACTGTAAGTAACCGAGCTGAAGGGAATTGCCTGCGCGCCTTGGTCGAGACTGATCATTTTGCCAGCGTAACTCTGGTCGTCGTTCTTGTTTAAACGTATTTCCAACCGGAGTTTGGCGACTTTGACGTCCAATGTTCCGAACCAGATTTCTTCCGGCTTGGCTGTCGATTCTTGTGCGAACAACGGTCCCGAATGAATGATTACCGCGGCAATAAATAGGTATGTAAAAGGCTTCCGAAACATGTTGGCTTCCAAGAATAAAGGTCTTAGTAAAGGCTGGTGGTTGGCCCGCGAAATTGGGTCTTCAGGCACCAATAAGTGTACTCGATTTTGCTCGAAATTGGTTGAACCCATACGTCAATGATCCATTGAATACTGTGGCCTCGAATCAAGTCAACCTGAGCCCGATATTCCGCTTTGCGTCACAACGTAGCGACCGAAGGATCTCACGTAGATCGACGAGAGATCCTTCACCTCGTTCCACTCGGTTCAGGATGACTAGTTCGCCTTTTGCCGACTGTCATGGAAGTTTCATTGGTAAGGAGCTTTAGCGACCAAAGATTCTCACGCAAAATACGAGAGATCCTTCAGTCGTTTAGGCTCCTTCAGGATGACTGGACCGTTATTCGCCCCTCATTGGACAGTATTGGACTTTAGGCGTGCCCGGATTTGGAACAAATCAGGGGATCGATCTTAGATGTTAACCGTCGACTGGACCGGCTGAGGCAACTGGCTTTCGGTTTTTTTGCGCAGCCTGAGATTCATCACTTCGACAATGACCGCAAAGAACATCGCAAAGTAGATATAGCCCTTGTCAACGTGGGCTCCGACACCTTCGGCGATGAGCATCACGCCAATCAATATCAAGAAGCTGAGTGCTAACATTTTCAGCGTGGGATGTTCGCTAACGAACTTACTTACCGCTTCCGCAAAAATCAACATGATCACTACGGCAATAACGATCGCGGTGACCATCACCCAAAGATCGTCTACCATCCCGACGGCAGTAATCACCGAGTCCAACGAAAAAACAACGTCGAGCAGCGCAATCTGGATCAGAGCACTGGCAAATGATGTTTTTCGAGTCGGCAACTCTTGGAGCTCTTTCCTTTCCGCCTGAAGCTGCTCTTTTTTCTTTGCGTATCTTTCGCGTTTAGTTTCTAGTTCAGTAATTGTTTGCTCCAACTTTAACAGATCCTGCTTGGCTTTCTGGAGTTGGTTCTCGTCCATCTCACGCCAGCTCGAGTTCTTAAAGTTTGCCTTTTCAACGATGCCGCTCTCTGCTGTCGCAAGCTCTTCGCTGATCCGTCGTTGAGTTGCCTGTTCGGTCGATAAACGTTGTTCGGTATCGGCAATCTTTGCATCGCGTTCTTCAATAAGTTTCGCCAAGGCTGCGTCTTTTTCCCGAATTTCACGAGCACCAGGATGCCCGGACCCATGGCCAAACTCATCGTGAATTTCGTGTACGCTTTTGCCAACCAGAAAAAGTCCACCCACAAACAGAATGATGTCTTTCCAGGAAACTCCGTTGGCCTCAATAAAGTATTTGACACGAACTTCTTCGCTCGCACCGTATTCGATTGCCTCTTTTGGCACTCCCATCGAAGTGATCCAAGATTCAGGAATGCCGAGACTGACCAGATTAAAGACGGGCTCCGTCAAATTCTGAACGATGTAACTCAATACAAAAAGCAGCATCAGACGTGTCGCCAACGCTAACAGCAGACCAAGTCTTCGCGCGAGGGGTTGTTCGTCCAGGGGCAGCCTGTTTGAGACAATTGTGATAAACACAATGTTGTCGATCCCAAGCACAATCTCCATTGCTGTCAGGGCAAGAAGTGCAATCAACCATTCCATTGCACACACCTTTGTTGAATCATTGGCTCGTTACGAAATCCTGGATGCACGATAATTGAACACAAAATGATAGGGTGATTTGCATTTGGTGACTACACCACGACACGTGAGGTCTCAATTCGCGCAGAGCCTAAACGACTGAAAGATCTCACGCGAATTACGAGAGATCCTTCACTTCGCTCCACCCGGTTCAGGATGACTTGGCTATTTTCCCGACCTGTCAGGTTACTTATCGGGTTTGTCGGGTGTGGGCATTTTATTTGGCGTCGGCGAATCTTTTTTGGACTCCTCAGTCTTCGCTCCGACGCCGAACATATTGGAAAATCCTTTTAGCACATCAAACGAAGGCAGTTTGATTTGCGAATCGGCAGCTTGTCGTTCGATGTCCAAGTGGCCATGAACGGCGAATTGCGTTGGCGTTTTGGTTACCTCGACTTGCGCGCCCCGAAACCACACGAGTAGTGGAGCTTCGTAATCGACTGGTAATTCCGGATTCGCAAATGAAGGCCACGCGTTAGACGCCCACAGTTTTCGACCAGAACGCAATTCATAGAGTTGATATTCTCCGCCCAGGGAACAAACGAGATTGACGTTCAATAATTGCTCAGCAACGACCAGAGCGATTTCGGGTGAAATTCCAAATTGCTGGGTCAGCATATTCAGCAAACGCGTGTTTGCGATCGATGTCTCCCAGCTACGGCGATAATTGACCGAGTTCGCCCATCCCTGCAAACGCGAGGTTCCCAAGTCGCCAATCAAAAGTCGAATTTGAGCCGGCCTTTCACTGGGAACCACGTCCAACGAGGGCTTGAGGGCTTCCAACCGGTTGCGATCAAAAGCGATTACCGAAAAGTCGCCCCACTGCAATCGCCACAGGCCCAAAATCCTCGAGTACGTGTAACCCAACTGATCGGGTTCGCCACCCAATGCGGGCAGCCAATCCAAGAAGCCTGCATTTGGCCACGAACCTACATAAGCGGGCGCCTCACGCAACGTCTGGATCAGTTGCATCGTCGATGTTGGGCGCAAATCGACTGACGGATCCATCTGATCTTGAACCGCAGCAAACAAATGATGATTCGATGGCTCACGCACGACGCCGCCGGAGCGTGTTAAACTCGCCTGCAGTGAGATAATATCTTCCGGTGAACTGGCAATCTGATGCTGCAGTGTCGGCCCAAGCATTCCCATCAGCCATCCGTATTTGTCTTCACCGAAAGGAGCAACCCGGGCGTCAAATATAACTCGTTCAACGCTTTCTTTCGTCTCATGCTCAAATCGTTTGATCCCGACGATCATCGGATCAAGGCTGTTAATATTCTGGGCAAAAAATTTCGCCCGTTCCGTAAACCAGTCATATTCGTCCTGCGAAACCAAAGTGACGATCATGTCGGCAATCGGTGTAAAGAAACCTCGACGCCCACGAATCGAATCCGACCAAATCCGTTTGTCGGCACCAAAACTACTATTGTCAGGTCGTTGTCCAAATCCCTCCGGAATGAACCCGTTTTGAACCAGAACATTTAGATCGTCAAAGTCGAGCCCCTCATGGCTGGCCGCTAATCGAGCTGCCTCCAGCAGTTGCATATCACTGATGACACGATTTCTTCGGCGTAATTCGATTTGATAATGGGGACTTAATAGCTGCTGAAAGAATTTCGTGGACAAATATACGAAAACCGTGTCTTCACGTGCGAGGGGCATCTGCGTTCGTGCGTACCGGAACTCCTCGCTGTCGGCCAAGGCTCCATCGCCTTCGGACACATCCACGAATCGCCGTGCCAGGGTCAGGGACGTCGCCACCAAATGGTTGTTTTCGTGAACGACGTAAAACGAGCGATAGCGATTATCTGGTGTGGATAGAAACTGAATTTTGTGGCCACGATAATCTATCTCGCTCAATTTCGCAGTTTGTGCTTTTTGTGAATCGACAAATTTCTTTCGTTTGTTAAGCAAGTTCCTATTGAGTGCACTGGTGTTCTTGGCGCGAAGCATGACACCTATCGTGGCACCTTCCTCGATATAGGAATCCATCCCGATCAGAGCAACATCTTCGATTAACCTGCCACCGAATAGTTCATCGAATTCCGTCGATTGGATTGCTAATTGATTGAGAAATTTGTTGTTGAATTTGGGCTTGTACCCGCGCAGCTTAATCATCCGGCCCAGGTCGCCACCAAATTCCTCCATCAGTCGTTGCAACCACAACTGGTTTTGCCAGGTTCCGAATCGCAAGTAAAAGCATTCCTCTGGGACCGATTTGACAATCTCTTCAACATCCACCTGGGCCGGCAAATTTTCGACTACAACCGGAGTCCATCCGATGTCTGGAGGAAGCAGCTGGTTGGCAATCGAATTGTCGGCAAACCCTGACATAGCTCGTTCGATGGATTCATTGCGAAGCTTTTCCACGTCAAATAAGAGCTCAAACGTCTGTGCCAACTGATCCCGTTTTTTTCGTGGTCGGCGCGGTGGTTCGAATCCCAGCCGCTTGCGCAACATCGACGTCAGGTAGGTTTCAACGACGCCCGGGTAGTCGCCGCCTTCCATCTGCTTTCCAGCCATCGTCTCGAATTCGCGCCACCACAATCTCATGAATCGCTTGAGTCGATTCGGCTTGGTCGAATCTACGCTGACATTTTGAAACGTCGTCCCAGTCCCATCGAGCCGCAGTTCTAGTGGTTGATTTCCCTTAAACAAAAACAGAATCGTGTGTTGATCATCCGGAACATTCCAACCACTGCCGGTCACCGTCCTAATAAACTCTTTGATTTGCGACTGGGTTTGAACCGGATACAGAATTCGATTGTTCTTTTCCGTCAACAACGTGGCTCCGGTTCGAAGGATCATTTCATCGCCTTGCCGCATCCGAAACGTGACGCGTCCAATCCCAAACGGTCTTCCCGCATAAGCATCAGCGCGGATGATTAGCGGCGGTTGGTTTATTGAGAAGTCCGGGGGAATTCGATTTGCTGAATCCTGCGTCGCGGCGGTTTTGGCCGGTGGACGATTTTCCGAATTCTGCGCGAATCCAGTTGCTACAAGGAGGCTGAAAAAGAAAGTCGCCAGCGAAACGGTGTTTAAAAAAAATCGGATCATTTCTGCTTTAGTTCTGTTCCTAATTGGCGGAGGCGGCTAAACAGCCTAACATGCAATCTCCCGGTTTGTTGATTCTCCAGTTATCATCGCCAAAGTCAAAGGCGGCAATCAAACTGCCAGCGAAAAATTGACCTAATTATGACTACGAATTCTATTGAGCTTGCTGCTGAGGCGATTCGAAACGCCGATGCAATCTTGATCGGTGCCGGAGCCGGAATGGGGGTTGATTCCGGATTACCCGACTTTCGTGGAGACGAAGGTTTTTGGAATGCCTATCCACCGTTCAAGAGATTAGGACTCTCATTCTACGATTTGGCTGATCCGATCTGGTTTCATCGCAATCCGAAACAAGCTTGGGGATTTTACGGCCATCGGATGAATCTTTACCGAGCGACCGAACCGCATCGCGGGTTCTCGATTCTCAAAAACTTAGTTCAAAACCATCAACGAAACTATTTTGTGTTCACCAGCAACGTAGATGGACATTTTCATACTAGCGGTTTTGACGAGGAATGCGTCATTGAATGCCATGGCGCAATCAGCTTTCTCCAATGCTCCAAACCTTGTTGCTACGTAATCTGGCCAGCAGACGAAGTCGAAGTCGTGGTCGATGAAGACACATTTCTCGCAGAAGACCCACTGCCAACATGCATCAAGTGTGGCGGTATTGCCCGCCCAAATATTTTGATGTTCGGCGACGGAAGTTGGTTGCCCAATCGAACGCAGAATCAAAGCCGTCGCTACTCGCAGTGGCACAGCAACCTGACGAATGGATCAAGGCTTGTGGGAATCGAAATGGGCGCTGGCACTGCGGTCCCTACTGTGCGACGAGAGCTTGACCGACAGACGCGCAGAACAGGCTGCACTCTGATTCGAATCAACCCTCGTGACAGCCAAACCCGCGATGGCATTTCGATTGGGTTAGCCGCAAAGGAAGCATTAGAGAAAATCGCCCAAGCGATCTAGTGCATATCGGTTTCGAAACACGCAAGTTTAACGCCCTAACCCGTCACCGGATCAGAAACCTCAATCAACGAAACATGAATTGACCAATCGTCAACCTGGAAATCACCAATCTGTGCTTTGCCGATATTTTCTTCCGCGTCGACAACAATTTCTTCTCCCATGACGGGAACAAAAATATAGTCAAGTCCATCGGTGTCCACGTGCAAAAGCTGACCAAAATGGGGGTGGCTCATTTCCAGAATGCTCGCGTAACGAACTTGAAAATTTGCTAACGAGGCAAGTTGATTGTAGAAAACCAAATCGAATTCCTCGACCGCCTCGTCGAATTCACTCGGCGGGCTCTCGAAGAACCAGTACTTTTGACGCACGCCCAAGACCAGCGATTGATCCAGTTCATACCAGCCAGGCGTCCAAATCGCCGTCAACTCACTCTCGCCTTGGCTGACCGGTACATCGCTCTCGTGTTCGCTGTTGATTTCGTTATCGTTCGTCATTTTTTACGCCCAAATAGCTCCTGATTGGCACGGCCAATCATAAAGTGCATTGTCCGATTTGGCAATTTTCAAAGATTAATCTTTGCCCCAAGTTCCACAAGCGTTTTTGTCAACGTGAGGGCATCCTCGAATTGCACCGCGAAAAGCCCAGCCTCTTTTGCAGCATCGACGTTTGCCAGTTTGTCATCAACAAAGAAAATATCTTTGGCTGGACAGCCGGCCAATTCAATCGCCGCTCGGTAGATCCCTCCGTCGGGTTTCATGCTTTGCACCTGGTTACTGAGAACTCGCTTCGAAAAATACCAATCAATTGATGGGAAACGACGGCAGATAAAATCCCAATGAGCCTCGCACGTGTTCGAGAGGACTCCGATCGGAAAGTCAATCGCTGTTAGCTGCGTTAGCAAGGGGATCATTTTCGGATTCAGCTCGAAAATATCACTGGATGCTCGCAACAAAATGTCTTTTTCAGGTGTCGAATGGGTCTGATGGCAAAAAGTTTCAAAAAACTCCTGGCTCGTGATCAAGCCCGTTTCATATTGAATCTGAAACTCGCTTTCAAAAAGAATTTGCTTGACAAGGCCGAAATCCACACCGGCGACCGACGCCATCTGGCGACACATGAGATCGTGGTCAAAATTCAATATGACGTTTCCCAAATCGAAATAAATAAACTCTAAATTGGTCACGAATCACTCTGCACAGCAAAATAAGAAGCGACGTATTTTTGTCACATGACAGGGGTTTTTTGAAGTCCCATAAGTGTCCAAACGAACGATTGTGCCAAAGAAAACCCGGTAAATCACAAAAGACAGTGATGATTGCTAATGCTTCTGCGGATTAACTGACAGGCGGCTCAGCGTATAATGCAAATCAGCATTTCTAACGGAGAACGGATTACAACATGTCGACAATGACTCATACCAAGCCATGCAACTTGAAAGAACTTTACGATTCAGGCTGGGTTTCGAAGACTGTCCGCGAGGAGATTCGCGAAAACTTTCTTATTAAATTGGCCGCCGGAGAAGTCCTTTATCCTGGCATTATCGGGTACGACGACACGGTCATTCCCGAAATCAACATCGCTTTACTGGCCGGACATGACCTGCTTTTTATCGGTGAAAAAGGACAAGCCAAGAGTCGTTTAATGCGCGGCTTGATTCAGTTTCTTGATCCCGAGATCCCTTATCTGGATATCCCGGGCACGCCTTTTCATGAAGATCCCAAGAATCCGATCAGCAAGATCGCCAGAAATTACGTGGATGCCCATGAAGCTCACGAAATTCCGGTCAAATGGTGGAAGCGGGAAGACCGCTACGCTGAACGTTTGGCGCCCGGAACGAAATTCGCCGACATCATCGGCGAAATTGATCCCGCAAAACTTGCGGGCGGTGTAAGCATGTCAACCGAAGACGCTTTGCACTTTGGTTTGATTCCAAGAATGCACCGCGGCATTTTTGCGATGAATGAACTTCCTGAACTCGACGAGCTCGTTCAAGTCGGTTTGTTTAACATTCTTGAAGAACGCGATGTTCAGATTCGTGGTTATCCGGTCAAGTTTGATATCGACCTGATGATCTTGTTTTCGGCTAACCCGTCAACATTTAATCGCAGCGGCAAAGTGATTCCTCAATTGAAAGACCGAATTGGTTCGACGGTTCAAACGCACTATCCGCGCGATCGTGACTTGGGCATACAAATCATGGAATCGGAATCCGCGATTGATCTGGAGGGTAAATATCCTGTTCGCGTGCCCTATTTCATGAAAGAAATCTGCGAGCAAATCACAATTCAGGCTCGTAAGTCAAAATATGTTGACCAGCAATCGGGTGTAAGTGCTCGCTTCAGCATCGCCAACTATCGAACGATGGTGTCGAGTGCCCGTCACCGAGGCGTTGTGCTGGGTGAGAGCCCGGCCGTTCCCCGAATCAGCGACTTGGGGCACCTCTATTCCTCAGCATTGGGGAAACTCGAACTCGACTTGATGGGCACTCATCAGATGACAGAACGACAAGTGGTCGACAGCATCATCGCCGAAGCCATCCAGATCGTCTTCGACGAGTACGTAACCGAACATGGGCTCGACGAAATCGCCGAGATCTTCGGTAAGGGCGTTCGCATCGAGGTCGGTGACATGATTCCGTCCAAGCAATATGCTGAGCGACTTAAACGGGTCCCGCAGGCTTGGGAAAAAGCGTTTGAGATCAACGCTTCAGATGACGAGGCTGTGCGGGCTTCGTGTGTCGAGTTTGTCCTCGCCGGCCTGTATTCGATGGACAGGATCAGTCGTTCACAAGACTACGGTCAGACGTCGTATGAAACTTAGGCGAATGGGAGGTCGGAATTCGGCGGTCGGAAGTAAGTCTTACAATTCCGATTTTTGACCTCCGAATTCCGAAATTGAAAACGCATGACGGACAAAAACAAAATTGGCGGGATCATTCAGACGTACCTCAAGTACGATCCCAAAAAGTTCCCCAGCCCGACTCAGCCGCCTCCTGACTTTGTTTCTCCTTTGATGAACCAAATGTTGGCGTATGGAAGCATGCGTGAGTTGACTGAAGAAGAATTGGCACGAGCCGTTCGACTCGACCCGAGTCAATTCCAGAATCTTGGGCCCAGCATCGACATGATCAAGGCGATGTTGGAAGAACGCAGGCGAAAGATTCTCGAAACCTATGAAACCAGAACCGTAAAAGAAGAAGCCAAACGACTTTTCAAAAAACAGGCCAAAAAAACGGGCGAAATATCTGAGCCGTATCGAACGCGAGTAAAACGAGCTGTCGATGAACAACAGCTTTATGATCTGGAACGAATCTACTGGGCGATCAACGATGATACGTCAAAAGAGGTTCGCTCGATCATCAACCTCATGCAGCGTCTGGCCGAGAAATACCAGGTCGATGAGCTGGCTGCCAACTACTTCTTCACCGGCGACGAGTCGATGACGGTAGCAAAAGCGATCGAAATCAAGGAGGAGCTGGAACAGATCGACGAGCTTTTGAAGCAGCTTGAAGAGGCGAGAGAGACCGCCCAGATCGGCATCATCGATATGGAACAACTGGGCGAGTTCATGGACAAGGACACGATGCATTCGCTGGAAGAGATGCAGCGGATGATCGAAAACTACATCAAAGAGGCCGCCGAGCGACAAGGGCTAAACAAAGAAAACGGCCGGTTCCAATTGACACCCCAGGCTTACCGGGTTTTCCAAGGGAAGTTGCTGGCCCGAATTTTTTCTCAACTGAAATCGTCAAAGACTGGGCGGCATTCGGCGGACGTCTCGGGCGAAGGGGCGGTTGAACTTCAATCTACCAAGCCGTACGAATTTGGCGATACCGTTGCGCACATGGATATTCCCCAGTCTTTTGTCAACGCCATGCTTCGCGACGGAACGCAATTGCCGCTTCGACTCAAACCGGATGACATCGAAATCCACCGCACCCGCAACAACCCCAAGTGTGCAACGGTCGTGATCATGGATATGAGCGGGTCGATGCGTTACGACGGCCAGTACATTAACGTTAAACGCATGGCGCTGGCGATGGAAGGATTGATTCGTAGCGAGTACCCCGGTGACTATTTGAACTTCATCGAGATGTATACGTTTGCAAAAGTCAAACGGCCGGGTGAAATCATCGACTTGATGCCGAAGAACGTAACGATTTTCGATTCGTTTGTTCAGTTAAAAGTCGACATGAGCGACGAAAACGTCAGCGAGCACATGGTTCACCAGCATTTCACCAATATTCAACACGCGCTTCAACAAGCTCGTCGTTTGCTGGCAACTCAGGACACGCCGAATCGGCAAATCATGTTGATCACCGATGGCTTGCCGACTGCCCATTTCGACGACTCGATTTTGTACATGTTATATCCGCCGCATCGCGTCACCGAAGAGGCAACGATGCGCGAGGGGATGGTGTGTGCCCAGGAAGGGATCACCATCAACATGTTTCTGGTGCCGAGTTGGTCGCAATCCGAAGAGGACATCCGGTTTGCCTATCGACTCTGCGAAGCGACCAAAGGTCGTGTCTTCTTCACGTCCGGAGGCGATCTCGATCGTTTCGTCGTATGGGACTACGTGAACAAGAAACGAGAAATTCTCGGGTAAAGTTCGTCTCAACTGCCTCTCCCTGTTTGTAGCCCGAGCTTTTAGCCGCGCCTGAATCGGTCTTGCAGAAGAAACACTGGATGGGCAATAGTGGGCGATGTTCCTGCAATCCAAAAGACCATTCGTCGGCCGACGAAAGCGTAGTAGAAATCACACTTCTTGCGACCGCATTTTTGCCCACGTTTTTTGCATTCGCAATTGATAACTGCCCCGTCAGTCAAAGTGAACTTCCGATAGTTCAATCGAGTCTCGATCGGCATAAAGGGTCGACCAATAGAACGCTTGATCGCCAATCACTCCTTCGGCTGGTTTAAAAAAAGTACCGATCGCGGCTTTCTGTTGCTTTGTAAATTCCTCAGATTCGTCGCGATCTTTTTGGGCTGAGACGATTAACAGGTAATATTCCTGTGGTCCGTCAATTGTGACATCGAAAGTCCCTCTTTCGTTGACACGGACGATCGCGCCTCCCATTGACGTGACGCTGTCTATCGCAGGGTTGTCGATCGGCTCGAAGGAATCTGGATGCACTGGCTCGGAATCGGCTCGCTGATCAGGACTTTTATCAACCGGAAACAGGAGCACCACCCCATTTATGTCAGGGGCATTTTTGTCGCCACGAGAATAAGTGACCCGTCCGGAGACCCGGCAGTTTATTTTTTGTTCGGCCATCGAACCGGCACCCGACGTCAGATTGCCGACCATCAAACCGAACACAAAAAACGTCGCAGCAACGACGCCCAGCATCGCACCTTGAAAATAGACGATCCATCGTGGCAGCAAAATCGAGTTTGAATTTGTCGCGGAATCCTTGACAGGTAAATTGTCGGCAGCGGCTTGCTTGACATCACCGGCTGTTTGACTCGGCGGGTTTTCAGCTGGGATCGACATAGAAACCTAAAAGGGAAGTACTACATACAGCAACATGACAAGGTGACTATTCTAACAACTACAGAATAACAAAGTTTCGTTTGCATTTCTTATTACGATTGACCCAAATAACAAATCCCGGTTGCGTTCGCGAATGTCGACGATCGAATAGATTTTTTTGGTGGCCTAAAGTCGTGTCAGCTGGCAACGCTTTTCGCAAAACTCCCGGTCCACGGAGATCCGATATTCCGATACCGATTCCAAACCTGATCTGATATTTGACGCCGGACAAAAAACGGCAAGAATAGAAGATTAAGGGCATACGGAGAAAGCAAAACATGGCTGATCATTCGGATCGCAGGGCCTTCCACTTCAGGTTCACGGCAAATTTGAAGATAATTGTGTTGGTTACCGTAGTTGGGTTCTTATTTGGATCCCCTGCTAAAACATCTGGTCAACTTTCCGGAATTCCAAAAGTCGTCACGCTGCTCAACGGTGCGCAATTCGAAGGAGAAATCTACAGTGTTCCAACAGTTGGTGGTCTGGATCCGTCACCAACCGGGCAAAAACGAGTTGTCGTCGTTGACGACGGCATGCGGTTGATTTTTTTTGGGCAAAATCGAATCTCGCCGCCACTCGGCGACTCGGTTCAAGACAATTCGGCGATTCCGGTCTGGCAACGAGTCTATCCGGGTGATTCGCCCGGTTTCGGGCATATCACCAGTTTTGGGCCGTTTGATGAACACGGCCATCGCACGATGACCGTGCAAACCAGGGAGTCCGGTGGAATTAGAACGACAACCTACATCCAGGGCATTACCGAAATCACGCCTCGACATTGTGAAGTCAAAACACTTTCGATTCCGAACTCCATTCCTGGTGCCGATCGTCCGATGCGAGATTGGACGATGCGAATTGCCACCAATTCGGTTCCCGTTGAAGTTCTACGAAGTGTCTTGCGCAGTCAAATCAAGGACTATCAAAGCCCCAGCGAACATCTGCAAATCGCAGAGTTTTTTCTAAAGGCACAAAGATACAAACAGGCGCTAAATGAGTTAAGACTGATACAGAGGCAGAGTGAATTTGAAGACATTCGCGAAGAAATCGAACTGCGACGAAAATCAGTTCGACAGAGCTATGCACGAGCTTCGATCTTGAGTGAAATTCGCCTGAGACTTGAGTCTGGCCAAACCGACTATGCCCTGCTGCTGGCCGAGAAATTTAACAAAGACGGACTTGCCGGCGAGATTCTTGCGGAGTTTATGGATATTCAAAACCAGATTCGCAATAACGCCAAACTGGTTGAACAAACACGGACAGATATTGGAGAGCTGATTTCCGCAACGACGCAATCCAATCTACTTGACCAAAAACAACTCGAGATTGTCCGGCGTTTTCAAAACGAGTTAGAAACGGATTTGAACACGTCAAACCTAACGCGACTTGACAGTTACCAACAACTTGCCAACGACCAGGGTATGAAGGTCGATCGAAAACTTGCGATCGCGATCAGCGGTTGGCTGACCGGTAGCATCAACGCGATCGATAACTTTGCGGTCGTGCAGTCCATGTATCCTGTACGAGACATCGCGGAGGAGTTTCTCTCGACCAAGGACGAACCACGGCGGGGCCAGTTGCTAGCCGAACTCAATGACTACGAAGCTGGAGCGCCCGAGTTTCTCTCCAAGATCATTGCCCACATGAAGCCGCCATTGGCTCCGGATTTGACAGAATACACGGGAGAAAAACCGATTGAGTTTGAAGTCGAAGTTCCCGGCACCAAAGCCAAACCGCAGCCCCGCAAATTCAAGTGCCTGGCCCACCTTCCGCCGCAGTATGATCCGTACCGGAGATATCCCTGCATCTTGACGCTTCGAGCCGGCGTCAAGACGGAAACGCAACTCAATCGCTGGTGCGGCGATTACAACGAGAAACTGAAAGTGCGAACGGGCCGGGCGATGCGGCATGGCTACGTCGTCGTCTCGGTCGATTGGAAACAGGAGGGCCAATCGGCTTATGCGTATTCGTTGCGTGAACACGCGATCGTATTGAAAGCGTTGCGGCAGGCGTTGCGAATGTTTTCGATTGACTCGGATCGCATCTTTCTTCATGGACACGACATTGGCGCAACAGCCGCCTACGACATCGGCATTTCACATCCCGAACACTGGGCAGGGATCATCG
>JAHEJI010000102.1 GCA_024638965.1 Planctomycetaceae bacterium
TGCCTTGATATCGTCCGTTGTCACATGTGTTCGACCGTGAAGGAGGGCTCGCGTTTTTCCGCCCAGCACTAGGAATTGAACGGCTCGTGGCCCTGCGCCCCAGTTGACGGCTTCTTCGACAAACGGGGGAACGCCTGCTGAACCAATCCGCGTTTGTCGGACTAACGAAAGCGCGTACCGAATCACATGATCCGATGCGGGAACATTGCGAACGGTTTCCTGAAGTCGCAATATGTCTTCACCGGACAGGACCGATTTGACTCGATGTTGGATTTGAGCAGTTGTGCGTTTGGCGACTTCCAATTCGTCATCAAAATTCGGATATTTGACGAAGACCTTGAACATAAATCGGTCCTGTTGCGCTTCTGGAAGAGGATACGTTCCTTCTTGTTCGATCGGGTTCTGAGTCGCCAAAACGAAAAACGGATCGGCCAACGGGTGTTGCACTCGACCGACCGTAACATGACGTTCCTGCATGGCTTCCAACAGAGCGGCTTGAGTTTTCGGAGGTGTTCGGTTGATTTCGTCTGCCAAAATGATATTCGAAAAAATCGGGCCCTCAAGAAATCGCCGTTCGCGTTGACCCGTTGATTTATTCTCTTCAATAATCTCCGTGCCGGTAATGTCGGCTGGCATCAGGTCCGGTGTGAATTGAATTCGGCTGAAAGAGAGGTTGAGCGTCTCCGCGATCGTGCTGATCATCAACGTCTTGGCAAGCCCGGGAACGCCCTCGAGCAGGCAGTGTCCTCGACTGAACATTGAGATCAGGATTTGCTCGATCACATCAGTCTGACCGACAATCACCTGTGAAAGTTCAGAAAGGATCTGTTCTCGTGCGTTGGTCAGCAAATTAATGGCGTCCTGCCCGATCGATGCAGGCTGATTATTCTCGGCCATAGTGTACTGTCTCCATATCGAGTTCCTGATTTGCCTGTGCAAAACGCTCAGGCCCCGTGATGTGTGTTCTAATCTTGCTGGCCGTTTCGCTGCAATTCCATTTGTTTTTTCATCTGGAGTCTACGTTCTTCAAGCTTCGATTGTTGGGCCTTGATTCGTTCGACCAAGCGTTCGCGCGATTCCTGGCTGATTTGACGCAGTTCACGTTGCACAGGCTTGGCTGGGTACTCAAACGCGACGGAATTGTCAGATGTTAGATGAGTGAGGGGGCGCGGCGGTGGAGTTTCGCTGCTTAATTCAAAATTCAACGACTTGTCGCGAAAGAAAAACGAAACTGATTGATTTGCCAAATCGGATTCGACTCGATAATCATTGGAACTGGAATACTCCGTTTTTGCATTGGAGACTGTTCGCCCATTCCGTAGATCGAGGGCAACGACCTGCGACCAATAGCGCTTCGTCCGTTCGCCACGCGGACGATCTACACGTCTGTGTAGTAACAACAACGGCGAATCATATGGCTGGTTGGGCGTGAAGTTAAAGTGTTGAACTCTGGCTGGAGCAGCCCAGTTTGGTTTTCGCGAAACGCGATCAAGGGAAACAATATAACCGTTCCAAAAGTGAAGATATCGCGATCCATTCAAAGCCAGCCCCTGTGAGTTCGTATGCCGAGGCGATGATGATTTGCTGCAGTGCAGTTTGATGAGATAGCTGTCGGCAACTTGCGAAAGATCGATCGTAGTGACTTTCTCGAGATCTTCCGGAGGAATCTGAAGTGCAGTTGATGACTCGATTTGCCCGGTCAAAAAATCGACGAATTGTAACTCACCGGTTTCCAACAGGACGACAATTTTCTGATTGCGTATCAAGGTCGCATGCGTCGGGTCCTTGAATTCTCGCTGCCACACGGTCTTTCCCGTCAAAGCATCCAGGAGAGTCATCGTTTTCAGCATCTTGATGTTCCGGCCTTCTTCAAACACGTCTTCAGAATCCTCGAGATCTTCTTTTGACTCGTCGTCATCGGCAAGTTTGCCAGCGGCGTACTTGATGAGTTTTGAACTGGACAACAGCATCATTGGACCGTTGTTCGCCCATCGCGAACCTTTCGAAGTCGGGATTTCGATTTGGGTCACCAAATCACCGGTAAACAGATCATAGGTTTCGGCTGTTCTGGCTCTTGGGTTCCAGACCGTGACACTTTCAGCAGCCGACATTAATAATGAATTCGAAGGAATATTGAATCGTTGCCATAAGGTTTCGCCCGTGAGCGGATCGACGCAAACAAGCGAAGTATTCTCAAGATAACAAATTCCGTTCAAGTTCGGCGCGGACACCGCGACATGATTAGCATTGGAACTCGTAAAGTCCGTTACATTCTCCCCCCAAATATTTCTCGTGGTGTTACGACTGCTCCCGCTTCGCCGTTGTCCACGCGACTGATTCAAAGTCCACAGCAATGGGTCGTGACCGGACAACGTTTTCAACAAATCAACGGCAAAAACTTCAGAGCCAATATTTACGAGCATCAAGAAGCCGTCGATTCTTGCTTCACCATGAACGAAAGAGCTAGTTGTGTTTTCGCTCTTTGCGCTGCGAGCCGAAAACTTCGAGATCGATTTTCCATACCGATCAAGGATCTCAAGCTCACCTGTTTGAGCGAAAAAGCGGAACACAAACTGATCGAAGATTTCGTTGTCGTTTTCAACCAATTCAATAACGTTTCGGGTCGATATCCTGGATTGTTCGTAATCCTGATCGGTTGCCTCAAAAAATTTGTGCGTAACAAGACCGGTGTTCCAATCGATATTTCCCGCTTCAAGACGCTGAACCAGATGATCGGGAGCAGCCTTGTTCAATTGCTCGATGTTCCCCGTTTCTACGGCATTTACGGCAGCCTCCGTCGTCGCAGCGGCCCGACGCAAATGGCTGGCCCGCAGGTTTTCATTCAGTTTTTCAAGTGATTGTGCAAGTTCGAGGGTTTTGTCGACATCGAAATTCTTGATACCCAATTTGGTGAAGAACGCGTATGTTTGCAATGGCGTGAAATAGTCGAGCTCTCCAATTTGTTGGTTCAGAGCCAGAACGAACTCGGCGTGCAAAGGCGCGGGAGCTTTTTTCAATATTATTTGCAGCCGCGATTCGAGCCACCGATCGAACCGAATTGAGATTTTCGTAAACTTGGCTGCCGGACCACGAGGCGCAGATTGGATCGAGGAAAGTGCTCCTAAGTTGTTCAAATAGTACGGTGTTTCGTCGGATTGTATTTGCTGCGTCAATAATTGAATCAACAGCTCGAACGCCTCACGGTAGGCTAGTTGCTTGATCAAACCGTCGATGCGGGCCGATTGAAGTCGTGGCTGTGTCGTACTGGAAAACTGATCAGCATATTTTTCCAGGAGTTTAACGGCGTAATCAAAATCCGTTTCCAACAATTTAACGATGGCATCGACGAGGATCGCCTCGAAGCCTGGTTTGGGATGCTGCTCATAGGCTTGCAAGATACAAGAAGCGGCCTCTTTGATGTCGTCGCTTTGGAAAAGCAGTTGAGCTTTGATTGCAAGTTGATCCGGGGTCAACGTTCCCAGTTTTTCCGCCGCCTCGATGCGCAATTGATTTGGTTCGTCTTGTGGGAAAACGGCGAGATGGTCAACTCCATGTGAGATGATATCGCCACGATAACAAATCAAATTACCCAATACGCCGTTGGTGCGAACGGCATTGACTAGTTTGCCCTGTCGTAAGTCGACTTTTATCAATCGTTCGCTGGTCATCGGAAGATAATAAAAACCGCGATTGGAATACCCCTGGCCGCTGGGACGACCGTATTCAGCCGTGTACATTCGCCAAGTTTCTTCGCCCGTTTTTAGATCGATCGAACGAATATAGTCCAGTCCAATCAGAATCGCATGTTGCTGATCGACGCAGCCAACATAAAGCGAGTCTTCGCGCTGAATCCATGGTCGAGGAACACTTCCGGTTTGCCAGAGCGGGCGACCGGTCAACAATTCGAGTGTTATTAAGTTGTTGCTATCGCTGGGCGTATACAAAACGCAACCATCGGAAATTGTGATGGTCGAATCAGTCCAACGCGTATCAACCAATGGTGAAGACGAGTTTTGATCGTGAGCGATACGGTTTGCACGTCGGGTTTTGGGTTGCCCATATTGATAACCCCAAATCAAGGACCTCGTCGTAATATCGACGGCCACGATAGCTCCAATTCCGGTTGGGCAGACCACCAACCCGTCAGAGAAGGAAGGCGTAGCACCGGCAAGCCGACGTTCGCTGAAATCAATGATGCTGCCCACCGTTTCGACGCTTGCCAGATCGCGCGACCAGAGTAATTTTCCCGTTTCGGGGTCCAGAACTACCAATCGAATCGCGCCATTTTGTTCACACACCCCATACAGACTTCCTTCCAGCGGCAACGGAGCGCCGAGAAAAAAAGCTCCAGCGAGTTCCGGTTCCTGCAAACCGGTTTTCCCTCCGACTTCCCATTTAAACGCACCTTCGCGCGACACGTCGACGGCTTTGAGTTCGTTGAACTTACGACGAGACATTGGGTGATAAATTTCAAATCCACCTTGCAACCGCATCTTGGGACGGACGCCAACAAAACCGGGTTGTGGAACCACAAACACGGAGCGGCCATCGCTGCTGCTTTGACCGAAGATTGAGTCCAGCCACATCCGCGACGCAAGTGGGATCTTGTTGCTCTGTTGACGGTCGCTGTCATTTACGCTTTCTTCCTCTTGAAGAAAAATGTCCGTGTTCATGGAAGGAAACATCCAGATTCGTCGACCCGTTTCAAAGTCGACGCCGATCATCCGATCGAAAGTCCGCATCACGATCGTATCGTTCACGGCAATCGGCTGCACGCTCGGAATCATCGCTGCATCCGCGAAGAGAAGTTCCTGCTTTTTTTCTCTGGCAAGTTTTTCAAGATCCAAATCGTTGAGAGTTGGCACATTCCACCGATAATTACTGAGCGGAAAACCACTGCCACTATGGGCATTTCGTTGCGGATTGCCGCGATACATTACCCAGTCTTTGACGTGTCGGTTCCTGGCCAACGGTGAATCGCCCACAATTTGTTTCAGCCATCCGATCGCATCTGAATCGGATTTGAATAACGGTAGGTCTCGGTCCATGAAGCGGACCGTTTGATTGGGAAGGCGCCGTTTTAGTGCGAGCAGGACTTGTTCAGCTTGATCGGGCGAATCGGCCAACATCCAACACGTGGCCAGTAACACGCTTACTTCCGGATCATGAATCTCGCGGGCATCTCTCTCATCAACAATACGTTGAAATGTGGAAGCGGCAGCAAGCGGGCGACCCTGGTCCAGGTGGTGATAACCGACAAGCATGGTGGCATCGTAACCAGCGGGCGTGTAAAAAAATCGTCCCATGACTTGAGACATTTTCAAAAAGTCGCCTTCTTGAACAGCCCGCTCGAGCATCTGCTTGGCTTGAATTCCGTACCGCAGTACATAAAGTTCACGATCGCGTTTGGGGATTTGGCCCAGCAGTTCTATTGCACGGCGTCGTAGACTGTTCGCGATACCGTCTTCACCAGGTAACCGAATCAAATAGTCTTCCGCACCGGAATCGCCTAATGATTCGCCGATCAACGCGACAGCGCGCTCATAGTCCCGGTTTCTCACCGCCTTTTGAGCGCGTAGGAAAGGGCGGAGAACCTCTCTTGGCGCTGGTACGAAAAGCGAGTTTTCATCGACGAGGTTTTCTTCGAGCAATTCGTTGTCTGGAACGGCTGGCTGTTGCTCGGGCGGAAAAGCCGGAGGAGTGTCTTGACCCAGCAATTCGATTGCGCAGAACCAGCAAGCAATGAGCAAGACGATGAAACGGCATTTACGGTGAATTAGCACGAGCATTCCAGATGAAAGCGGATTTGGTTCGAATCGGCAAAATCCACAAGGACTGCCCGGAATCGCCCATCTCAACACTGCTATTATTGCCTTGTCCACCTAAACAATAAATGCCAACTCACTACGAAGAAACTTGAAAACGCTTACAATGTTGCCAAGGACCAGAAAGTGTACTGAAATTGGGAGGGCGAGGCTGGGATGATGAAGATGTGTTTGAGCTGGCAAGTTTGGCAAAGTTGCAATCAGCACTCTCCCTCCGGGAGAGTCGGGCTCTCAGGCCCGGAGAGGGCAATGCGATTTACCGAAGGGGCCAACTCTTGTAGCGCAAGAACAGCCCTCCCCGGCCGCTCCTGCGTCCGACCCTCCCACTCCCGCAAGCGGAGGGTAATTCGTGAACGTGATTAGGTCAGCGTTTGATGCTCGCCTTAACAAGAGCTTCGCTATCCCGATTCGAGCCCAACTCCCAAACGGCGTTTCATTACTTTTTAATTGATGGAATCATTGCGATGAAGTTGAATCATTTTGAAGAGATAGAACAAGCAGAAGTTGAAATGCCCGGTGCCAGCGGCTGCAAGGTGCGGTGGTTGCTGGGAGCAAAAGACGGTGCCACCAATTTTTCAATGCGGCAGTTCGAAGTCGCCGCCGGCGGTTTCACTCCCAAACATAGTCATCCTTATGAACATGAAGTATTCGTGCTGGAAGGGCAGGGGACGGTTTTGGAAGGTGACGTGGAGCACGAAATCAAATCGGGAGACGTGCTTTACGTCAGTCCCAATGAAATACACCAATTCAAGAATGCCGCCGACGTTCCTCTCAAGTTCCTTTGCCTGATTCCAAATTCGGCGCTGGATAAGCCGATCATACAAGCTCCAGAATGTGGTGTCGAGAAAAACTGAATTGCAGCTTACCAATACAAAGATGAACGCCAAAGCAAAAAGCGAAATCGAGAAACTCCGCGCCCAGATTCGTTTTCATGACAAGAAGTATTATGTCGACGCGGCTCCGGAGGTCACGGATCTTGAGTATGACAAACTTTTCAACAAACTAAAAGAACTCGAGGTCGCTCATCCCGAACTCATCACGGCCGATAGCCCAACGCAACGCATCGGCGACGAACCGGTTCCCTATCTGGATCAAGTTGAGCATCGAGTTCCCATGCTTTCGATCGATAACTCTTATTCGATTGAAGAACTGATTGATTTTGGGAAAAAGACGGAATCTCAATTCGACGAAAAGGTGGAATGGGTGGTCGAACTCAAGATCGATGGTGTCGCGGGCTCGCTGATCTACGAAGATGGGTTGTTGGTCCGAGCCTTAACTCGCGGCGACGGAAAACGCGGTGATGACATAACTCATAATGTCCGCACGATCGCAGATATCCCGCTCAAGCTACACGGTGACAACACGCCAAAAATTCTTGAAGTACGCGGCGAAATTTACATGACCAATAGCGAGCTCGTCAGGCAGAACGAAATACAGGTCGCCGCCGGAAAACCCGAATACAAGAACACGAGGAATTTTACGGCCGGTAGTATTCGTTTGCAGGATCCACGGATTTGCGCCGAGCGGAATCTCAAAATGTTTTGCCACGGCACTGGTTTGTGCGATGGTTTGAAGAGCAACAACCACATTGACTTTTTGGCTGAGATCGGCGAGTACGGGCTCCCGCCAACTCCGAGGGTCGCTTGTTTCAAGTCAATCGAAGCGACCACCCGGCACTGTAATGAGTTGATCGAGTCGCTTCATGACCTCGATTTCGAAGTCGACGGGTTGGTCATCAAACTGAACCGATTCGATCAGCGTGAGGAACTGGGCGTTAGATCCAAGAGTCCTCGTTGGTTAATCGCCTACAAATGGGAAAAGTACGAGGCTGTTACGACACTGAATTCGATCGAGATTCAAGTTGGAAAAACCGGCGCTTTGACACCGGTGGCGCATTTGCAGCCTGTCGAATTAGCCGAAACAACGGTCAGCCGTGCCAGTCTCCACAACGCGGAAGAAATCGAACGTAAGGACATTCGGGTTGGCGATGTTGTTGTCGTAGAAAAAGCGGGCAAGATTATTCCGCATGTGGTTCGCGTCGAGAGGCATTTGCGGAAAGGTAAGCTCCCAAAATTCAGCTTTCCAATAAAATGTCCGGAATGCGGCGGAGAAGTCAGGAAAGACGAAGGTGGCGTTTACATTCGCTGCATCAATTACGAATGCCCGGCGCAGGTTCGAGAACGGATTCGGTACTTCGCCACACGCAACGCGATGGACATCGAAGGGTTGGGTGACAAGATCGTCAGACAACTGGTATCGAGCGGTCTGGTGAAGAGCTATGGCGACTTGTACCGATTAACGGTGGAACAGGTGAAGCAGCTGGAGCGAATGGGAACTTCATCATCGACGAACCTCATCAACGCAATCGAAGGCAGCAAACAACAGGGACTTGGGCGGCTTCTGAATGCGCTCTCGATTCGTCATGTGGGCAACACAGTTGCCCGCGTGCTCGCGAATCATTTCGAGGACATGGGAAAAATTCGCAAAGCCACAGTGGAGGAACTGAGCAATATTGACGAAGTCGGCGAGATCATTGCTCAAAGTGTCTACGACTTTGTGACTAGCGACTACGGGAAACAGACTTTGGATGACCTGGCTTCACATGGCGTTAGCATGTCCGAAGATTTGAGTGCCAGGCAGTCGGTGAGCGACCAGCTGACTGGAAAAACAATCGTCGTCACCGGAACTCTAACGAAATTCACGCGAGAAGAGATCAAGGAACTCATTCGGCAGCACGGCGGCAAAGCTGGTTCGAGCGTGTCATCCAAGACTGACTATCTGGTCGCGGGAGACAAAGCTGGCAGCAAGAAAACGAAGGCAGAGTCGCTTGGCGTGCCCGTGATCTCCGAAGAAGAGTTCGAGAAACTGTTGGCTTGAACTTGAAGATGTCTCGATTGCTAAAAACACAACTTTCGCGCAATCCTTAATGCCAGTTTAGCTCGCCCTCTTTTTCGTCGCCCATTTTTACGGTTTGCTTCTGTCTCGGTTGCCCCGGCGTGCCGTTTTGGGAATACGGGGATTGCAGTTTGGTGTTGCGGAGCGCATCGAGATACTCATCCATCGTCAGTGCGTTTTCAACAACCGAGGCAAGTCTTTGTTTAAATGTCTTCCACTTGCCCAGCATATCGGCGCTAATCTCAGGAGTCCGATTGTATTTGACTTGTTGGCCGACCAACATCGCAATGTAACCCTCGGCCGTAAAGAAATCTCGCTTTAATTCCACATTAATGAATGAGAAGTCTGGCCCAACTTCCTTGAAATAATCAGCAATTTCCTGGGCTTCGCCAAGCGGGACCTCGTTTTGACACATCTTCCAAAACGGCGTATCGAGTCGATTGTTGAACTTGTAATGCAATGCAATAAAGTCGCGAATGATCTCCCAGTTTTTGAAGACGATACGGTTGTAGATATCACGTTGGATGTCAAGCAATCTCATGTTCGAAGCCGAAAGTCCACGGATCAATCGAGAAACCGAATCGCAGATCATTCCAATCGCAGTGGCCTCAATCGGTTCCACGAAACCCGCAGAGTTACCTATCGAAACGACATTTTTGACCCAAGTTCTCTTTCGAACGCCCGCGTTAAAGCTAATTACCCGCGGCATTTTAACCTTCGGGTTCTTGCGGGTAAATTCGGCAACGGCTTCATCTTCGCTAAGAAATCTCGAGCAGAAAACGTAACCACGATTGACTAGATCGTCATGCTCAATTTGCCACGACCAACCGGCGTCCATGGTTTCCGCTGTCGTGTATGGATTGTAAGGATCTTCATCGGTTCGTTCCCAGCCACCAACAACCGCCCGATCACAAAATAGGGCATCTCCAAAATCGACATAGGGTTCTTTTAATGCCTTATCGATCAATTCAGCACGGAAGCCACTGGCGTCGATGAAAAGATCGCCTTCAACGATTCGCCCGTCATCAAGTTTCAGCGATTCAACTCCGCCCGGGCCGACCTTGACGTCGTCCACGATCGCATCAATCTTGTGAATTCCAAGTTCATCACCCAAAGTTTCGAAGTAAGAGACGAACTTTTTGTTTTCCATGTGGTAGGCAAAACTCTGATTGAAGAGTGGGTGACCATTACGTTTTCGCAACGCAACTTTGCCGTACCGCATCAAAGCCGAATTGAGATCGGCATACTCAAAATCATCCTGACAGAAGTAGCCTTTCGGAATAGAAAGCTGGGGATGGTTTTGAGTTAACTGGGCGCTGAACGTGTAGTTGAAAAACGGTCGTTTGCCCCAAATATATTTGATTCCAAGTTTGATGCTTGGCTTGGCTTCGCGGTTAAAGGCCTTGACATCGATGCCCAGAAAACGGTGCAGGAACTGAACGACGGAGGGAATCGTCCCTTCGCCGACGCCAATCACTCCCATTTTGGTTGAACGAATCACGGTCAATTCAACGTCGGTCAGTTTTTTGGCAATTGCAACTGCCGCTAAAAAACCCGCGCTTCCACCACCGAGAACTACGATCTTTCGAACAATCTTGTCGGCTGAATCCTTTGCGTCCATCGCTTTCTTTCCAAATCGGTGATACGAATGTTGGGCACTCTTTCCCGACATAAGACCGTCAAGGGTAGCCATTCTACTTTCGTTCGAAGTCCACTACGCGATACGCCTGAGGAGTGACAGGCAGCATTGTCAAGCTTTTATCAAGTTGATCTTGGCGCTGGCGGTACAAGGCAGGTTCGACCGCTTGAACCATCTTGTCAATGTCGAGGCCTTTTTTAAGAAACGTCTGGAGCCGTTCGGCCGCCCTCTGAGGGTTTGAAACAAAGTCACTGTAAAATGCCCGTTGCGTCGGGATTCGATTTCGTCGCAAAATTTCGACGCTGGTCTGCAGCTGACGTTGAAAAACCGACTTTAGTCGACTGTCATCAATGTCCGCGCCCATTTGATCATGGCGTCCGAGCATGATGTGCTGAGAAGCCAAGACTTCATCCAGAGATCGCTCCATAAATATAACGCGATAGTTTAGATCCTTCGGCAAGTACGGCAAAAGCTGGGCAACAACTTTGACCACCTTGCCTTCAGCTTGTTCCATAAATTTGTTGTTGGTCGTCATCTTTTTGACATCATCCAACTCGTAATAACCCTTCGGGTTGTCTTCATCGGCGACGCGGTTTGCATCACTCAAGATCTCCATTCCACCAGCGTCTAACATCTGCATCGCCATCGAAGTACCTGTTCTTGGCAAACCGGTCACGATTGTAATGAACGATCCATCGTCGCCGGCTTTCGATTTCGCTTGTCCTTCCTCGACCGTCGTTTGGTTGATGGTGGGCAGCATATCCCCTTTTTGTTTTTTCAATTCCTCGTCCGATTTTGCCGCGTAGGGGCTAATAGCGTCATCGTCCGCTTCATCGAACGGTTTGATTTCCAGCTTAATCGCGTCCTCTTTAAGCTTCTTGGTGGCGTCTCGGCATTCGCTAGCCAGCTTGAAATGATATTGCCCGCGAGGACCATCCTCCAATTCTTTCTTGCAGATGTATCCCAGGCGCCCATGTGCACGGGCATTATTCGGGTTTTGGTGAATCGAAAGTTCCAATGCTTCAACGGCATTCTGGATTTTTCCCATCCGGTGAAAGGCAACTCCCAGATAATAATGTGCCCACGGGTTATGAAACGATTGCCCCAAAGATTGCAGAGCGTATTCGACCGCCTCGCGATTCTCTCTGCGACCGAGATAGCAACGTGCCATGCCCAACAACGCCTGCGGACTCCGGGAATCCAATTCCAGAGCTTTTTCGAGTGCTTCTTGGGCCTCATCCCAGCGTCTTTTTTTCAAATAGACATCGCCTAAATGAATGTACAACCCAGGATGTCCACTGCTGACACTTGCGGCTTGCTTCAATTGTTCGAGTCCTTCATCGACATTTCCTTTCGCCGTATTCGCGAATCCTCTTAGAAAGTTCAAGGCGTACATGTTGACTTGCGTTAAGCCGAGAAGCTGAGAGATCTTGTCTCTCTCAGCTTCCGAGAACAGATCTTCGGATTTTGGAATGGTCGAGTCAGAATCCTGTTCAGGGGATGACGATATCGTATCCGAAGTAACATCTTGGCTTGCCGACTCGTTGGCAGTATCGTCTGTACCATCGACGGCAGTCGCTTGCTCTTTTTCGGCCAGTCGCTGTGCGGCAATCTTTCTATATTTCTCGATTTCGATTTGTGCTTTGCGCGCGTCTGAAAAGCGTTGCTTTTCTAAATTTGCGACCAATCGATCCAGATCTTCGGTTCGATTCAGCGCCTTGAAACACATCGCCAACTGAATCCCGAAACGATAATGGGTCGGATTTTTGGTATACAAATCGTGAAGCAAAAAGACGGCGTCGCCATAACGATGAGCGTCCATATAAGACTTCGCCAGATTATAGTTTAATTCACTTATCGCTCTGGCCACATTTTTTTCCTGGTCTTCATCGAGGGCTTCGATATAGCCCAGTTCAACGAGTTGCTGGAGGGCCTCTTTGGATTCAACTGCGTCCAATTTCATGTCTTTGGGGTGTTGGCCGTCGTTCCCCGGAACATCATCCCAGGATGGAATTGTTTTGACTTCTGGAGGTTCCACGAATGCGTCCGCGATTACTCGGCCGTCGAAGTCTTCGCCCACGGGTAAACCAAACAATTGCAATACGGTGGGAGCAATATCGAGTAAGTTCACACCATGAATCAACGAATCTTTTTTGATGCCTGGACCTTTCATTGCAAAAATACCGAAGTCGCGGTGTTCAATCGCAGGTCCAGTCGGTTCGGCAGGTATGGAACGGGGTCTCAAATGATCGGGATGAAAACCATGATCGGACAATATAATGACTGTCGTGTCGTCGCCTGCCAACTCCAACAACCGACCTAACATCATGTCGTGGTAGGCATACGCGCATTGAACGACATTTTGATAGATTTCAAAGTCTTCGTCAGAAATATGATCTTGTTTCGGTGGATGATAACGCATAAATCCGTGACTGAAGTGATCGATAGCGTCGTAGTAAACCGCCATTAAATCCCATTCTTGTGTTTCCATTAAATGAGTTGCGGCACCGTGGATGGTCAAGCATTCGGCTATATTCTTGCAACAGTTCCACAACCGCCGGTCTTCATCTTGATCAACTTTGTGCGCCAACGGAATGAACGGTAACAGCAGATCTTCTTCAATCTCCGCGGGATGCATCCGGATTTCGGCAAGTTGATCCGCCAACGACTCAGGATGGACGGTACCCGGAATCATTGGCCAAGGCGTATCCAGAGTAAGGCTTTTGGACTGATGGTAGCCGTTGGAAACCATCACACCATCAAGCGGCTCGGCCGGATGACTGGGCCACCAGCCCACGACAATCGAACGTTTACCTTCCTGGTTAAGAATGTTCCACATCGCCTTGGTTTTTCGCGCCAAATTTGAGATCGGCTGAACCTGCAAGCCGTCAGCCGTGGGTTCCATGAACCCATGAATACCGTGTTTGAACGGTCGCTTGCCAGTGGCGATCGATGTCCACAACATCGGCGACAAGACAGGGTGCAACGTACTGATTTCGGACATGACACCATGGTCCACAAAGTTTTTGAGATTGGGCATGACGCCCATGTCCATCAGCGGGTGAATGACTTTCCAATCTGCTGCATCCCAGCCGACGAGCAGGACCTTTTGCTTGCCATTATTTTCCGACATATCTGTTCCTAATTACTGATGTGAGTTCTGAGTGATTGCGGCGCTATTCCGGTGAATTTATATGATAGGCATGTGCCCGTATTTCTTGCAAAACCGGACTGGACAAACGTTTTGGAACCTCTCGTCCGACAACCTTCAATCAGTTCGGAGTGCTTCGATTTTCTGCAGAACGTCAACTTCAGTACGACTTTGTTGGGGCAGAAGTGACAAAAATACGTTCTCTTTTGATTCAGTGTATTAAGGAAAGAGTCCGGGTTACATAAAAATGTTGAAGTCACACGAACTAAAAAAAAGGACTCGTTCTCACGAGTCCTTTTGGATCAATTAGTTTGGTTGTGACGCCGTAACTATGCTGCCAAGCCTTTGCGTCGACGAATGCCAACCGCTCCGAGTGCCAACAAAGCCAAACCGGCCAAATTGCTTGGCTCTGGAATCTTTTGGATATGAATTGGACTGCCGTCGTTTTCATAAGCCCAGTTTAGCACCGTAAACGAAAAGGGTTGCCCTTCACGTGAGGTGATATTAACCTTCGCCCAGCCGTAATTCACTTGTGATTGGTTGTTAAGAAATGAAAATCCAAAGTAGCCCGTTGTGGACCCGTTCGAACCTACGCCGAATGGATCTTGGAGCATGCCACCTTGGGGATTACCGGCAGCAGCCCATGCCAATGATGCGAATGAGCCAGTTGGTCCGACAGTAAAGCTCTGTTCCCTCCGAATAACGTCCACTGGAAAAGCGGTGCCAGTAGCACTTACGCCGCCGGGATTCCCAAAAAAGCCGGCACCAACTGCCCACAAGATATCCGTGGATCCTACTGGGTTGCCTGCACCTCGGTTGTTTCCGGCAATTCCAAACGCAATCGCGCCGCCAGTAGAACTAAAGGCAAGTGGGGGACTAAACGTGTTTGTCGTTTGATCGTTCACGGTCGAAACGTTGAAACCAGCATTTACATTAAGATTGTAAATAATGTCCGCTTCTGCTTGGCTGGCCGTAAACAGTCCGCCTGCTGCAACAGCACCGAAACCGACTAATGCGGCTTTGCCAATTTTTTTGGTTTTGGAGGCGCTTTTCGCGGCTTCGCTGTAGTTCTCAATGGCCTGATTAAAATTGTCACTCTTTGCAATCATATTTTCTCCAAACGTTCTTGATCCGGGTGATTCCCTGGCGATTACGTCTCCGTTCCAGTGAAGCTTTGAATCGTTACAAGTTTCCAGAGTAACATGGAAAAACAGAATTCAATCAAATGGAAGCTGATTTTTGAGTTTTGTTTATCTTTTTTTGATCATTTTCTCAACGACGTATCGGTCCTAATTTCGCAAAAAATCCGGCAAAAAAGTGGTGAAATCCGGATTTGCCAAAACCTTCGCGCCCCCCCCAAAAAAAAGACTGAAAATTCGCGATTCGTAGCAAGACGGATTGGCAATCCGCCCAATGCAATACGGATGGATTAACAGTCCGTCCTACTTTGATACCGAGCCGGTCATCTAGATCGCCTTACGGTTCAGCGCCGCATGATTCGGGCGAGCCAAATCCTTGATCAAGCCAATTTTTTCGAGAAAGTTGAGCGAGATATAGGTCACATCAAATTCCCACCATCGATGTCCGTGTTGCGCCGAGCGCGGATCCGCGTGGTGGTTGTTGTGCCAGCCTTCACCATTCGTCAACAGTGCGAACAACCAGTTGTTGCGACTGTCTTCGCGAGTCTCATAGTTTCGATAGCCCCAGATGTGAGCTGCTGAGTTGATGCCCCAAGTGACATGCCAGGTGAAAATCGTGCGCATTACGACACCCCACATTAACCATTGGGCTCCGACCTGAATCATTGCCGACGTCGTTCCATAAACGAGCAAACCGAATAACATTCCTATCACCGTGATCAGCACCGCATGAGCCAGATAAACCCATACCCAATTGAGTCCGCGTTGCAACCACAGATAAAGCGGATCGCGAATAAGGTCGCGAACATATTTGTCATAAGCGGCCCCGGTACTGAGCTCTCGATTGTCGACGAACAACCAACCCATATGAGCCCAAAACGCACTAACTCTGGGCGTATGCGGGTCGGGCCGATGATCGGAATGTTGGTGGTGAACGCGATGTACCAGGACCCACCGAGCTGGCGAATCTTGAAAGCTGCAGACTCCCAACATCGCCAGTGTGTACTCAAACCACTTCGGACAAGTAAATCCTCGGTGCGTCAACAAGCGATGGTAGCCCGCACCAATGCCCATCGAGGTGAAAATGTAGTTTCCGATCGGTAAAAACAGCACGCCCCACCAACTGAAAAAATACGAGAAAAATGCGACCGGAATCAACAAATGAAAAATGATAACGGGAATCACGTATTCCCAGAAAACGCGACTTTGACTATCGACCATCTTCGGCTTCGGGAGCCGCCGTGGCCGTTCGACGCCTTCCGTTTCGACATGAATGTCCTTTGCCTGCTCGTCACGTTGTTGATTCAACGCTTTCTTGTCCTTGGACGGTCTAATTTTAATCGCCATATGCTTGTCAAAATCCAGTTTGATTACGTTTATTTTAGTTAGCGCAGAGCTGAATAAGATCAGCTCCAGTTTAAAGGGGTGTAAGAGATGAGGGAACGTCAACCAACCATAATTCCCGGTGATAATCTTCGAGAATTGCTCAGAAAGTACGTTTCGTAGGAACGACCCGTTGGGCCTTGACGTGGTGATGGTAATTCGGTTTCCCAGGCCGCTGGCCTGGGCTGACATAGGATCGCTCCGTTGGAGCTGAAGTAAATCATGATAAAGTAAGTGCCATTCGCCGCTGGCCTGGCATCAAACGCTGTTTAGGGCCGCCCGTTCGGGGCTGATGTCGTTACTCGAATATTCCCCAGGGCACCGCCAGCACCGCCCTGGGCTGACTTGGACCGACCCTGCGGGCCTACAACTATTACGGGGCTATTCCTTTCAAATGTAAGTGCCATTGCATTGGGCCAGCAGCCCCAATCAACGCGGTCGAGATAGAGATCCCGATTTTGGCTGCCGTATTTTGCCGATGGGTGACAGTCTCCGGTTTGCATTTGATAAACTGTTGGCAGCCAGAAGCGCTCCGCAAAAAATACTGTAACGACCATTGTCTCTGAAATTGACCATGGAATCGTGTCGTTCTGCAATTGGGACAATTGCGGCTACACTTTCACACATTCTCAACCAAAGAATTGAAATCATGATCAAACACACATTAAAGTTCGTCGCCTTGGGGGCGCTTTTATTGATGTCCGCAACTTTCGCTCAGGAATCCAATCAAAAAAAGACACCCTCACCTCGTTACACTGACCCGGAAAAGGTCGATGACGACTATAAGTTTCAAGGCGAATACACGGGCGAACTTGGCAATGAAGACCGCAAATCAAAAATCGGAGTGCAGATCATTGCGAACGGTAATGGAAAATTCACTGCGGTCGTCCTCGGCGGTGGCTTGCCTGGAGACGGCTTTAATGGTGAACGAGTCGTTGTCTCTTACGAAGGCGAATTGCAGAACAACGGAACCGTGTTGTTTGATGGTGACATGGGAGTTGGCGAAATAAACGATGGGGTGATCAATGTAATGAACGCCAATGGTGTCGATATTGGCACGCTCAAACGAGTTGAACGAAAGAGCAAAACTCTGGGAGAGAAACCACCAGCAGGAGCGATTGTGCTTTTTGACGGCACGAATGCCGATGATTGGGTAAAAGGTCGAATCTCGGAGGAAGGTCTTTTGATGCCAGGCACGACCAGTACCAGGAAATTTGGCGACCACAAAATCCATATCGAGTTTCGATTGCCCTACATGCCTAACGATAAAGGACAGGCTCGCGGCAACAGCGGGATTTATCTGCAAGGTCGTTATGAAGTTCAGATGCTGGATTCGTTCGGGCTGGAAGGCAAAAACAATGAATGTGGCGGGATTTACTCGGTCAAAGACTGCGATGTCAACATGTGTTTTCCGCCACTCACCTGGCAAACGTTTGATATAGAATTTACAGCCGCCAAATACGAAGGTGAGGAGGACGAGACCAGGTTAGTGGCTCCCGCACGCGTGACGGTTTATCACAATGGTGTCAAAATCCATGACAACGTCGAATTACCCGGTGGCCGAGGCACCACCGCGTCCCCCGTCAAACCGGGCGCCGACAACGGACCCGTCTACCTGCAGAACCATGGCTGTCCCGTTCGGTATCGCAACATTTGGGTAGTTGAAAAGTGACGAGCGGTTATGGTTTGGCTGCGACAAACCCATAAAACTTATTCAGAAAATGTTTCTTCTTCAGTGGTTTGCTGGCATCGATAGGGATTGGTCGCGCACGAGCCCAAGTCCAAACCCACAGTTGGATATTTTGGTCGTAGGCGGTCGTTCCTCGATCATGGATCCTGGAGTAAAGAGCGACCCAATGATCGGGAAACGCCGAAACCGCGTCATCTTGAGTTTTTCTGTCGAGAACATCGCCATCGATCAACATGAGAACTTTGTATCCGGAATCATAAAGCCGTTCGGCGTCGTCGAGCAGCTTCGCGTAAAAGTAATCAGAGCGATGCTTTTGCAGACTCGCTTTATTGACCACTTTGGAATAGCCGGCTGCCGTAAACCAGGAAGCGATCGTAGCTGGACGAGTGATGCCTGCGATGCTACCGCTGAAAATGCCAGAAGGCGAGAGTAACCAGTTGTCACTATCACGGAGACTGGCCAACATGATCCAATCCGCGACTTGGGTTTTTCCTTCCGGCCGGTCACCGATCAACTCCCTTCCGGGCTTGATCTCGAGGCCGCCAATTTTGGTTTTGCCTTTCTCATACAGCTCGATACCGGCGTTGGCATAGGTGTAAGGCTTATGTCGAGCCACCGTTCGCAGAAAGGCCGCGGGACCACACAACGGGGTGTCTTTCTGAGCGATCGAATCCGGATTGTTGATGCGTTTTAAAAGGCCATTAGCCAGCGCATCGCGTCCGATATATTTCCACTTCCCTTTAGGCGAACGTCGGGCGGCGAATTTGCGCAATAATCCAATGGCTCTATCTTTCGACATTTTCCTTTGCTTCCAACACGCTGAGAATTGAACCTGGCGCTTCAATGCGAGCAGAGACGATGAATATTTTGGGCAAAATCCGTACCGCGACGGCAAATTTCTGGCACGGAGATCGTGCATCGAAAGTGCCAGTGCGAAAAAGCATCGAATACATTGAGCCTCACCGCACATCGTGCGGAGCAGTTTTCGCTGGCGAATTCATCGTGAGGTCGAGCGTGGCAACTAGATTGTGACATTTCCGCTCATCCCGGACGCCCAAACGTCCGCTTTTGTCACGGAATTTGACCTATCGTCGTACCGGCTCTGGCCGGAAAATTCGGCCTAAAGGCGGCAATACAAACTGGAGCATCTTCACTTTCGAGCCCGAAGGTTTCACTTATTTGACCGCCACTCGACTAATGTCGATATTTCAATTCCCGATCAATTCTTCGACGATCTTCTTGCGATCAGGCATGCCCGTGTGCCGATAAACGACTTTGCCGTCGGCGTCTAACAGGAGCGTCGTTGCAGCCGACGTCACTTCAAAGCGTTTTGCGATTTCCTTACCCAACGGCTGCAGCAAATTCAATCGAATGACTTCAGCTTTTCCGTCCAGTTTTTTTTCGATCCCATTCACGATGGGGGTAGAGGCGAGTCATTTGCCTCACGTATTCTTGAAGAACTTCAGCACGACCGGTTTGCCTTGCCCAATCCTGCCATCAAATTCTGCCACTGAATCGAGTTTCGTAGCCTTGTTCCTCAGGAGCAGCCACGCCACAAACGGAACACCAAACCCAATGATCCATGGAAGAAAATCTCGAAATAGTTCGTACATGGTTTACCTTTTTTATTGAAAGCGTCATGAATAAGTCGTTTGCCGGCGCATCCAGAGTGTTACAATCGCACTCACACCCGGCCCTCATCGTGCCACACATCTTGTCCTCCCAGATTTCCGTCGGGCTTGTCCCGATCGGGATCAACAACTGGATGGCTACCATCATCGCCCAAAAAAACGTTTTTGTCCAAAAGCAAGCTCTCCGTCCGGCTTGCCCGGGTCGAAATCGACGAGCGTACGACGGCAATGCGATTCGGCGAGTAGTGAATGAGGCGCGAAGAGTCGTCGCTTCCGCCGGGCAAGCCCGCAACGGAGAGCCAATTTTTCTCGGCTTCGTTTGGTAGCCCGTCAATTGTCGCTCCGTCCGGGGCAATCCCGACGGAAACGTCTTGGGTGACTTGTGTCGCACGATGAAGCAGCGATAGCTGCGGCCGCGTGTAACTGTGGGCGGAAGCGCGGAAGCCCACAGCGTATCGGACTTGGCGAACTGGAGCCACGATAGTGGCGGTCGCAA